>NZ_JABFMQ010000007.1:0-239500 GCF_013359625.1 Herbaspirillum sp. C9C3
TTGCAAGCGATTCCGCGGCCTGCGCTTGTGTAGGAGAGCCCCGTCCGCTCCGCCAAATAAAACGCCCCATTCGAAAGAATGGGGCGTTTTTGTTTGTACTCGGTATTCACCATGCAACGATTGCTGCTCAGGTTGAATGACAAATTTACGCGACACTCCCCAAATAAATGTGAGTTTCATGTATTTTTTCTCTATGGAAATGTTTAAACTAAGCCTGAATTTGCAGTTTCTCAAAAAACAGGAGACCGGCACACGCCGGGGCAGACATGTGTTTGAGGGAACCCGGTCCGCTTTGTGCGGGCCGAGGAAGAAGGGCGTGAGCCGCTCCCCAACGATGTGAGAAGAACCCAAGAGATGGTCAGGCGGATTCGCAAGGTCGTGCAGTGTCATGGACAAACAGGGAAAGCGTGACGACGCGGGGTGATGTCGTCCGGCCTGGGCCTGCACGTAGGCATCTAATGGGATCTACAAGGGGGTAGCGATGAAGCTCGCCAATTTCAACATTGGCGTCCGCCTGGGCGGCGCATTTGCAATAGTCTTGCTGCTGATCGTGGTCACGGCCATGGTCGGCGTCAGGAACCAGTCTTCCAACAATGCTGAAATCAACAGCATCGTCAACGAGAAATACCAGCTCATCGCCTTGAGCAACCAGATCAAGAACAATGGCTACAAGGCCAACGCAGTGCTCTCCAACATCCTGCTGGCCACCACGCCGGAGGCATCGGCCCGGTACATGGATGACTATGCCGGCTTGCGCCGTGCCAACACCGAAGCTTACAAGAAGCTGGAAGGTCTGCTCGATTCCGACAAGACCAAGGCCCTCTATGCAGAACAGACCAAGGCCCGTTCGGCCTATGGGGTGACCGTCCGCAAGTTCTTCGAGCTGATGAAGACCGGCGAGCGCGCCGAGGCCACTACCTTGTACCAGGGCGACATGTCGCGCCTGCAGGTGGATTACTTCGTCATGGTCGACAAGATGGTCAACTCGCTGGCACAGGAAATGGTGGACGATTCCGCGCAGGCCGCTGAAGACGGTCAGCTTGCCGTGATCCAGATGCTCGTGCTGGCAGCCGTGGCCGTGGTGGTGGCCTCGGTGATCGGCGTGCTCATCACGCGCTCCATCACCGCTCCCGTGCGCCACGCCGTCGTACTGGCCGAAGCCGTGGCTCAGGGCGACCTGTCCTACCGCCTCGATGCCGCGGGCAAGGACGAAATCAGTCGTCTGCTGCAGGCGCTGCAGCACATGAGCGATAACCTGCATGACACCGTCTCCAACGTACGCAATGGCACCTCGGCCATCGACATGGCCGCGCGCGAACTGGCACAGGGCAATCTGAGCCTGTCGGATCGCACCGAGCAGCAGGCCAGCTCGCTGGAAGAAACCGCCTCGGCCATGGAGCAACTGACCTCGGCGGTGCGCCAGAATGCCGACAACGCCCGCCAGGCCAGCGAGCTGGCCGTCTCGGCCTCCGACGTGGCAGTGCGGGGCGGGGCATCGGTGGAGCAGGTGGTCAACATCATGAGCGCCATCAGCACCTCCTCCGGCAAGATCGCCGACATCATCACGGTCATCGACGGCATTGCCTTCCAGACCAACCTGCTGGCGCTGAACGCCGCGGTGGAAGCGGCCCGCGCCGGTGAGCACGGACGCGGTTTTGCCGTCGTGGCCAGCGAAGTGCGTGGTCTGGCCCAGCGCAGCGCGGTGGCCGCCAAGGAAATCAAGTCGCTCATCGAGGGATCGGTCGGCCACGTCAAGGCCGGCAGCACCATCGTCGAACAGACCGTGGAGACCATCGATGAAGTCATCGCCAGCATCAAGCACGCCACCGACCTGATCACCGATATCAGCGCCTCCAGCAAGGAGCAGAGCGAGGGCATCGAGCAGATCAACCAGGCCATCAGCCAGATGGACCAGATGACCCAGGAAAACTCGGCCCTGGTGGAGCAGAACGCCGCCGCCTCCAAGGCCCTGCAATCGCAGGCCGAACAGCTGTCGGCACTGATGGGGCGCTTCCGTCTGAGCGAATTGCTGGCCCATGCCTACGCCACGCCACCGCGCAATGGTCCGCGCGAAAAGATCATTCAGCCCGAGCTGTCCCTGATCCAGGGCTGATGCCTCAGCCGGGCGGCGCACCCGCCGCCTGATCCCGGTTCCGCGAGGAGACCGCGCCCGCTTCATCACTGCGGGTGCGACAAGAACAAAGCGTCCCACCATGAACAGCTGCCGCACCAGGCCATCAAGCGCCTGGCAGTCGGCTGGCGGGGGAGGGCGCGCGTCCGTCGCGCGTGTCGTCATCGCCTGCGGGGCGTTGCGCGCGGCCTGCCCACGTCCTTGCCCAGAAAGGTTCGCCATGACGCTCCACCACTCTCCCGCCGCCGCCGAGCAGTTGTCCGATCCGCGCCAGGCCCTGGCCCACGCGCGCATTCACTCCTTCATCGAGGCCTATCGCAACGAAGGCTATCGGATTGCCGACATCGATCCCCTGGGCACGCTCTCCGTGCCCGAAATCCCCGCCTTGCTGCCACAAAGTCATGATCTGAAGGATGAGGACCTGGCCCTGGCCCAACACCGCTTTCTGGATGGGCTGGGTCTGACCAATGTGAAGGAATTGACGCATTTTCTGAGTCGGCTCTATTGCGGACCGCTCGGGCTGGACGCCAGTGGCGTGCGCGATGAAGCGCGCCGCCAGTGGCTCTTCGCCCGGCTGGCCACACGCGACCCCGGTGCCGAGCCGGGAGCCCAGGAGCGTGCCGCCGTGCTGGCCCGGCTGGCTGCTGCGCAGCAGTGGGAGCACTATCTGCAGCAAGACTATCCGCAGGCCAAGCGTTTTTCCCTGGAGGGTTGCGAAGCCCTGCTGGTGTTGATGGATGCCCTGGTCGAACGCAGCAGCTTCTATCAGCTGGAGCGATTGTTCCTGGCCATGCCGCATCGCGGCCGCCTCAATCTGCTGGTGAACCTGATGCAGATGCCGGCCGCCGACATCGTGGCCTACTTTGATGCCAGCCGCACCACGCAAGCGGCAGCTGAGGCCGTGGACCTGCCCTACCACCTCGGTGCCGAGACCGTCCGCGCCACTGCCCATGGCCCCCTGGGCCTGTTCATGGCCCACAATCCCTCGCACCTGGAGAGCGCCTATCCCGTCCTGCTGGGCATGGTGCGCGGCTATCGCGCAGCGCATCCGCAATCGGCCATGCCAGCCTCGGTGGTGATCCATGGTGACGCCGCCTTCTGCGGCCAGGGCGTGGTGATGGAGTCGCTCAAGCTGGCCCAGCATCCCGGCTACACCGTGGGCGGTACGGTGCATGTGATCGTCAACAACCAGATCGGTTTTACCACGCCCAATCCGCTCGATCCCCTCAATCATGGCTATTGCACCGACATCGCCCGCATCGTCGGCGCGCCGGTACTGCACGTCAATGCCGACCAGCCGGAGGCGGTGTTGCGGGCGGCGCGCATGGCCTTTGACTATCGCATGCAGTTCGGCGCCGATGTGGTGATCGACCTGGTCGGCTATCGCCGCTGGGGTCATGCCGAACAGGACACCGCAACCGTGACCCAGCCCCTGCTGCACGGTTTCATCGACAAGCATCCGCCCGTCACGCAGCTCTATGCCCAGGCCGGCTGGCCGGGTTCGGAGGAGGGGGCGGCGTTGCTGGCAGCCAGCAGCCAGCAGGCCCTGGCGGGGTTCCGCGGCAGCCGTGCGTCGGCTCCGGCAAGCGCTCGGAGCGCAGCCGCCTTGGCCGGCAAGCCCGCGGCGCCAGACCTGCAGCGCCTGCGCCAGTTCGTCGAACGCATGACGCGCCTGCCCGAAGACTTTGCCACCCATCCCGCCATCACGCGACTGATCGGCCAGTGGCAGGACTGCGTCAGTACGCCCGATCAGCCCTGCAGCTGGAACTTTGCCGAGAACATGGCCTATGCCTCCTTGCTGTGGGAAGGGCGGGGCCTGCGCATTTCGGGCATGGATGTGCAGCGCGGCACCTTCATGCAGCGCCACGCCGTGTGGCATGCGATCGATGCCGCGCAAGGCGTGCAGCAGGCTTTCTGGCCGCTGCGCCAGGTGGCCGCGCCCGGCACCGCGCTGGAGGTGATCAATTCGCCGCTCAGTGAAGAAGCCGTACTGGGATTCGAATACGGCTTCAGCGTCCAGGCCGCTGCCGGTAATGGCGCTGGCGCCCTGGTGATCTGGGAGGCCCAGTTCGGTGACTTCGTCAATGGCGCCCAGATCATGATTGACCAGTACATCAGCTCAGGCCGCGGCAAATGGGGCTACCCCTCGGCATTGACCGTGCTGCTGCCGCATGGCTATGAGGGCGTGGGACCGGAGCACTCGACCGCTTATCTGAGCCGCATGCTGCTGCTGTGCGCTCAACAGAACCTGCGCGTGGCCTGTCCGGCCAGCTCGGCGCAGTGGTTCCACCTGCTGCGCGAGCAGGCGCTGCAGGCAGACTGTCCACTGGTCGTCTTCACGCCCAAGTCGGTGCTGCATGGCCAGGCGGGTTCGCAGTCGCCGTTGTCGGCGCTGTTGCAGGGCGGCTTCCAGACGCTGATGCCCGACGCCGAGGCACTGCCGGAAGAACAGGTGCGGCGGGTGGTCCTGTGCAGCGGCAAGGTGTATTACGACCTGGTCGATGGACGGACCCGTGCCGGCGATGTGCGGACCGCCTTGCTGACCGTGGAGCAGCTGCATCCCTTCCCGCAGGACAGGCTGGCTGAGGTGTTGCGCAGCTATCCGAACCTGGAGGAAGTGATCTGGGTGCAGGAGGAAGAACGCAAGCAGGGTGCCTGGCTGTGCGTGCGCGATGCCATCGAAGCATCCTTGCCGGCACAGGCAGGACTGCGGGCGGTGACCCGCCCTGATACCGATTCGGGACCGACCGCCTCCAAGACCCGTCATTACGCCCAGCAAGCGGCGCTGGTAGAGGCCGTCTTCCCGGTGTAGGTCGCGGAACTTGCGCCCGCAGAACGAAAAAAAACGGTGTACTTCATCCTGAAGTACACCGCCCACCCCCTCCGGTTTCCCCGGTATCCGTCACAGCTGACGTTGTAGTCCTTACCTTGGCGCATGGTCAAGCTGCAGTGCAATGGCGGCGGCATGATCCTTGGGTCAAAAGCGCGTCATGCCGGCCTGTCGGCCATTCATTCCATCATTTCTTCATTTCTTCATTCATCCGTTCAGTACGTCAGCGTCACGGTCACGGTATCCGAATAGGAACCGGCCAGCGGCGTCTGGGCTGCCGGGATCTGGCCATAGACGGTCAGCGTCTGGGTCAGGCCGGAACCGGTGCCGGTCAGGGTATCGGTGCCAATGGTCGAACCCCAGTTGTTGCTGCGGGCCGAGTCGCGGTACAGCGCATAGTTCAGGGTGCCGCCGCCGGCTGCGCTCATCTTGCGGTTGCTCACCGTGGAGCCGGTGCCGGTGCCGGCATCCAGGCCGACGTTGTAGGCAGTGCCGTTGGTGCACAGCACGGTAATGGTGCCGGTCTGGTTCACCACGCTCTGGGTGTAGGCGCCGAAGGCGATGGCCGAACCAACCACGGTGCAGGCGGCGACCACTGAAGCGCTGATGGTCAGCGTGCCGCTGGCCGTGGCAGCAAAGGAGGTGGGTGCGCTCGAGGCCAGCACCACGGCGGCGATGGAAGCGGCGACGAAACGATTTTGCTTGATGAAGAACATGCTGTTTCTCCTTGTCTGGCTGCCCCGTCCTCGCCCCTTGCAAGAACTTCCCTGTGCAGCGTTGGTATGGAGACACTTTAATTTCTCAGGCCCGTCACCGGCATCCGGCGATTCCCTAGCCCCCCGTCCTTTGGTGTCAGGGAAAACCTGAATCGCAACGAGAACGCCTCTCAAGCTCATCCGTACCACCCGGCGGCGCGCTCAATAGGTGATGAGCACCGTCAAGGTATCCAGATAACTGCCTGCCTTGACGTTCTGGCTGCCGGGCACGCGCCCGTAGACGGTATAGCTCCTGCTCACCGGCGCCAGCAACTGCAGCAGGTATCCATCCGTGATGAAACCGGTGCCGGAGGAGCCATCCCCCCACACCTGGGTGCGCGCGGCATCGAGATAGGTCTGGTAGTTCAGGCTGTTGGTGCCGCTGAGCATCTTGCGCTGCGCATAGGCGCCGCTGCTGCCGGCGCTGAGCTTGACGGTATAGGCGATCAGCAGCGAAACGGTGGCCTGGCAGGTCACGGTGATGCTGCCGCTGTTGTCGATGTGGTTGCTCGACTGCGGGTCATAGAGCCCGAAGGACACCGGATTGGACGCCGCCGAGCACAGCTGCTGCGCCTGTGCCGGCAGGCAGCCGGTGACGATGGCCAGCGCCATGACGGCCAGGGGCAGGGGATGGATCTGGTTCTTCATGTGCTCTCCATGATGCGGGCCGCCCTTCAACGGCAGATCACGACTTCATTGCGCATGCCGCCGTCACTGCGCGCCGGCGGCGTCAGCGTGGCCTGGCAGCGCGCGCCCGAGGGCAACAGCACATCCAGCGTGTTGACCGGCCCGAGCTCCTGCAGATAGCTCACGCCGTCGTAACCGACCGGTGCCTGCAGGCCGCTTTCGCGCACGCGGATGGACGATCCCAGGGGAATGAATTCACCCTTTGCATCCTTGAGGATGAGGGTCACATCGGAGGCGCGCCGGGCATTGAAATGCAGCACCACGCCCGCGCGGTCACGCGGCCGCACGTATTGTTCGGACTGGTCCAGTTGCAGCGTCAGCGGCAGGTCCAGCACGTCCACCGAAATCTTGTTGACGTCATAGGCACGCAGGTCGGTGAGCAGCAATTGCCCCTTGTCGTCGGTACGGCCGACGTAGCGGTTTTCGTTGTAGATGCCCACGTTCTTGACGCCGCTGGTATCGACTACCGCAAAGCTGTCATCGATCCAGTCGGTAGCAAAGGCGCTGCCGTCCATGAAGGCCAGGGCACCGCGCGCACCCAGACGCTCACTGGAGACCTGGGCCGATTGCGAGGCTGCCGCGCTCAGGCTGCCATAACGACTCTTGTAGTTGAGCTGGCCGATGCGCTGGCGATAGCTGCCCTCGGTATCCTGCAGTTGCCAGCCGAGGTCGCCGATGGCCACCGTCGAACGGCTCGCCTGCAGCGTGCTGGTACGCTGGCCATTGTTGTTGCTCACGCTGCCACCGGCCACATCCCGTCCGCCGAAGGGGATGATCAGGCCGATGGTGGCGCCATAGCCGCTGTTGCGGAAGTCCCGGTACGCCGTCAGATAGAGGTTGCTACTGCTGCCCACGGACTTGAACCAGGTCAGGGTGACGGTCTCGCTGTCGGCCAGGCTGCTGGTGCCGAGGTCCGTGAAGAGCAGCGGACTCTTGCTGCGCGCATAGGCCAGGCTCAGTGAGCCGTAGTCACGCAGGTTCAGGCCCAGCGTGGCCAGCGTGGCGCTGCGCGCGACCGGGGCGCCCTGCAGTGCGCCGATATCCTGGTAGCCGCGGGTGGACTGGGTGCGCGACAGTGACAGGCTTACCGGATCGGCGTTGCGCTCGATGGCCAGCGACACCTGCTGACCCGAACTGGCCTGGCTGCTGCTGGCCGCCAGCGAACTGGCCAGCACCGCCCGGTTGCCCAGGTTGAAGACGGCGCCGCCACCGGCCAGCCCGAGTTGGCGCATGGCTTCGGCATGGCCTTCCAGCGTGAGCCAGTCGCTCATGCCATGGCGTGCCGTGCCGGAGAGCGCGAACTGGCCGTAGTCGTTGCTGCGCAGGCCGTAGTTGCGGCGCACCCAGCCACCCTCGGCCGAATAGGAAGACAGGCCCGGTTTCAACAGCCGGTCGGTGGCGTAGAAGTTGATGGTACGGAAGGTCTGGCGCCCCAGTTCATCGGTGACGGCCACGGCGATCTGCCCGGCGCCGCTGGCAATGGGCGGCTGGCGGATCTCGAAGGGGCCGGGGGGGACCGGCTGCGAGAGCTGGCGTACGCCGTTGACGAACAGGTCGACGGTGGAGGGCACCACCGTCTCGCCGCCCAGCGATGGCGTCGGGAAGCGCACCAGGTCCGGCCGCAGGTTGAAATCCGAAGCGTACTGGAAGCCGCCCAGGCGCACCGAGCGGCTCCACGCAAGACTGCCATTGATGACGTCGCCCAGGCGATAGCGCGTGAGCGTGGCCGGGTCCGAATAGGTATAGGTCGATTCCAGCCGCGCCGATACGCCGCCGCTGTTGCCGGCATAGCCCAGGCCGGTGGAACTGAAGACACTGCTGCCGGAGAACCAGCGGGCATCGAACAGCCCGCCCAGTGCATGCTGGTTCTGGCTGCTGGAGGCCAGCAGGTCGTAGTTCAGCACCAGCCCGCGCCCGCCCGGTGACAGGGGGACCTTGCTGGTGATGCTGGCGGCGTCGATGTCGGTGGTATTCATGAAACGGGCTGGAACCGTCAGGTTGATCCTGGCGCCGGCCTCGTCGAGGTCGACCGCCGTGGCAATGGCGCGCAGGGCGATGAGCTCTTCATCGGCGCCATCGACCCGCAGCCTGAGGCTGCGCAACTCCGCCGCCGTGGCATAGAGCGCCTGCTGGCGTCGCGTGAACTGCGCCACCAGGCTGGTGCCCCGGCCATTGATGGAAACCTCCAGCAAGAGGATCTCGTCCCCCGGCTCGGCCGCCCGTGCCAGCGCCACCATGGCCATGAGCAAGACCAGAGTGAGGCAGAGCAAGCAGCGTGCCGCGCGAATCAAGGCACCACGGTGAGTTCGGCCTCAATCGGCCCGGCATCGCTGCTGGCAGTCAGCTTGACTCGGCTGCCCACGGCAAGCGGGGTGTCGTTTTCGATCAGGTATTGCCGGGTGATGCCGGCCAGGGTATAGGGATTGCCGCCGGCCGGGGCACTCAGCTTCTTGCCATTGGGCAGCGTCAGCGCCAGGTCCAGCAGGCGCGCGCGCCGGTTGCCGCTGTTCTCGACCTGCAAGCGCAAGGGCTTGCCGGCGCGCAGCTGGTATTGCAACTGGGCCTTGGGCGGCGTCACCGGTGCGATGAACACCGGCATGGAAATGCGGAACTTGAAATTGATGGTGGCACCCTCGGTCGCCGAGGGGATTTCATCGATCAGCAGACGATAGGCGATCTCGCTGGGCGCGGCAGGCTGTTTGGCCACCACCCGGATCACCTGTGAAGCACCGGGCGCCAGGTTGAACACCGGCGGACTGATGATCAGGTTTTGCGTGGGCTGCAGCTCATCCTTGCTGTCGGCCTGCTGCCAGTCGTAGGCGCGCAGTTGCAGCGAAACGTTGTGACTGTCGTTGTTGACGATCTTGATCACGCCAGCCGTACGCGAGGACGAGAGCTCCAGCACCACCGGGGCAATTTCGAAATTGGAGGCCTGGGCCATCGGCCATCCCCCCGCCAGTGTCAGGCAGGCCAGCGCAGTCGTACGCACCAGCCGCCCCCCTATGGATGCTGAACTCGTCACGCCAGGACATCTCCACTCTGGTTGTCAGATCGTTGTCAGTTTTTTGCTAGATTAAAACGAAACAGGACAACAAGTGTGAAGAAAGTTGCAAGTGAGCCACACAATGTGATCAATAATCAAGAAAATATTTGCTCAACAGTAACCGTCAGGCGCCGGCGCAGAGCACTTGCCCAAGAAAAATGGCGCACTCTCCGGCAAGAGAGTGCGCCAAGGCATGTCGGTACCGGGCGCTGCGCGCCCGCCCTCAGGGTCAGTAGGACAGAGTAATGGCCACGACGTCGCTGTAGCTGCCGGCACGAGCGGTCTGCCCGCTCGGGATGTAGCCATAGACCGGGATGTTCTGGGTGCTGCCATTGCCCACGCCAGCCACGGTATCGCTGCCGTTGCTGTTGCCCCAGGAACGGGTGCGTGCGGCGTCCTGATACAGACCATAGTTGAGCGTATTGACGCCATCGGTCGTGCTCAGCTTGCGCGTGGCCACATTGGCACCGCTTCCGGTCCCGGCATCCAGGCTGACGGTATAGCTGGTGCCATTGGAGCAGGCCACGCCGATCTGCGCGTTCTGCTGCAGCGCGCTGGCGGCATAGGTCCCGAAGGGCAGGGCGGCGCTCTGCACCACGCATTGCGAGGGCACGATGGCCGAAACGTCGAGGTTGCCAGTGGCAGAGACAGCCAGCGCATCCAGGTTGGCGCAGCACAGCAGGCCGGCCGCCAGTAACAGGGAATGGGAATTTTTCATCAGAAGACGCGCCGTCAAAGCTCAGGAAAAGACCCTGAAAAAACAGGTAAACATCGGAATCTATTATAGAATTAATTCGAATAAACAATCGGAAAATGCCGGATGCCGATGCAGGATGCGCTTCTCCTGCTGCATCCCCGCAACAGCGTTTTCCATGAATTCGAAGAATTTGGTTCCATTTGCTGACAGAAAGAAAACAGTTGATATCGGATTGCCATCACACCGATATCGGGACAGGCAGCAAGGAGAAACTTCGGCAGCCCCATTCAAGCCCTGGCGCAGACAGGGGGGCGGGCAGCCGGGGGGGAATGCCGAGGTCGCATCAGGCGGCGTTGGCATGCGCGGTTCCCGTCAATGCAGATGTGTGAAAAACCGTGCAGCCTTGCTTCATGCACGCCGCTTTCGGGCCGATGGTCGGGTAACCGGCTGTCAAGCCGGAAGCGTGACTGGCAGACCAATGAAACGTGAACCATGCCGATAACTAGACAAAGCGGACTGGCGCGCGCCAGCACCGGCATTTTCTTCCTGCTGGCCCTGCTGCTGTCGCTGGGGGTAGCTGCATTTTCCTACCACAGCGTGCGCGATTTCGAGCAGCACGCCGTGTGGCTGCAGCATAGCCACCAGGTGATCAACAAGCTGGAACAAACCAATTCCACCGTACGCGACGTGGTCAGCAATTCGCGCGGATTCGCGCTGTCGGGCCGGGAAGAATATCGCGACGGCTTCGATACCGGCCAACGCCAGATCACCGTATTGCTGCAGGAGTTGCGTGAGCTGCTGAGCGACAACCCGCAGCAGACGCGCCTGCTGCGGCAGACCGAAGAGCTGGTGCAGCAGCGTCTGCAGTTGTCGCGCCAGTTGATGGCATTGAGCCCCGAGCAGGGGCGCATCCGCGTGCTTGAGGGCAAGGCGCTGAGCGATCATATCCGCCAGGGCTTCGAGCAGATGAAGGGCAACGAGAACGCGCTGCTGGCCACGCGCGCGCGTGACACCGCGATGAGCGCGAATCTGACCATCTTCATGGTCATCAGCGGCAGCCTGCTGAGCATGGCGCTGCTGCTGCTGGTCTATCGCAAGCTGCGCAAGGAAATGGCGCGGCGGGTGGAAGCCCAGCAGCGCGCCCAGGCCTATTCGGACGAGATCGAGGACCTCTACAACAACGCGCCCTGCGGCTATCACTCGGTGGACGAGAGCGACAAGGTCATCATCAAGATCAACGATACCGAACTCAAATGGCTGGGCTATACGCGCGAACAGGTGGTCGGCCGCATGACCCAGGCCGACCTGCTGACCCCGGCCAGCGCCCGGCGTTATGCCCAGGAGCTGCATCCGCAGTTCCTGCTCAAGCGCGAGATCAGCGGCATCGACCTCAATTTCCGGCGTGCCGATGGCAGTGAATTCACTGCATTGGTGAACGCCACGGCCATCCCCAGTCGCGACAACAGCAAGCTCATCAGCCGCACCGTCATCTATGACATCTCCGAGCGCAAGCGCGCCGAGGAAGAGATCGAGGCCCTCAATGCCGACCTGGAACGCCAGGCCCAGCATCTGCACAACGTGAACAAGGAACTGGAGAGCTTTTCCTATTCGGTCTCGCACGACTTGCGCGCGCCCCTGCGCGCCATCTCCGGTTATGCCATGATCCTGGAAGAGGATTACGCCCATGCCATCGACGAGAAGGGACGCGAGCAATTGCAGGTGATCCGGCGCAACGTGCGCAAGATGGATGCGCTGATCAATGACCTGCTCAAGCTGGCCAAGTCCACCACCGGTGAACTGACCTTGCAGCGCTTCTCGATGGAGGAACTGGTGGGTCAGGTGGTGGCCGGTCTGCAGCAGGAAAACCCCGGCGTGATCTTCGAGGTGGCGCATCTGGAAGGCGCCGTGGCCAATCGCGGCCTGATTGCCCAGGTATGGGAAAACCTGCTTGCCAACGCCGTGAAGTTCAGCAGCCGCAGCGAACAGCCGCGCGTGCGCGTGACCATGCAGGCCGATGCCGAAGAATACGTCTACGGTGTGCACGACAACGGCGTCGGCTTTGACATGCGCTATGCCCACAAGCTCTTTGGCACCTTCCAGCGCCTGCACCGCCAGGAGGAATATGCCGGCACCGGCATCGGCCTGGCGCTGGTGCAGCGCATCGTGGTGCGCCACACCGGCCGGGTATGGGCCGAGAGCAAGCCCAGGGAAGGTGCCAGCTTCTACTTTGCGCTGCCACGCAAGGGGGTGGTCCCCAGCCTGGGCGAGTCGCGTCGCTCTTCCGACGAAAATTGAGGAGGTCAACTCCGTGAGCCAGATTGAGAGACAGGTCCCATGAGCATTCCCCTGCGCGTACTGTTCGTCGAAGACATGGAAGAAGACGCCGTGCTGATGGTGCGCGAGTTGAAGCGCGGCGGCTTCGATCCGGCCTGGGAACGGGTCGACGACGAACAGGCCCTGTTGGCGGCGCTGCAGGCGCAGCGCTGGGACATCGTCATCTCGGATTATTCCATGCCCATGTTCTCGGGCGTGGAAGCCTTGAAGCTGGTCAAGGCCCACAACGACCAGACGCCCTTCATCATCGTCTCCGGCGTGATCGGCGAACAGACGGCGGTGGAAGTGATGAAGGCCGGCGCCCAGGATTACTTCTTGAAAAGCGCCATCGCCCGCCTGCCGCACGCGGTTGACCGCGAGCTGCGCGACGCCCAGGCGCGGCGCAAGCAACGCGCCAGCGCCCAGGCCCTGCGCGAGATGCAGGCGCGCTTCAATGCCTTCATGAACGCGGCCCCCATGCCGACCTGGATCAAGGATGCGCAGCTGCGCTACAGCTACGTCAACCCGGCGCAATCGGCTTTCTACGGCATGACCCCGCATGACATGGATGGCATGACCGATGCCGAGCTGATGACCACGGGCGGTGCCGAAGCCTCGCGCGAATACGACCGCAAGGTGCTCGAAGAAAAGTGCGAGCTGCACACCCAGGAAACCGTGTTCGACCATAACCACAACGCCCGCATCCTCGATGTGGTGCGCTTCCCGATCAGCGGCGAAGGCAAGGGTGACATGGTGGCCGGTCTGGCCATCGACGTTACCGAGCGCGAGCAGTCGCGCCGCGAGCTGGAGCTGGCGATCCAGCGCCAGCAACTGCTGTCCTCGCGCGTGATCGAGGTGCAGGAGCGCGAACGCCAGCACCTGGCGCGCGGCCTGCATGATGACGTCGGCCAGTCGCTCACCGCCCTGAAGATCAACCTGGAAACCATCAAGAAGACCGGTTCTCTGGAAGGCCCCTCGCTGCAGAACGGCATCGACATCGTCACCGCCGTGCTGGCCCAGGTGCGCAGCCTGTCGCTGGACCTGCGCCCGCCGCAGCTGGACAACCTGGGACTGATCGCGGCCCTGCGTTCCTACGTGGAGCAGAAGTCCAAGCTGGCCAACGTGCATGGCTGGTTCGAGAGCAGCGGCCATGACGGAGAATTGCACCACGACATCGAGAACACCGCCTTTCGCATCGTGCAGGAAGCGGTCACCAACATCCTGCGCCATGCGAAGTGCCAGAACATCTGGGTCAAGATCGACCGCCAGCAGGATCAGGTCTATCTGAGCATCCGCGATGACGGCCGTGGTTTTGACATCGAGCGTGCGCGCAGCAACGCCATTTCCGGCACCAGTTTCGGCCTGCTCAACATGGAAGAGCGGGCGGTGCTGGTAGGCGGCTCCATGGATATCACTTCGGCGCCCGGCGCAGGGACGGAAATCGTCATGCACCTGCCGGTCGCCCCCATCGTCAGGAGGATGTAAATGCTTACTCGAATCATGCTGGCCGACGACCACGCCCTGGTGCGCAGCGGCATCAAGGCCCTGCTCACCGCCATGCCGGGCGTGGAGGTGGTAGGTGAGGCCTCCGATGGCGCCGAGGTCATCGAGATGATCCCGCAATTGAAACCCGACCTGGTGCTGCTGGACATCGCCATGAAAGGCATGAACGGCCTGGAAGCGCTGCGCCGCCTGCGGGGCGAGTACCCGACCATCCGCTTCCTGATGCTGTCCATGTATGGCAGCGAGGAATACGTGATGCAGGCCTTGAATGCCGGGGCCAACGGCTATCTCTTCAAGGATTCGGCCGCCACCGAGCTGGAAAAAGCCCTGTATGAAGTAAAACACGGTCGCCAGTATCTGGATTCGCACATCTCGCGCGAGGCGCTGGATAACTATATGAAGCGTGTTGCACAAAACGGTACGCCCGTCGAAGTGCTGACCCCGCGCCAGCGCGAAATCCTGCAGTTGATCGCCGAAGGCAACAATACCAAGGAGATCGCCTACCAGTTGAACGTCAGCGCCAAGACCATCGAGACCCACCGGGCGCAGCTGATGGAGCGCCTGGACATCCGCGACGTGCCCGGCCTGGTGCGCTATGCCATCCGCACCGGGATTGCCACTCCGGACAAGTGACAAAAGCCTTGAGTGAAGAGATATTCACATTCAGGAAAATTCTGAGTTTTTTTGAAAATGCCTGTGCAATAATCCCCTGACAGTACGGGAATCGGCGTCGGTACTGGTGTGAAGCAGAGCGCCGATGCTGGAACGAAGCCGCAGGGCAGCTGCCGCAGTCACCTTGACTGGTCGGCGTTGCCTCCGGGGATGGGCGGGGCAGGCGGCAACGCGATGCAGGATGACTGTGATGTGGTCATCCAGACAAGAACGGTTCCAGCGTGACATTTATTGAAGAAAGCGATCCATCCATGGATATCGAGCAATATGACATCATCCTCGTCGACGACAGCCCGGAAGTGGCGGAGTTGACACGCCTGGCGCTGGGCAGCCGCAAGCTGGCCGACAAGCTGACCTGGTTTGCCGATGCGGAGCTGGCCGAGGAATTCTTCTTCCAGGGGGAATACGCCAATCGCCGCGACCTGCACCCCTACCTGATCCTGCTGGACCTGAACCTGCCGCTGATGAGCGGGCACGATTTCCTGAAGATCATCAAGTCCAATGCCGCCACCTCGCACATTCCGGTGGTGATGTTTTCTTCTTCGGACGACCAGCGCGACATCAACCAGAGCTATGAACTGGGCGCCAATGGTTACGTTGTCAAATCCACGGACCCCAAGGAGTTCATGGGGACGGTGGCCGATACCGGCATTTACTGGCGCAACCGCAATCGTCCGGCGCGCGGGGATGAGGCGGCCACGCCCTGAGCGGCGCGATACGCCCACGAAAAAGCGCGGCCTGGCCGCGCTTTTTTCATGTCTTCATGCCCCGTGCCCGGGGATGCGTTTCACCCCGGAAATTGCCGCAGACCTTCCAGGTCATTGATGGTGATGCTGCCATAGTCGACCTTCAGCAGGCCCGCCTTTTCCAGCACTTGCAGGGCCTGGTTGGCGCGTTGGCGCGAGGTGCCGGAGAGGTTGCCGACTTCCTCCTGCGAGATTTGCAGATTCAGGCCGATGCCCGGATTCAGATAGGGATTGAACAGCGCCGCCAGGCAGCGCGCCACGCGGGCATCCGGCTCCAGCATGCGGTCGTATTCCACCAGCGAAATGAACAGCGCCAGACGCTCGTTCAATTGCGTGACCAGGAAGCGGTTGAAGGGGATGCTGTTGTCCAGCAGCCAGATGTAGGTGGCCTTGGGCATGTACAGCAATTCGCTCTCGCGCAAAGCCACCACGTCATACCTGCGCGGTTCGTCCTTGAGCAGCGAACCCTCGCCCAGCCAGCCGCCGTTGGCCATGCCCGCAAAAGAGACGGTCTTGCCCTCGGGCGAGACACTGCTCATCTTCAGCAAGCCTTCATGTACGCCGATCCAGTGCGCCACCGGATCGCCCTTGCGGCAGACGTAACCGCCGGCCGGGATCTTGCGGCTGACTACCTCCGCCTCGACCCGGGCCAGCTGTTCTTCGGTCAGCGCCTGCGCCCAGATGCTCTTGGACAGCATGCGTCGAATTGATGTCTCCATGATGATGCGTCGCAATATCGAAAGTTTTGTCAATTGTCGGTGAGATGACATCCACTGGCAACCACTCAAACTACTATCATCGCAAAAAAGGCCCTGACCAAAAGGTCTGGCCAAACAAAGAGACAGGACGGCTGGCATGCCAGACATCATGACTGCGGCAGTAAGAGCAGCGTAAGCCTGGCAGCACAGACTGATCCCACACCGGATTCGTATCCTCATGCAATCCCATGAAGGAAACGGATCTTTCGAACCTGCACAAGAAGGTGGGAAATGGTGGAGACGAGACAAGACAAGCAAGCCGCGACCTTTCCGCGGCTGTTGCAGGCACATGCCCAACGACGCCCCGAACGGGCGGCCTTCCGCGAGAAGGATCTGGGCATCTGGCAGACCACGACCTGGCGCCAGGTGGCCGAGGAGGTGCGCAGCTTTGCCTGTGGCCTGGCCGCATTGGGTTTCAAGCGCGGCATGAGCCTGGCCATCATCGGCAACAACTGCCCGCGCCTGTACTGGGCCATGAGCGCGGCCCAGGCGCTGGGTGGCATGCCGGTGCCGCTGTATCAGGATGCGCCTGCGGCTGACATGGCCTACGTGCTGGCCGATGCCAACGTCGACTTCGTCATGGCCGAAGATCAGGAGCAGGTCGACAAGGTCTTCGAGATCAAGGAAAACCTGCCCCGCATTGCCCACGTCATCTATGACGACGAGCGCGGCATGCGCAACTACCATCAGCCCGAGCTGCTGTCCTTTGCCCGCGTGCAGGAACTGGGCCGTGCCTACGAACATGCGCATCCGGGATTCTTCGAGCAGGAGGTGGCGGCGGGCTCGCCCGATGACGTGGCCATCATCCTCTACACCTCCGGCACCACCGGCAAGCCCAAGGGCGTGTGCCACTCGCATCGGGCCATGATCACCACCGCTACCACGCTGGTGGAATTCGATCATCTCGACGAGAACGACGACATCCTCTGCTATCTGCCGCTGGCCTGGGTCGGAGACTTCCTGTATTCCTTCGCGCAGCAGCACGTGGCCGGCTTCTGCCTGAATTGCCCGGAGTCGCCCAACACGGTCATGAGCGACCTGCGCGAGATCGGCCCGACGTATTACTTTGCACCGCCGCGCGTCTACGAAAACATCCTCACGCAAGTGATGATCCGCATCGAGGATGCCGGCTGGATCAAACGCAAGATGTTCCATGGCTTCATGAAGGTGGCGCGCCGGGTCGGCATGCGCATCCTTGATGGCAAGCCGGGCGTGTCGCTGGCAGACCGCCTGCAATACGCCATCGGCAACCTGCTGGTCTACGGGCCGCTCAAGAACGTGCTGGGCATGTCGCGCCTGCGCGTGGCCTATACCGGCGGCGAGGCCATCGGTCCGGACCTGTTCGACTTCTATCGCTCGCTGGGCATCAACCTCAAACAACTCTACGGCATGACCGAGACCTGCGTGACGGTCTGCATGCAGCCCTCCGGTGACGTCAAGCTCGATAGCGTGGGCCGTCCCATGAAGGGCGTGGAAGTGCGCATCGATGCCAACGGTGAAGTACTGGTGCGCTCGCCGGGCCTGATGAAGGAATATTTCAAGCGGCCCGATGCCACCGCCGAAGCCATCGACCAGGACGGCTACTTCCATACGGGAGATGCAGGTTTCTTCGACAGCGACGGCCACCTCAAGATCATCGACCGCGCCAAGGATGTCGGCAAGATGGCAAGCGGCAGCATGTTCGCGCCCAAGTACATCGAGAACAAGCTGAAGTTCTTCCCCTTCATCAAGGAAGCGGTGGCCTTCGGCAGCGGTCGCCAGCAGTGCATGGCCTTCATCAACATCGACATGGATGCCGTGGGCAACTGGGCCGAGCGTCGCAACCTGCCCTACAGCGGCTACACCGACCTGGCCGCCAACCCGGCGGTCTACGAGCTGGTGCGCGAGTGCGTGGAAAAGGTCAATGCAGACCTGGTGGCGGACCCCTTGCTGGCCGATTCGCAGATCCATCGCTTCCTGATCCTGCACAAGGAACTGGATCCCGACGACGAGGAGCTCACCCGTACCCGCAAGGTCCGGCGCGGCTTCATCGCCGACAAGTACGCAGTGCTCATCGAGGCGCTCTACGCAGGCCACGCGTCGCAGTACATTGAGACCCAGGTCAAGTTCGAGGATGGTCGCCAGGGCATGATTTCGGCCGACCTCAGAATCGCCGACGCCAGGACCTACCAGACGCTGCAAAGCGCCGCCTGAGCCGCCCGCAGTCCCGTCCCGGAGGCGTCATCGCATCCGGCTTGCAGCGTAGCCCGACCAGACCACCGCTGAATGAACACCACCATGAAACGACACCTGAGTTCCGAAATTCTGCCTGCGGGCCTGCCGCCGGTGGCCAGCCCCGATGACCAAGCCCCGGTGGTGGCCGCCAATGGCCGCCGCATCGGCGAGGTGATCCTCGATCTGCAGAACATCTCGCTGTCCTTCGGTGGCGTCAAGGCGCTCACCGATATTTCCTTCAACGTGCGTGAGCATGAGATCCGCGCCATCATCGGTCCCAATGGCGCCGGCAAGAGTTCGATGATCAACGTCATCAACGGCGTCTACCATCCGCAGAAGGGCAGCATCCTCTATCGCGGCCAGCCCCGCCTGGGCATGCACCCCAGCAGCATCGCGCGCCAGGGCATCGCCCGCACCTTCCAGAACATTGCGCTCTTCAAGGGCATGACGGTACTGGACAACATCATGACCGGCCGCAACACCAAGATGCGTTCCGGCCTGCTCTCCAACGCCCTGTGGTGGGGGGCGGCCCGCAACGAGGAAATCGAACATCGGCGCAAAGTCGAAGAAGTGATCGATTTCCTCGAAATTCAGCACATCCGCAAGACGCCCGTGGGGCGCCTGCCTTACGGCCTGCAAAAGCGTGTGGAACTGGCGCGCGCACTGGCGGCCGAGCCGCACATGCTGCTGCTGGACGAACCCATGGCCGGCATGAACGTGGAAGAAAAACAGGACATGTGCCGCTTCATCCTCGATGTCAATGACCAGTTCGGTACCACCATCGTGCTCATCGAACACGACATGGGCGTGGTCATGGATATCTCGGATCGTGTGGTGGTACTGGATTACGGCAAGAAGATCGGTGATGGCACGCCCGATGAAGTGATGTGCAATGAAGACGTGATCAAGGCATACCTCGGGACTTCGCACTGAGCGCTGCAAGCCCCGGAACATCTTCATCTTCAAACGATATAAACAATATAAACAATAAAAACAACAAGACGGCAGGCAAGGAGACGACATGCAATTCTTCCTCGAAGTCACCCTGAGCGGATTGCTCTCGGGGCTGATGTATTCTCTGGTGGCGCTGGGCTTCGTGCTGATCTACAAGGCATCCGGCGTATTCAATTTTGCCCAGGGCGCGATGGTGTATTTCGCCGCGCTGGCGGTGGTGGGGCTGATGGAGAAGGGCATGCCGATGTGGGCCGCCATCATCGGCGCCTTCGCGGTCATGATCCTGGTGGGGTTGGCGACTGAACGCTTCGTGCTGCGCAAGCTGGTGAACCAGCCGCCGATCACCTTGTTCATGGCCACCATCGGTCTGACTTTTTTCCTGGAGGGCCTGGGCCCCTTGCTCTTCGGCAGCGAGGTGCGGCCCATCGATCTGGGCATCGTCGATGAACCGATCCAGTCGGTGATGGACAGCATGGGGATCGGCATTTCCAAATTTGACCTCTTCGCTTCCGGCATGGTGGTGGCCTTGGTGGCGGCGCTGGCGCTGTTCTTCCAGAAGACCAAGGTCGGTCGCGCTCTGCGTGCGGTGGCCGACGATCACCAGGCGGCGCTGTCTCTGGGCATCCCGCTGCAGCACATCTGGGCCGTGGTGTGGGGCGTGGCCGGGTTCGTGGCCCTGATTGCAGGTCTGCTGTGGGGTTCGCGCAATGGCGTGCAGTTCGCCCTGACCATGACGGCCTTGAAGGCGCTGCCGGTGCTGATCCTGGGGGGCTTCACGTCGATCCCGGGTGCCATTGTCGGCGGCCTCATCATCGGCGCCTCCGAGAAGCTGGCCGAGATCTACATCCCGCCGGTCATGCAGGACGCCTTCGGCGGCAACTTCGGTGGTATCGAAGGCTGGTTCCCGTATGTGTTTGCGCTGCTGTTCCTGCTGGTGCGCCCGGAAGGATTGTTCGGCGAGCGGCATATCGACCGTGTATGACAAAACGCTGATTCCAATGTTGGCGATATGTCGCCACAGGTGCCATGCAGGAACAAGGAGAACATGATGCTGTACCGTGAAGCCGGACAATTCAAGACAAGCTACATCGCCGACAGTCAGATCTTCCCGATCCGCCAGGATCGCATCCTCTTTACGCTCTTCATGGTGTTCGCCTTCGTGGGCGTGCCGCTGTTGGGCAATGAATACTGGTTCTCGGCCATCCTGGTGCCGTTCCTGGTGTTTGCGCTGGCCGCACTCGGTCTGAACGTGCTGACCGGTTACGCCGGTCAGCTCTCGCTGGGGTCGGCGGCCTTCATGGCGGTGGGGGCGTACGCGGCCTACAATTTTCAACTGCGGGTGGAAGGCATTCCCATCGTCGCCACGCTGCTGCTCTCGGGTGGCTGTGCCGCGCTGGTGGGTGTGCTGTTCGGGCTGCCGTCGCTGCGCATCAAGGGTTTCTATCTGGCCGTGGCCACGCTGGCGGCGCAGTTCTTCGTGGTGTGGGCGCTGACCAAGTTTCCCTGGTTCTCCAACAATTCCTCCTCGGGCGTGATCAGCACCCCCAAGATCGATTTCTTCGGCATCGCCATCGACAGTCCGGTACGCAAGTATCTCTTCGTGCTGGGCGTGGTGAGCGTACTGGCGCTGGTGGCCAAGAACCTGGTGCGCTCCTCCACCGGGCGCGCCTGGATGGCAGTGCGCGACATGGACGTGGCCGCCGAAGTGATCGGCATCCCCTTGATGCGTACCAAGCTGACCGCCTTCGCAGTGAGCTCCTTCTACTGCGGCGTGGCCGGTGCCCTGTATGCGTTCTGCTACCTGGGCTCGGTGGAACCGGACGGCTTCTCGCTGGACCTGTCCTTCCGCATCCTCTTCATGATCATCATCGGCGGCGTGGGCAGCATCCTCGGTTCCTTCCTGGGGTCGGCCTTCATCCTTCTGCTGCCGATCTTCCTGGACAACGCGCTGCCGCCGCTGGCAGCCCTGTTGCACCTGCCCTTCACCAATGCCACCGTGTCGCACATCCAGATGATGATGTTCGGTGCCCTGATCATCTTCTTCCTGATCGTCGAGCCGCACGGGCTGGCACGACTGTGGCAGATCGCCAAGGAAAAACTGCGCCTGTGGCCGTTCCCGCACTAGGCGCACAAGCAGCAACGAGGTAGGTGGAGGCCGGGATGCCGGCGTCCGATAAAAGTCGGCAACGACAACAACAAGGAGACGAGACCATGAAGAGCATCAAGCATCTGCGGCAACTGGTGGTAGCCACCGCCTGCGCCGCCAGCCTGCTGTCGGCAGCAGTGCCGGCGCTGGCACAGAGCAGTGACCAGTTCATCGCCATCCCCAGCTACCGGGTCGGCCCGTATGGTACCAACGGCCAGTCGTATTACGGCGGCTATGTCGATTACCTCAACTACGTCAACCTCAAGGAAGGCGGCATCAACGGTGTCAAGCTGTCCTGGGAAGAGTGCGAGACCGAGTACAACAACGCCAAGGGCGTGGAGTGCTACGAGCGCATGAAGAACAAGAATACCGTCACCCACGGCACCGCCATCAACCCCATGGCCACCGGCATTTCCTACGCGCTCATCGACAAGACCGCCGAGGACAAGGTGCCGCTGGTGATGATCGGCTATGGCCGTACCGATGCGGTGGATGGTTCGGTGTTCCCCTATGCTTTCCCGCTGGTGACGACCTACCAGATGCAGGTCTCGGCCATCGTCAAGTATCTGACCGGCAAGAACAATGGTTCGCTGGCGGGCAAGAAGATCGTGTTCCTGTATCACGATTCGGCCTATGGCAAGGAACCCATCGTGGCCTTGCAGGCGGAGGCTTCCATCGGCAAGTTCAAGCTGGTGGAGATCCCGGTGGCCCACCCCGGCAATGAACAGGGCGCGCAATGGCTGCGCATCCGCCAGGAAAACCCGGACTACGTGATCTTCTGGGGCTGGGGCGTGATGAACCAGACGGCGCTGAAGGCGGCGCAGAAGGTCGGCTATCCGCGTGACAAGATCATCGGTTCCTGGTGGGCCGGCTCGGAAGAAGACACCATCCCCGCCGGCGAGGCCGCCAAGGGTTACCTGTCGGCCACCTGGAACGTGGCCGGCAAGGATGTGCCGGTCATTGCCGATATCGACAAGGTGGTCTATGGCGCGGGCCGCGGCAACATGCAGGACAAGAACAAGCTCGGTTCCATCCTCTACAACCGTGGCGTCTCGGCCGCCATTGCCACCGTGGAAGCGGTGCGCACGGCCCAGGACAAATATGGCAAGGGAAAGGTCATGAGTGGCGAGCAGGTGCGCTGGGGCTTTGAAAACCTCAACATCACCGATGCCCGCCTGAAGGCTCTGGGCGCCACCGGGCTGCTGCCGGAGATCAAGACCTCCTGCGAGAACCATGAGGGATCGGGCAAGATCAAGATCCAGCAATGGGATGGCAGCAAGTGGGTGCTGGTGTCGGACTGGATCGAGGGCAACAAGAACCTGATCCACCCCTTGTTCAAGGCATCGGCTGCGAAATACGCAAAAGAAAAAGGCATCACTCCTGCCTGCATGAAGTAGGCGCTTGCGCCGGCGGTTTTGCACGTCTCCCACGGCCGCCGGTGCTTTTTTGGGAATGCGAACGACCATGAATGCCACACCGATCCAGACCAGTGCCGCTCCCTCTGCCGCCCCGGCAGCGGTAGCCAAGGCGCTGGCCATCAACAACATCGAAGTGATCTATGACCACGTGATCCTGGTCTTGAAGGGCGTCTCGCTGGACGTGCCCGAAGGCAAGATCGTGGCACTGCTGGGCGCCAATGGCGCAGGCAAGAGCACGACCCTGAAGGCCATTTCCAACCTGCTGCACGCCGAACGCGGCGACGTCACCAAGGGCAGCATCGAGTTTCGCGGCGAGCGGGTGGACCGCATGACGCCCAATGACCTGGTCAGGCGCGGCGTGATCCAGGTGATGGAAGGTCGGCATTGCTTCGGCCACCTGACGGTGGAAGAAAACCTGCTGACCGGTGCCTACACGCGCGGCATCAGCCACTCCGAAGTGAAGCACGAACTGGAAAAGATTTACGACTATTTCCCGCGCCTGAAGGTGCGCCGCAAATCGCAGTCCGGCTATACCTCGGGCGGCGAACAGCAGATGACCGCGATCGGGCGCGCCATGATGGCCAAGCCTTCGATGATCCTGCTGGACGAACCCTCGATGGGCCTGGCGCCGCAGATCGTCGAGGAGATCTTCGAGATCGTCAAGGACCTGAACAGCAAGGAGCGGGTCTCCTTCCTGCTGGCCGAGCAGAACACCATGGTCGCGCTGCGCTATGCCGATTTCGGCTACATCCTCGAAAACGGCCGCGTGGTCATGGAAGGCGCGGCCAGCGAGCTGGCCGATAACGAGGACGTCAAGGAGTTCTATCTCGGCGTCTCCGGAGGCGGTCGCAAGAATTTCCGCGACATGAAGTTCTATCGGCGCCGCAAGCGCTGGTTGGCCTGAGGGAGGGCATCATGTCCGATCCCAGGCAGGGTGTGGCCGAGCTGGACGCGCTGGAACGGCGTGATCCGCAACAGCGTGAAGAACAGTTGATGCGTGCGTTGCCGCAGCTGGTGGCACGGGCGCAGGGCGCGCCGGGCTGGGCGCGCATCCTTGCGGGGGTGGATGCGGCGGCCATCGGCTCGCGCGCGGCCCTGGCGCAATTGCCGGTGACCCGCAAATCCGATCTGAAGGAATTGCAGACGCGTGAGAGTCCCTTCGGCGGCTTGAATACCACGCCCGCGCGGCAACTGCGGCGGCTCTTCGTCTCGCCCGGTCCGATCTTCGATCCGGAAGGCCAGGGCGCCGACTGGTGGCGCTTTGCCAGCCCGATGAAGGCGCTGGGCTTGCAGGCCGGGCATATCCTGCAAAACTGCTTTGCCTATCACTTCACGCCGGCTGCCTTCATGGTCGAGGGCGCGGCGGCCAGGCTGGGCTGTGCGGTGATCCCGGCCGGTATCGGCCAGACCGAATTGCAGGTCAATGCGATGGCGGCCTTGAAGCCCGATGCCTATGTGGGCACGCCCTCGTTCCTCAAGATCATCATCGAGAAGGCACAGGAGATGGGCGCGGATATCTCCAGCGTGCGGCGCGCGCTGGTCAGCGCCGAAGCGCTGCCGCCGTCGCTGCGCAGCTGGTTCCATGAACACGGCGTGCCGCAGGTGCTGCAGCTGTATGCCTCTGCCGACATCGGCAACATCGCCTACGAAACCATGAGTGAGGGCAGGGTGCATCCCGGCATGGTGCTGGATGAATCGCTGATCCTGGAAATCGTGCGGCCCGGCACGGGCGACCCCGTGGCTGAGGGCGAGGTTGGCGAGGTGGTGGTGACTTCCTTCAATCCCGACTATCCGCTCATCCGCTTCGGTACCGGCGATCTCTCGGCGGTCGTGCCGGGGGCGTCTCCGTGCGGGCGTACCAATACCCGCATCAAGGGCTGGATGGGACGGGCCGACCAGACGACCAAGGTGCGTGGCATGTTCGTGCATCCTTCGCAGGTGGCCGACGTCTTGCGCCGCCATGGCGATGTCTTGCGGGCGCGGCTGGTGGTCTCGGGCGAGATGGCCAATGACGTCATGACCCTGCATTGCGAAGTGGGTGACCCGGAAGATCCGGCCATCGACGTCTCTGCACTGGCCGGCAGCTTGCGCGAGGTGACCAAGCTCAGAGGCGAAGTGCTGCTGGTGGCGCCGGGCAGTCTGCCCAATGACGGCAAGGTCATTGAAGATGCGCGGAAATACGAATAAGTGAAGTAACTTGCAGAGGATCGAAGGTACAGGGCGATTTGCGCTTGTGCAGGTGAAGCTTCGCGCATAAAATCGGTAACGGAACATTGGTTCCAACGTCGCTCGGACGGTTCCGGGCGCTGACGTGAAAGACCTCCATGACGCAATCCGCCGATTCGCGCGATCCCTCGCGCACGCCTGCTGTTACTTCTTCACCTGCCACTTCCCCGGACGCCTTCCCGGTCAGCTTCCCGCGCATTGACCGGCTGCCGCCCTACGTCTTCAACATCACCGCCGAACTGAAGATGGCTGCCCGCCGTCGTGGCGAGGACATCATCGACATGTCCATGGGCAACCCGGATGGCGCCACGCCACCGCACATCGTCGAGAAGCTGGTGGAAGTCGCGCAGCGGCCCGATACGCACGGCTATTCCTCCTCCAAGGGTATTCCGCGCCTGCGCCGCGCCATTGCACACTGGTATCGCAGCCGCTACGAAGTCGATTTCGATCCCGACAGCGAAGCCATCGTCACCATCGGTTCCAAGGAAGGCCTGGCGCACCTGATGCTGGCCACCCTCGACAAGGGGGATACCGTGCTGGTACCCAATCCCAGCTACCCCATCCACATCTATGGCGCGGTGATCGCCGGCGCCAACATCCGCTCGGTGCGCATGAGCCCGGGCGTGGATTTCTTCGACGAGCTGGAACGTGCGGTGCGCGAGAGCTATCCCAAGCCCAAGATGATGATCCTGGGCTTTCCCTCCAATCCGACCGCGCAATGCGTGGAACTGGAATTCTTCGAGCGCGTGGTCAAGCTGGCGCGCGAACACCAGATCCTGGTGGTGCATGACCTGGCCTATGCCGACATCACCTTCGATGGCTGGAAAGCGCCGTCCATCATGCAGGTGCCGGGTGCGCGGGAGGTTGCAGTGGAATTCTTCACGCTCTCCAAGAGCTACAACATGGCCGGCTGGCGGATTGGTTTCATGGTCGGCAATGCCCGGCTGGTGGCGGCGCTGGCGCGCATCAAGAGCTATCACGACTATGGCAGCTTCACGCCCGTGCAGGTGGCGGCCATTGCGGCCCTGGAGGGCGATCAGTCCTGCGTGGAGGAAATCCGCGCCAATTACGAAAAGCGCCGCAATGTCCTGGTCAAGGGCCTGCACGAGGCCGGCTGGATGGTCGATATTCCCAAGGCCTCGATGTACATCTGGGCGCGCATCCCGGAACCGTATCGCTCCTTCGGCTCGCTGGAGTTCGCGCGCATCCTGCTGGAACAGGCCAAGGTCTGCGTCTCGCCCGGCATCGGTTTCGGTGAGTACGGCGACGAGTATGTGCGCTTCGCCCTGATCGAGAATGAATCGCGCATCCGCCAGGCCATTCGCGGGATCAAGACCATGTTCAAGAACGCCAAGGGCGGCTGACCCGGGGCCTGCCGGTGTAAAGACCGGAACCGTGCCGGTGGGGCCGCTGTCGTACAAAAATATTCACCCTCTGATTATTTTATATGATGAAAAAAATAATATTCGCCAGCCTGGTGGCGCTTGGTTCGTCCGCGGCTGTGCTGCCGCTTGCCCAGGCGCAGGTGTCGGTCAACATCAACATCGGTGCACCGCCGCCGCCGCGCGCCGAACCGCTCCCGCCGCCGCGTCATGGTTATGTGTGGGCACCCGGCTTCTGGGATTGGGATGGTCATCGCCACATCTGGCGCGAAGGCCACTGGGTGCGCGAGCGCCCCGGCTATGTGTATGCCGCGCCCGTATGGCGTCAGGGGCCGCGCGGATGGGAGCTCGATCGCGGCGGCTGGCGCGGCGGTCCGCCACCGGGTCACGGGCCGCGTCACCATCGTGATGATGACGACCACCGTGGTCCGGGACGCGGACACGACTGCCCGCCGGGTCATGAGCGCAAGGGGGAGTGCTGAAATGCTGATGCAGCCTGCATGAACTGAAGTGATGAAACGAAACGGCCGCAACGTCTTCACGTTGCGGCCGTTTTCGTTGGCGGGCCGCGCGAAAGCAGACGGAATCAGGTCTTGTCCATCAGCGCGGAGACCGCAAAGGAGACGATGCCGGCGGTGACGCAGATGACAGCCAGGCGGTAATGCGGAATCAGCTTGCCGATCCAGGGCAGCAGGAAGTACAGGACGATGGCGATCAGGATGCTGGTCAGAAGTCTTTTCATTGTCGTGGCGGGAGGTTGAACGCTGGTCGCTATGATAGTGCGATTTGTTGGGGGCTCCTAGTCAAGGATTGCCTGCAGTCGTGCAAGCGCATCATCAATCACGAAGTCAGGGGCCGTCTCGATCTTCTTGGCACGCCTGGCTTCGAGGTCCAGCATGCGGATCTGATTCACCAGCGCTGCGCCCTGCGTCTTGGTGCCGGCGCCACTCAGGGGGACGGCAAATCCGGCGTGCCTGGCAAAATCGCCGCCCTGGGTAATGGGGGCGACCAGAACGGTGCCCATGACGTTGAACACCGCCGTGGACAGAATCAGCACAGGGCGACTCTCGCCGCGCTGTTCCCGACCTGAGGCCGGTTCCAAGTTGACGACCACAATGTCGCCACGCTCGAACTTGACACGTCTTACCATGTTTCACGGCCCACTGGTTTGAGCTTGTTCCAGGCGGCCATGTCGGCAGGTTCCGGCGCGCTGGTATCACATTGTTTGACCAGATCGGCCAGCGCATAGGCATGACGCTTCGGTTTCAGCAAAGCCCCTTCGGGACGAATGTCCACGCAGAGCTTGTCGCCCAGCTTCACATTGAGCAGGCTCAGAAATTCGGTCGACAAGCGTACCGCCGCGCTGTTACCCCATTTTTGGATCGAGAGTTCCATATGTACCTCCGTAATGTAGATACATTGTATAAACGTGGATTGTACGGGTCAAGCATTGTGCAGCTGTGTTCGGCGTTGGTTTTTCAGTTGCATTTGAGGTTGGACTGCGCACATGCCGCATCTTGCCTGGACGGCGCGGTGGCCGGTGCAGTGCTTGCTGCCCCGGTCGCCCCCGGCAGCGGTGTGGCACCGGGCGGCAGCTTGTCGTCGACCTGCTCGTTCTGGCGGCCACCGCCGTGGGCATTGAAGAAGTTGATGACGGTGCGCGAGGTGTCCAGGTTCTGCGAGGACTTGCCGCCATTGACGATGGGCACCACGCCGCCCGGCCAGGCATGGCCGCCGCCCTTGACCTCGTAGAGCACCACGGCTTGCGGGTCGGTCTTGCTGGCGTAGGTGTACTGGCGAATGGTGGTGCCGTCGTTGGCGGTGTCGGGGATGTCGGTCACGGTCGGTCGTGGATTGGCACCATCGGCCTTGATGAAGGCTTCGATGCTGCGCGCCACCGAGATGCGCGGCAGCTGCGAGACTTCCTGCTTGCCGATACCCCCCAGGAAGGGGATGAAGGGGTCGTCGCTGCCGTGGATATGCAGCAGCGGCATGGGAGCCTTGACCGTCTCGGGCGGCACGTCCAGCACCGCGCTGACCACCGCCACCGCCCGGAACAGTTCGGGCGCTTCGGCAGCCATGCGATAGGCCATCATGCCGCCGTTGGAGACGCCCACCAGATAGACGCGCCGCGGATCGGCCAGGCCATCCTTGACCAGCTTGTCGATCAGGGCGCGCAGGAAGGCGACGTCATCCACCTTGTGCATCTGCGCATAGCCGCAGCAGCCGCCCGAATTCCAGGTGCGCGCATCAATGGCCAGCCCGGTGCCGTTGGGATACACGATCATGTAGCCGGCGGCTTCGGCGATCTCGGTCAGCCCGGTGGCGCGCGCCATGAGCGAGCCGCTGGAGCCACTGGCATGCAGCGCGATGATCAGAGGTTGCGGCTCACCGGGCGCGGCACGTTCGGAAAAATACGCGCGCGAGAGATTGCCGACGCGGATCGTCTTCAGGGACAGGTCAACCGCGTGTGCCGGTGTGGACGCCAGTACGGCAAGGCCGCACAGCGCCGCCAGCAGGCGGCGGCGCAAGGGCCGGACACGAACATTCGGGGGCAGGAGACTACGGTAGCTCATGACGGGCGGGATGCGTTTGCAGGGATGGGCGCCATGTTAACGCGCAGCGCGTGCTGCCGCAAAGTGATTTACACCCTGCGCCACCCGCAACAGGCGCCCAGCGCGGATCGATCAGTCGCGCGCGGGAATGTTGAGCCCGCGCACCACCGCCGGCCGTGCCACGAAAGCTTGCAGTGCCCGTGCCACATGGGGGAAGTCCTGGAAGCCGACCAGCTCGGCGGCCTCATAGAAGCCGATCAGGTTGCGGATCCACGGGAAGGTGGCGATGTCGGCGATCGAATAGGCATCGCCACCCAGCCACTGGCTTTGTGCCAGACGCCGGTCCATCACGCCCAGCAGACGTTTGGTTTCGTTGACGTAACGGTCGCGCGGACGCTTGTCTTCGTACTCCTTGCCGGCGAAGCGGTGGAAGAAGCCCAGCTGGCCGAACATCGGACCTACGCCGCCCATCTGGAACATCACCCACTGGATCACCTGGTAGCGCGCGGCGGCATCGGCGGGCAGAAACTGGCCGGTCTTCTCGGCCAGGTAGAGCAGGATGGCCCCCGATTCGAACAGCGGCAGCGCTGCACCACTGGGGCCATTGGGATCGATGATGGCGGGGATCTTGTTGTTCGGGTTCAGCGACAGGAACTCCGGTGACATCTGGTCATTGGTCTCGAAGCTCACCAGGTGGGCTTCGTAGGGCAGGCCGGTTTCTTCCAGCATGATCGAGACCTTCACGCCATTGGGCGTGGGCAGCGAATACAGCTGGATGCGCTCGGGGTGCTGGGCCGGCCATTTTTGATTGATGGCGAAGGCGGACAAAGCGTGACTCATGAGATCGGACTCCTAGGCAACGGATATGAGGGGGTCGCGGTCCTGGGCGAATTTCTCGAAGGCATCGACCGTCACGGGCCGGCAGAAGTAATAGCCCTGGTAGGCATGGCAGCCGGCATCGGCCAGGAAGGAGCGCTGGGCATCGGTTTCCACACCCTCGGCGATCACCCCCAGCCCCAGGCTCTGGGCCAGGTTGACGATGGTCTTGGCTATCGAGGCGTCGTTGGGATCGATCAGGACATCGCGCACGAAAGACTGGTCGATTTTAAGCTGATTCAGCGGCAGCCGCTTGAGGTAGGACAGGGACGAATAACCGGTGCCGAAATCGTCCAGCGAAAACTCTACGCCGTAAGCCTTCAAGGCAAACATCTTCTGGATGATGTCTTCCACGTTGTCCACCAGCAGGCTTTCGGTGAGCTCCAGCTTGAGGCGGCGCGGATTGGCGCCGGTGCGCTCGATGATGTCCAGCACGGTCTGCACGAAATCGGCCTCGCGCAATTGCGGCGCGCTGACGTTGACGGCAATGCTGAGCTCGGCCATGCGCGGCCGCTTGGCCCAGACGGCCAGCTGCTTGCAGGCGGTTTCCAGCACCCAGTTGCCCAGCGAGAGGATCAGTCCGGTTTCTTCGGCCAGCGGGATGAAGTCGCCCGGGGGCACCATGCCGCGCTGCGGATGCTGCCAGCGTACCAGTACTTCGGCACCGGTCACGCGACCACCCTCGACCACCTGCGGCTGGTAGTGCAGCAGCAGCTGCTCCCCTTCAATGGCCTTGCGCAGGCCGGCTTCCAGGGTGGCGCGTTCCAGCACGGCGGTCTGCATGGCCGGGTCGAAGAAGCGCAGCGCATTGCGGCCGGTTTCCTTGGCCTTGTACATGGCCAGGTCGGCCTGCTTCATCAGTTCATCCACCGAGGTCGCCCGCCCCAGGAAAACGGTGGCGCCGATGCTGGCAGTGGTGCGATATTCGACGTCGTCCAGCTGGTAGGTGGCGCCCAGCGCGGCGAGGATCTTCTCGCCGATGGCGCGGGTCTGGGTGGCGGCTTCCTGCTGGGTATCGCTCAAGGATTCGAGCACCACCACGAATTCATCACCGCCCACCCGCGCCACCGTATCGTTTTCACGCACGTTGGCCAGCAGGCGCTGGGCCACCTGTTTCAACAGGGTGTCGCCCTTCTCATGGCCGACGGTATCGTTGAGGGTCTTGAAGTGATCCAGGTCGATGAACAGCAGCGCGCCGCAGGTGCGGGTGCGCAGCGACAGTGCGATGGCCTGCTTGAGGCGGTCCAGCAGCAGGGTGCGGTTGGGCAGGCGGGTCAGGGCGTCGAAGAAGGCCAGCTCGCGGATGCGTTCCTCGGCCAGCTTGCGGTCGCTGATGTCGTGATGGGTGCTGACGTAGTGGGTGACCTGGTTGTCCTTGTTCTTGACCGCCGAGATGGTCAGCCACTCGGGATAGACCTCGCCGTTCTTGCGACGGTCCCAGATCTCACCCTGCCATTTGCCGAAGCGGCGGATGCTCTCGCGCATCTCCTGGAAGAAGGCCGGACCATGGCGGTCCGAGCGCAGCAGCTTGGGATGCTTGCCGACAATTTCCTCGGCGGTGTAGCCGGTGATCTCGGTGAAGGCCTTGTTCACGCGCAGGATCTTGCTGTTGGCGTCGGTGATGAGCATGCCCTCGCGCGAATCGAAGGCTACTGCCGAGATGCGCAGTTCGGCTTCGATCTGCTTGCGCTCGGTGATGTCGCGCGCACTGGTGCGGAATCCCGTGAAGCTGCCCTGGGCATCGGCAATTGGCGCCGACGACAGCGACAGCCAGAACACCGTGCCATCCTTGCGTACGCAGCGGAATTCCACGTCCTCGCGCTTCTGGCCATCCATGCAGCGCGCCAGCTCGGCGCGTATGCGGTGCTCGTCGTCGGGATGGACGATGCTGCCGATGAAGTCCGGCATGCTCAGGCATTGTTCCACGGTATAGCCGGTGTAGTCGCGCACGGCATGATTGATCCAGCGCGGGCGGCCATCGCGGCCCCACCAGACTTCCCAGTTGACGGTGCAGTCGGCGATGGCGCGGAACTGTTCCTCGCTGGCGCGCAGTTCCGCCGTCATCTTCTCGGCCAGACGCACGGCGCGCTTGCGGCTGGACATCATCAGCCAGGCCAGCAGGGCCAGCGTGATGCTCAAGCCGATGCCGGTGGCAGCGATGAGCTGCTCGGCATTGCGCCCGAACTGGGTGGTGAAGGCGTCGGTGGTGCTGATGGAGAGGGTCCAGTTGTGATTGGCCACCACCAGATATTCATCGGCCTGCAGGCGTGGGCGGTGCAGCGGGGCGCTGGCCAGCGGCGAGCGGTAGAGCAGGTCCTGCGGGTCCCGCGTGACGCCGTCGAAGAGCATGAAGGCGATGGTGCGGCTGCTCTCGCCGTACAGACTGGCGATCACATCGCTCATGCGGAAGACCGCATGCACCCAGCCGATCAGGCTGGCGCGCCGCTCGGCGATGGTGGACTGCGGCTGGCCGCGCTCGTACAGCGGCAGGTACATCATGAAGGCCGGTGTGGCCGGCCCTTCACCGGCCAGTTCGATCTTGCCGGAGACGGTCGCCATGCCGGAGTCGCGCGCCTTTTCCATGGCCGCGCGTCGCACCGGATCGGACCACTGGTCGTTGCCGAAGGGGAGACGGTTGCGGCCCACGTAGGGCTCGCGCAGGATGGTCGGGGCATAGGCCGGGCGAGCTCCCGCCGGGCGGATCTTGTAGTCCGCCAAGCCCTGGCGCGCCATGCGGGCCAGATGGGCATCGAGTTGCCGGGCCGGCACCCACTCCTCGATGGAGATGGCCTGGATGCCGGAAAAATTGGCGTCCAGGTTGAGCGCCTCGACATAGTCGCGGAACTGGTTGCGGTCGATGTTGCCGGTGGCCGAGATCAGACCCTGCACCCCATGCAGCATCTGTTCGTAGGAAGCCATGCGCTGCTCGATGCGGCTGACGGTCTCGCGCAGCACCGAGGCGAACTGGGTATGGACCTCCTTGGCGGCGGCGTCGCGTTCGTGGTCCCAGGCGGTCCAGGTGACGCCCAATCCTGTGGCCAGGATGATCAGGGGCAGCAGGATCTGGCGTATCCAGTTCACGGCTTGCTCTGGAATTGGACCATGGCTGCCGCCAGTTCCGCATTGAAGTACTTGCGGAAGATGCGCAGCACCGTACCATCGGCCAGCATGCCATTGACCAGGGCGCGCCATTTTTCCTGCTCGGCGGGGGGCAGGGCCTGGCGCGACATGATCAATCCATGCAGCACCGAGGGATCCTCGAAGCTGATGATGGTGGTGGCCTCGCGAATGCGCTTTTCTCCCACCACCGGATAATCGAAGGGCTCCATGATCATGCCCTGGATGCGATTCTGCAGCAGCGCCTCATAGAGCGGCTCCAGCCCGCCGGCCAGGGTGACGCGATTGGCGGCGGCCAGTTCGTCCACCACACGGTTGGCGTTGCTGCTGTAGCGGAAGCCACGGATGACGCCAAGCTGGAAACGCTCGCTGCGGGCGATATCGGCCAGCTGGGTGATGCCGGCATCCTTGCGCACCAGCAGGTAGTACTTGTTGCTGAAGTACCAGGCGAAGGAGGCGAATCTGTCGCGCTCGGCATTGGTGATGCCGGAGAGGCTGAAGTCCAGCGCGCCTGACTCGATCAACTGCCAGATGCGCGCACGCGACATGAGACTGACGTTGACCTTGCAGCCGCTGCGGCGGATCAGCTCATCGGCAAAATCCTTGTCGATCCCCGTATCGGTGGCCGCAGAATAGAGCAGGCCGTGATCGTGCAGGGCCAGCGTGTAGGCTCGTGAACAATCGGGACCGGCCGCCGTGGAAGAACCGGCGACATCGGCAGCGTGGGAAGGGGAAGCCGCCAGCAGGGCCGCAAACAGGGTGGCCGCGTTCGCACAGGCACGCACTGCGCGATTGCGAAAGAATCGACTGAAAATACTGGCCCCCATGAATACGCCACACCGTGGACGCCGTCTTGCGCTCCTGAGGCGATGCCGCCTCCGGTGCACTGCCGTGTCGTCCTTCCCTGAAATCACCGCATCTGAAACGGTGCCCTGATCTGTTGTTCTGTGTCTGCCGCCCGTGGAGGCGGTGGTGTCATCACCTGCTCTGCTCACATGCGGGACACGTCAGCAAGAACGGGGCTGCACCAAACGCCGAGCGATGTTACCCGAGCAGATTCCATTGCGCAACAGAATGCGTCGCGGCCTGCAAGGGCCGGCTGCACGGGGCCGCGCGGCGTGTGCACGGGAGTGGAAAAAAGCAGTGGCCAGGGTGCACGCAGGGGCCGTCATGCGCACAAAAAAACCGGTATTTCCCAAGTGGAAACACCGGTTTCTTCTTCCTGCGGCGAACCGCCGATCATGCGCGCGCGGGGGCTCAGATGAACATGCCGCCCGAGACTTCCACCCGCTGGGCATTGATCCATCCGTTGTCCGGACGCAGCAGGGAGGCCACCGCCGCGCCGATGTCATCGGGCACGCCGACCCGGCCCAGTGCGGTCTGGCTGGCGACAAAGGCGTTGAGCTCGGCATTGTCGCGCACGCGGCCTCCGCCGAAATCGGTCTCGATGGCGCCCGGTGCCACGGTATTGACGGCAATGCCGCGCGCGCCGAATTCCTTGGCCATGTAGCGCGTCATCACTTCCACGCCACCCTTCATGGCGGCATAGGCAGCGTAGCCCGGCAGGGTGAAGCGTGCCAGCCCGCTGGAGATGTTGATGATGCGGCCACCATCGGCCAGCAGTGGCAGCAGCGCCTGGGTCAGAAAGAACGGCCCCTTGAGATGCACCTTGTAGAGCGCGTCGAAGTCCGCTTCGCTGGTCTCGGCGATCGGGCCATAGATGCCCATGCCGCCGTTGTTGATCAGATAGTTGAACTGGCGGACCTGCCAGACCCGGTACAGTGCATCGGACACTTGTTGTGCGAAGGCCGTAACACTTGCGCTGTCGGCCAAGTCCAGCTGCAAGGCCACCGCCGGTACACCGAGGGCTTCGATTTCTGACACTGCGGCATCGGCAGCAGTACGGTTGCCGACATAGGTCAGGAGGATGCCCACGCCTTCGCGGGCCAGGTGCAGGGCGGTGTTCTTGCCCAGGCCCCGGCTGCCGCCGGTGATCAGGGCGATGCGGGGAGAAGTGGGGGTGGAAGCAGGTTGGGCGTTCATGTCGGGCTCCTTGGTTGTTGAGGAGCTCAGTATATTGAGAAGAAATTTAAGAATAAATTTAGGATTTACTATTAGACTTTTCAGAATTGAATAATAATCAGGCGAGCACATGAACCAGTTGGATACCCTCAAGATCTTCCAGCGCGTGGCCGAACTGGCCAGCTTCAGCGGTGCGGCGCGCCAGCTCGGGCTGCCCAACGCCAGCGTGTCGCTGGCCGTACAGCAACTGGAGCAGATGCTGGGTACGCGCCTGCTCCAGCGCACCACGCGGCGCGTGCAGCTGACCGCCGATGGCGAGGCCTTCTACCGGCGCAGTCAGGAACTGCTGGATGAATTCGAATCCTTGCGCGGCATGTTTCGGGCAGGCGGTCAGCCTTTGAGCGGCAAGTTGCGGGTCGACATGTCCAGCGCCATGGCGCGCGAAGTGGTGCTGCCGGCCTTGCCGGGCTTCCTGGCGCAGCATCCGCAACTGGAGATCGAACTCTCGGCCAGTGACCGCCGGGTGGACCTGGTGGCGGAGGGATTTGATTGCGTGCTGCGTACCGGCACGCTGGATGACTCCTCACTGGTGGCGCGGCCCATCGGCCACCTGGTGCAGATCAACTGCGCCAGCGCCGCCTATCTGAAACGCCACGGCACGCCGCGTACGCTGGAGGATCTGGCGCAGCACCAGCTGGTGCATTACCGGCAGGTGCTGGGCGGACGTTCGCCCGGATGGGAGTGGTTCGATGGCCGCCAGACGCACACCCTGTCCATGGCCGGCAGCGTCACGGTCAATGGCACGGAGACCTATTACGCCGCCTGTCAGGCCGGCCTGGGACTGATCCAGTTGCCGCTGGTGGGCGCGCAGAAACGCAAGATGCTCGACGGCGGCAAGCTGGTGGAAGTGCTGCCGCAATATCGACCGGCCCCCATGCCGGTCACGATCCTGTACGCCAGCCGGCGTCACGTACCGGCGCGGCTGGCGGAGTTCATGGACTGGCTGCATGCGCTGATCTTTCCGCTCACGCAGGAGGGCGGTCTCACACGCTGAGCAGCCCGCTCAGGCCAGCATGGTCTGTCCGACCGGATCGATGGTGACGGTGCCGCGTCCGATCTCGATGACGCGGCCGCCGACCTGGATTGCGCCCCCGGCATCGACCGCAAGATGCAGGCGTGACGGACGGTCCACGGCCGCACCCTGATCGATGGCGTAGCGCGCCGGCAGCGTTGCGCCGGTCGCGATGAGCCAGCCACCCAGGTTGGCGCAGGCCGAGCCGGTGCCTGGATCCTCGGCCACGCCACCGCCCTGCTTGGTGAAGAAGTAGCGTGCCAGCACCTGATCCGGGGCGGCCTCATCGAAGGCGAAGACATAGGCCGTCTTGCGTCCCAGACTGCTCGCCGGCCAGCGTTCCAGCAGGCCGCTGTCGGGGCGGGCGCGGCGCACTGCCGCAGTGGAACGCAGGGGAATGAGGAACTGGTCGGCGCCGGTATCGACCCACATCGGATCAGCGGCCAGGTCGCCCGCCTCCAGCGCCAGCAGCGCCGCCACCTCGGCACGCGACAGGGGCGAGGGCGCCGTGCGCGCGCCACCGGGGCAGGGCGCGGTAAAGGTCCAGACATCGCCACGGGCGGTGACGGGCACCACGCCGGCCTTGAATTCCAGGGTCAGGGCATCGCCGCAGCCGCGCAGCTCGCGCACCACCTGCGCCGTACCCAGCGTGGGATGGCCGGCAAAGGGCATCTCGTAACCGGTGGTGAAGATGCGCACCTGCGCCTCGGCAACCGTGGAGGGGAAGATGAAGGTCGTCTCCGACAGGTTGAATTGCAGGGCCAGTGCCAGCATGGTGGCCTCATCGAGGCCGCGCGCGTCTTCGAACACGCACAGGGGATTGCCGCCGAAGGTCGATTCGGCGAAGACGTTGAGCAGGCGGTAAGCGTAGGTGGCAGGCATGAGGGTCTCGCAGCAAGGTCAGGGAACCTGCGCCAAAGCGCAAGCAGGAAGGCCGATTGTAGCGATGGCCTTCGCTGCGAGACAGGTACAGTTCACTCGTCTACGGCAATACAGTCACGGCCCAACTGTTTGGCGCGGTACAGGCGGCGGTCGGCCTGTTCCAGGAAGGCAATGCGCTGGTCCATCGGCGAAGGCACGATGGTGGTCACGCCCAGACTGATGGTGATGTGCGGGGAGACCTGCGACTTGGCGTGCGGCAGGGCGGCCTCATTGATCAGCGTGCGGCAGCGCTGGGCGACCTGCAGGGCCGCCTTTTCATCGCACTCGGGCAGGATCAGCACGAATTCCTCGCCGCCATAGCGGGCAAAGAAGTCACGGCTGCGGGTGGCGCTCTGGCTGAGCAGTTGCGCGACCTGCTTGAGACAGTCGTCGCCACGGATGTGGCCGTAATGGTCGTTGTACTGCTTGAAGTAATCAATGTCGAGCATGATCAGCGACAGCGGCGCGCGCGTGCTGACCGCATTGGCCCATTCCACTTCCAGCGCCGAATCGAACATGCGGCGGTTGGCCACGTTGGTCAGACCGTCGCGGTAGGACAGCGCTTCCAGCTCCTTCTGCAATTCGATCAGGCGTGCCTCGGTCTTCTTGCGCTCGGTGATGTCGAACATGAAGCCGATCAGCGAATTGGGGCTGCCATCGGGATTGCGCACGACATGCACCACGTCGCGGATCCAGACGTGCTCGCCATCGCGGGTCAGGGCGCGGTAGTCGGCCTCGTGATCGGCGCCGGCCTTGGATTGCGAGATGCAGAAATTGACCACCGCCTCGCGGTCTTCGGCGTGGATGCGCATGGCCCAGTCGTCGGCCGTCCTCCAGCTCTCCGGCGTCCAGCCCAGCAGTTGCTCGATCTGCGGGCCGATGTAGGCGAACTGCATGGTGCTCCAGTCGATTTTCCAGGGAATCGCCTTGGTCGATTCCAGCAGGGTTTTGTAGACGGCGCTGTCGGGTTCCATCTGTTCTTGGGTGGGATTGCTCATGGCTCTCTGTGGCGGCTTCGTTGTGCTGTTGTTGTCGAGGGGAAATGCTGCAGCGATGCAGTGCAAAAAATTTGCCGGTTAGCATAACGCGACTTGCTGTCAGGAAGATGAAAAACCGGTCGAAATCCGCCTCACGCGCCCCAAAGATTGTCATGAGGCAATGCGGTGGTGCAGGAAGGCGGTAGCGAAAACGGGTTATCGTTTTTTCTTATACCCCTATCCTCATTCGGTATTTCCGGATTCCGCGGACCTGCGGATAGACTTCAGTCACAGCAGTTTTCGAGACGGAGATTGTTGTGTGGACCGCTACCACGGTCGATGTGTCTGGCAGTGATGTGCCGTACCCGGTGCTGTAATGGCAGACGCTATCTGAAACAAAAATTTTGGAGACAAGCAATGCAATTCCGTTCGGCAGCTGAGCCTGCCGCAGCGGCGACGCCAACCGTAGAAGGCGTTCGCGACTGCGCACAGGCTGTGACCCCAGTGAGCGCTCACTCGCCGGTCCTCGACCAGACACCCGGCACCCCCGCGACTGACGGCTTGCATACCGTCACCGCACACTTGACTGACCGGACAGACAACCGTACCGGACCAGTGACAGACACTTCCGGACTGGCCCCTGTCAGTCTGGACGACAAATACACCGCCACCGAAGGCGCCATCTATCTCTCCGGCATTCAGGCGCTGGTGCGCCTGCCGATGCTGCAGCAGATCCGCGACCGCGCGGCGGGCCTCAACACGGCCGGTTTCATTTCCGGCTATCGCGGCTCGCCCCTGGGCGGACTGGACGAAGCCCTCTGGCACGCCCAGCCGCACCTGGCCGCGCACCGCGTGAAGTTCCAGCCCGGCGTGAACGAAGACATGGCCGCCACCGCCGTCTGGGGCACGCAGCAGGTCAAGCTGATCGGTCCTTCCGACTATGACGGCGTCTATGCCATGTGGTACGGCAAGGGGCCCGGCGTGGACCGCTGCGGTGATGTGTTGAAGCACATGAACCACGCCGGCACCTCCGCCCAGGGCGGCGTGCTGCTGGTGGCCGGGGATGATCACGGGGCCTATTCCTCAACCCTGCCGCACCAGTCAGACCACATCTTCTCGGCCTCGATGATCCCGATGCTCTATCCCTGCAACGTGCAGGAGTATCTCGATCTGGGCCTGCATGGCTGGGCCATGTCGCGTTATTCCGGCTGCGTGGTGGGGTTCAAGGCGCTGGCCGACACCGTCGAGTCCAGTGCCTCGGTGGATGCCGATCCCTTCCGCGTCGAGATCCGTCTGCCGACCGATTTCGTCATGCCTGCGGGCGGCCTCAATGCACGGCTTTCCACCGATACCCTGGGCGTGCAGGCGCGCAAGCAGGAAGCGCTGATGCAGGATTACAAGATCTATGCCGCGCTGGCCTACGCGCGGGCCAACAAACTCAACCGCGTGATGATCGATAGCCCGCGCGCGCGGCTGGGCATCATCGCCTCCGGCAAGTCCTATCTCGACGTGCTGGAAGCCTTGTCCGAGCTGGGTATCGACGAAGCCTTCGCCGCCGACATCGGTTTGCGCCTGTTCAAGGTCTCGATGCCCTGGCCGCTGGAGCCGGAGGGCGTGCGCGAGTTCGCGCAGGGCCTCGACGAGATCCTGGTGGTCGAAGAAAAGCGCCAGATGGTCGAATACCAGTTGAAGGAGCAGCTCTACAACTGGCGCGACGACGTGCGTCCGCGCGTGATCGGCAAGTTCGACGAGAAGGGTGAGTGGGTCGCGCCGCGCGGCGAATGGCTGCTGACGTCCAAGGCCGATTTCTCGGTGGCCCAGATCGCGCGCGTGATCGCTGCACGTATCGCGCGCTTCCATACCAGTGACCTGATCAAGGCGCGCCTGGCCTTCCTCGATGCCAAGGATGCGGTACTGACCAAGGCCGTCAACACGCCGCCGCGCCCGGCCTGGTATTGCTCGGGCTGTCCGCACAATACCTCCACCCGCGTGCCTGAAGGCAGCTTCGCGCTGGCCGGTATCGGCTGCCACGTGATGGCTACCGCCATCTATCCGGAATTCAACAAGCTGACCACCCACATGGGCGGCGAGGGCGCGCCCTGGATCGGGCAGGCGCCATTCTCCAAGGTGCCGCACGTGTTCGCCAACCTCGGCGATGGCACCTATTTCCATTCGGGCTATCTCGCCATTCGCGCCGCCGTTGCCGCCAAGGTCAACATGACCTACAAGATCCTGTACAACGATGCCGTGGCCATGACCGGTGGACAGCCGGTCGATGGCACCGTGTCGGTACCGATGATCGCGCAGCAGATGGCTGCCGAAGGCGTGCAGCGCATTGCCCTGGTCTCGGAGGACATCAGCCGTTACGCCGACCGCAGTGGCCTGCCGCAGGCAGTGAGCCTGCACGACCGCAAGGACATGGATGCCGTGCAGCGCGAGCTGCGCGAGATTCCAGGCGTGAGCGTCATCATCTACGACCAGACCTGCGCCGCCGAAAAGCGCCGCCGCCGCAAGAAAGGCGAATTTCCCGATCCCAACGAACGGCTCTTCATCAATGCGGCCGTGTGCGAGGGCTGCGGCGATTGCGGCGTGCAGTCCAACTGCACCTCGATCCTGCCGCTGGAGACCGAACTGGGCCGCAAGCGCGTCATCGACCAGTCTTCCTGCAACAAGGATTATTCCTGCGTGAAGGGCTTCTGTCCCAGTTTTGTCACCGTGACTGGCGGCCAGTTGAAGAAGTCGCGCACCGGCGTCCACAAGAAGGGCGCGCCCGATGATTTCGGTGCGCTGCCCGAACCGGCCATTCCTTCCTGCGAGACGCCCTTCAACATCCTCATCAACGGCATCGGTGGCACCGGGGTCATCACCATCGGCGCACTCATGGGCATGGCCGCGCATCTGGAAGGCAAGGGCGCGTCGGTGCTGGACATGACCGGCATGTCGCAGAAGAACGGTTCGGTCACCTCGCACGTGCGCATTGCTGCCCGGCGCGATGCCATCCGTGCCCAGCGCATCGCCACCGGCGAGGCCGACCTGGTGCTGGGCTGCGACATGCTGACTGCCGGCGCCTTCGATGCCATTTCCAAGATGCGCCCTGGCCGGACGCGGGCGGTGGTCAACCTGCATCAACAGCCGCCCGGACAATTCGCCAGGAACCCGGACTGGCAGTTCCCCGTCGAGGAAGTCAAGGCGCTGATCCTGGAATCGGTCGACCAGCAGGCCGACTTCATCGATGCGACGCGCCTGGCCACGGCCTTGATGGGCGACGCCATCGCCACCAATCTCTTCATGTTGGGCTATGCCTGGCAGCGCGGTGAACTGCCCTTGAGCGAAGCCGCGCTGCTGCGTGCGATCGAACTCAATGGCGTAGCGGTCGAGGCCAACCAGACCGCCTTCCGCTGGGGCCGCCGTGCCGCCGTTGACCTGCGCCGCGTGGAGCAGATCGCGCTGCCGGCCCAGCCGGTGGTGGTGCATCTGCCGCAGTCGCCGGACCAACTGATCAAGCGCCGCGTGGCCTTGCTGACCGAGTATCAGGATGCGTCTTACGCCGCCCGGTTCATGGAAGTGGTCGAAGCCGTGCGCGCCGCCGAAGCGCCACTGGGCAGCGACAAGCTGACTCTGGCCGTGGCCCGCAATCTCTCGCGCCTGATGGCTTACAAGGACGAATACGAGGTGGCGCGGCTCTATACCAACGGCCAGTTCCAGAAAGAACTGGCGCAGCAGTTCGAGGGCGACTTCACGCTCAGCTTCAATCTGGCCCCGCCGATCTTCGCGCGCAAGGATGGACAGGGCCAACCGATCAAGGCCCGCTATGGCAGCTGGATGATGAGCGCCTTGCGGCTGCTGGCCCGCTGCAAGGGCTTGCGCGGCGGCTTCTTCGATGTCTTTGGACGTACCGAAGAGCGCCGCATGGAGCGCGCGCTGATCGTGCAGTATCGCCAGATGATGCTGGACCTGCTGCCCAAGCTGACCTCCACCAACCTGCCTGTGGCCATCGCCCTGGCACAGTTGCCGGAACAGGTGCGCGGCTTCGGTCACGTCAAGCAGCAGGCCGTGCTCGCGATGCAGGCACGCCAGACCACGTTGCTGGCCGACTTCGCCCAGGCCGCCCAGGTACAGGGCGTGAGGCCGGCTGCGGCCTGAGCGAGCGGCCAATGTCGCGCCGGTGACAACTGCCCGGCGCGAATTCCATTAAGCTAAGGCCCGAGGCGGCATGCCACCCTGCGCCCGCCCGCACGGCCTGGATAAAACAATGAACAGGAGACAAGCATGGATTTTGAACTCAACGAGGACCAGCTGGCCTTCCAGCAAAGTGCGCGCGACTTCGCTGCCCGTGCGATGGCACCTTTTGCGGCCAAGTGGGACGAAGAAGCGCATTTCCCGCTGGACGTGATCGCCAAGGCAGGCGAGCTGGGCTTCTGCGGACTCTATACGCCCGAAGAAGTCGGCGGCCTGGGCCTCTCGCGCCTGGATGCCACCATCGTCTTCGAGGAACTGGCGCATGCCTGTACCTCGACGGCAGCCTATCTCACCATCCACAACATGGTCAGCTGGATGGTCGCCACCTGGGGCCATGCGGAACTGAAGGAGGAGTGGTGCGAGCAGCTGGCAGCCGGCCAGAAGATCGGCTCCTATTGCCTCACCGAGCCCGGTTCCGGGTCGGACGCGGCCTCGCTCAAGACCACGGCACGCCGGGTCGACGACTTTTATCTCATCAACGGTTCCAAGGCCTTCATCTCGGGGGCGGGCAGTACCGACCTGCTGGTGGTGATGGCCCGCACCGGCGGCCCCGGTGCGCGCGGCGTCTCGGCCATCGCAGTGCCGGGTGACACCCCCGGCATCAGCTACGGCAAGAAGGAAAGCAAGATGGGCTGGAACAGCCAGCCCACCCGCACCATCAGCTTCGACAACGTCAAGGTGCCGGTGAGCCACCTGCTGGGCGAGGAAGGCGAGGGTTTCGTCTTCGCCATGAAGGGGCTCGATGGCGGGCGCATCAACATTGCCACCTGCTCGGTGGGGGCGGCGCAGGCGGCGCTGGACGCGGCCCACGCCTACATGAAGGAGCGCAAGCAATTCGGCCGTCCGATTGCCGACTTCCAGGCGCTGCAATTCAAGCTGGCCGACATGCAGACCGAGCTGGTGGCCGCGCGCCAGATGGTGCGGCTGGCGGCCACCAAGCTCGATGCCGGCTCGCCCGAGGCGACCACCTATTGCGCCATGGCCAAGCGGCTGGCGACCGATCTGGGCTTCCGCGTCTGCAATGAGGCGCTGCAACTGCACGGCGGCTATGGCTATATCCGCGAATATCCGCTGGAACGCTATTTCCGTGACGTGCGGGTGCACCAGATTCTGGAAGGCACCAATGAAATCATGCGCGTGATCATCTCGCGCAACCTGCTCGGCCGCGACACGCTGGACGACATCCGCTGAACCATCCCGAGGAAACGCATGAGCACCTACACCAATCTGAAGCTGGAAAAATGCGGCCACACCGCCGTGCTGACCCTGTCCAATCCGCCCGCCAATACCTGGACCCGCGAGGCCCTGGCCGATCTCACCCGGCTGGTCAAGGACCTCAACGCCGACCGCGAGATCTACACCCTGGTCGTGACCGGTGAGGGCGAGAAGTTCTTTTCCGCCGGCGCCGACCTCAAGCTCTTCGCCGATGGCGACAAGGCCATGGCGCGCGAGATGGCGCGCCGTTTCGGGGAAGCCTTCGAGACCTTGTCGGGCTTCCGGGGCGTCTCGATTGCGGCCATCAATGGCTACGCCATGGGCGGTGGCCTGGAGTGCGCCCTGGCCTGCGACATCCGCATCGCCGAAGAGCAGGCACAGATGGCCTTGCCGGAAGCCGCCGTGGGCTTGCTGCCCTGCGCGGGCGGCACGCAGAACCTGCCCTGGCTGGTCGGTGAAGGCTGGGCCAAGCGCATGATCCTGTGCGGAGAACGCGTCAATGCCGACACCGCCCTGCGCATCGGCCTGGTGGAAGAGGTGGTGCCCAAGGGCCAGGCGCGCGAACGTGCGCTGGCGCTGGCCTTGCAGGCCGAGAAGCAGAGTCCGTCGTCGGTGGCGGCCAGCAAGCAGTTGATCCAGGGCGCGCGTCACAATCCGCTGGGCACCCTCCTGCAGACCGAGCGTGAACTCTTCGTTGATCTCTTCGATACGCAGGATCAGAAGGAGGGCGTCAATGCCTTCCTCGAAAAGCGCGCACCGAGCTGGAAAAACGCCTGAACAGTTCGGCACATGGCCTGACGTTTTCTGCGCCATGACTCCAATATTGGCCGCTGGTCTTCGCAAAGCTCATCTGACGCCGCAGCGCTGCATGCTCTGCGGCGTTTTATGTTTTTGTGTTAACGTGACTGGCTTCGTCGTCACGTCCGCCTGCGCCCATGCCCATCCTCTACCGTACCGACCTTCGCCTGACCGCCGATCAATTCATCGACATTCTTTCCCGCACCTCGCTGGGCCCGCGCCGTCCGTTGGAGGACCGCGACTGCATGCAGGCCATGGTGACCCATGCCAGCCTGATGGCCACCGCCTGGGATGGTGATCTGCTGGTCGGTGTGGCGCGCTGCGTGACCGATTTCGTCTATGCCTGCTACATGTCGGAACTGGCCGTGGATGAGCAATACCAGCGCCAGGGCATCGGCAAGGAACTCATCCGTGCCGCCCGCAGCCGCCTCGGGCCGCGCTGCCGCCTGCGCCTGCTGGCCGCCCCCGATGCGAGCGACTACTACGGTCATATCGGCTTCGCCCACAGCCCCCGCTGCTGGGAGCTGACGCCGGGAAGTGAACTTAAATAACGCTATAAATCATTTATAAAGATTAACCATGATCGAGATTCAAGCTTATCGTCCGGAACACGCACAGGGCGTGGTCGATGTCATCCTGCCGATCCAGCAGGAAGAGTTCGGCATTCCCATCACCCTGGAGGGGCAGCCCGACCTGAAGGATATTGCCGGTTTTTACCAGAAGGGCCATGGCAATTTCTGGGTCGCGCTCGATGGTGGCAAGGTGGTGGGCACCATCTCCCTGCTCGATATCGGCAACGCCCAGGTGGCACTGCGCAAGATGTTCGTGGCGGCCAGCCATCGCGGCAAGGAGCATGGTACGGCCGCGCGCCTGCTGGACGGAGCCATCGCCTGGGCGCGCGCGCAGGGCGTGCGTCAGATTTTGCTGGGCACCACCGACAAGTTCCTGGCGGCGCATCGCTTCTACGAGAAAAACGGTTTCCGGCTCATCGAGAAGAGCACGCTGCCGCCTGCCTTCCCGGTGATGGTGGTCGATTCCCGCTTCTACGCACTGGACTGCTGAAGCGCTTGGGACTTCACAGCCGGCGCTGGCTGTCGACCCCGAAGTAGAACCATTCATTGCCCGGCAGGGCGCGCGGGTTGGGGAAGACGATGTAGCCGTCGCCCGGCGCCAGCACCGCCTGGCCGCCGTGCCGGTGGCCGATCAACTGACCCTGGTGTACGCGGTCAAAGCTGGACCATTCCCGGGTGAAGCGGTCCTCGGCATGTTCCATGTCGATCACGTCCACCAGGCGGATCAGCTGGATGTCGGCCAGCGGCGGTTGCAGGGGCACATCGATCATGCCGTGCAGGGCCAGTGTCTGGAGGATGGCGTGATAGGCGACTTGCGGCGCTTGCGGATCATCGTGCTGGCCACATTCCAGGGTCACGCCGTATAAACCCTTGCTGCGCGCGTATTCGGTGGTGCCCACGCCATACTGGCGGTCCAGCAGGTCGGGAGAAACCGCATGGCCTTGCTGGCGGCGGCGCTCCACCCCGCGCACATAGGCGCCCATCCATCCTTCCACCACGCGCTGGCAGCCCAGGTGCGCCACCATGCGCGCTTCGGCGGCCTCATGCGCAAAGGGTTCGACCTCGCCGCCATTGTCTTCCGGGCCGAGCATCGCAAAGGGCATGCCGCCGGTATGGAAGGAATGCAGGTCGAGCAGGATCTCGTGTTCATCGATCCACGGACAGAGCACGTTGCAGAGCTGGTCCTCGAAGTTGGCGGGGGCCGGGTGCGGGCGCAGGTTACGGTTCAGGTTGCGGTCGCCCTGGCGTTGCTGCTTTTGGTAGGCCAGCGGATTGGTCACCGGCACCAGCGTCAGCAGGCCGCGCTGCAGGCGCAGTTGCCCGCTGTCGAGTTCGTGCTGCAGGCGGGCGATGGCCTGGGTACCGCAGGTTTCATTGCCGTGCACGGCACCGAGGACCAGCATGCGCGGGCCGGGGGCGAAGGCCGCATATTGCAGCCTGCGCAGGGAAGAGGGAAGGGAATCGGACGTCATCGGGTGGCACACAGAGGAAGCGCAAAGGGCAACGATACCCCGGTTCGGGCGGCGCTGCCAGTCGCAGCGGCCCGGCATCAGCGCAGCGGCTCCTGCCAGCCAGGCGTGGCAGCGGTCGCCACGGCATCGTGCGCATGCAGGCTCTCAAAGTGCGACACGCGTACCGAGCACGCGGCAAAGCGCGCTTCCAGCGCCTGTTGCAGGCGGCGTGCCGCATCTTCCACGTACATCAGATTGGCGCCGTTGGCCAGAGCGAAGGCTTGTTCGTCAGCGCGTCGCACCGCGGTCTGCACGGCCGTGCCCAGTGCTGCTTCGGCGGTATCGATCAATGCCACCAGCGGGAACTGCGCGGCATCGCCGCCGACCGCAATGCTCAGCTCGGCCTGACTGCGCTGGCTGTGCGGCGTGGCCACACTCGCATGGCGCGCGAGCCAGCCCAGCGCGACCTCGCGACCGATGAGCTCCTGCTGCGCGAAGTCAGCGGCAAAGGCATCCTGCAAGGCCTGTCGCGATAGCGCTGCCGAGCAGGGGCAAGTGGAAGAATAGGCGACGCTCACCTTCAGGCGGATATCGAGCGTGTCATCGCGCAATTGCGCTGACAGGCTGACCGGATAGCTCTTCCAGCCCGTCAGATCCGGCGTGACCAGCGCGGCCCGCTGCTGCAGCAAGGCGAAGTCCAGTCGCAGCAACGCGGCACGTGACTGGCAATCGGTGTGGCTCTCCCGCATCTGCCGCAGCAGCGCACGCACGGCGGCGGGCGTCAGACCTGATCGTTGCGCGAAGGCATCCAGCAGCAGGTACAGTCGCGACATGTGGATGCCCTTGGCCTGCGGATCGGGCAGGTCCACCGCGACCTCGGCGCTGGCGGGCAAGCGTGTGCCGTCTTCCAGCCGCAACGGCAGGGCGATGCCGCACATGCCCACCCAATGCAGGGGCAGGGCGATGCTGGCGGGTTCATCACGGGCGACGTCGGGCAGGGGACTACGTTGATGGACCAGGGCCATGCCGATCACTCCCAGGCGGGGAAGGGATCGCTCATGCGCGCCCAGCCCATCGGCCCTTGCGCCATCTCGGCATCGGTGAGCAGGCAGGCTTCGAGCTTGGTGGTCAATGCCGCCTGATCCATGTCCATGCCGATCAAGACCAACTCCTGGCGCGCATCGCCGACATTGTCATCCCACTGTTCCAGGATGAAATCGATGGATTCCTGATCCTGCGGCCACTTCTCGCGCGGTACGGCGGCCCACCATTTGCCGGCCAGTCCGTGACGGCAGACGGCACCGGCCTGCGACCACGAACCCGCATGGGCCGGGCGTGTAGCGAGCCAGAAGAATCCCTTGGAGCGCACCACGCCGGGCCATTCGCTATTGATCAGATCGAAGAAGCGCTGCGCATTCATGGGCCGGCGTGCGCGCCAGGCGAAGCTGGTGATGCCGTACTGTTCGCTCTCCGGGATGTGTTCGCCGCGCAGTTCCTGTAGCCAGCCGGGGGCCTGGCTGGCCTGTTCGAAATCGAACAGGCCGGTGTTCAACACCTGGTCCAGCGCGACCTTGCCGAACTGCGCGGTGACGATGCGCGCACGCGGATTGAGCTTGTGCAAGATGGCGTGCAGCCGCTCCAGGTCCAGCGGCGAGACCAGATCCAGCTTGTTGAGCACGATCACATCGCAGAATTCGATCTGCTCGATGAGCAGGTCGACCACGGTACGGCTGTCTTCCTCGCCCATTGATTCACCACGCTCCTGCAGGCTGTCCTGGGAGCTGTAGTCCTTGAGGAAATTGAAGGCATCGACCACCGTGACCATGGTGTCCAGCCGCGCCACATCGGACAGGCTGGCACCCTCGTCATCGGTGAACGTGAAGGTCTCGGCCACCGGCAAGGGTTCGGAGATGCCGGTCGACTCGATCACCAACTGATCGAAACGGCGTTCGCGCGCCAGCTTGCGCACTTCCATCAAGAGATCTTCGCGCAGGGTGCAGCAGATGCAGCCATTGCTCATCTCCACCAGCTTTTCTTCCGTACGCGAGAGATCGGCGCCGCCATCGCGCACCAGGGCCGCATCGATGTTGACTTCCGACATGTCATTGACGATCACCGCCACGCGGCGGCCTTCGCGGTTGTGCAGGATGTGGTTGAGCAGAGTGGTCTTGCCGGCACCGAGGAAGCCGGAAAGCACCGTCACGGGAAGCCGGCGGTCGCCGGGCTGGCGTTGGGGGGAGGTCATGGGAGTGTGGAATCAGGGCAAGGGTGGACGGGGAAAGTCGCCGTCTGCGAATGGGCTAAAACGGCATGAATGCAACTGAGTTGCGAATATCTCATAAATGCAACCATGTTGCAAATAGGGGCGGCATGCCGCATTGCGTAGTCGGGGGATGGCGGCGTGCCGGCTGCCGGTAGGAAAACCGCGCTTGTGCTAGCATTGCGCCTCGCAACAAGGAGGTTTCATCACATGTCCCAGATCTTCCCGTACAGGGGAAACGCCGTCATCCCGGAGATCAAGAAGCTCGACAACGGCAAATTCATGGCTTGCTTCGTGATTCACGAAGGCAAGGATGGCAGTGGCAAGCTGCGTTACCAGCGCAAGGCGCCCACCAATGAATTCGATACCGAAGACGAGGCGATCGCCTACATCCTCGATTTTTCGGGCGACTGGATCGACGAAAATCCCATGTGATCCCCACCGGACGCCGTCTTCGCGGCGCTGCAGGGCACAGGCAAGAAGAGCCGCACGGATCCCTCCGTCGGCTCTTTTGCATTGGCGCTGCGACAAATTGTCACATTCGCAGGGGCCACCGCAGGGCCTACAATCGCGACCCTGTTCTCCTGATCCATGTCGATGGCACCCGCCATCCTCTCCGCCATGACCACCACCTCCCCGCCCGCCACCGCTGCCAGCCCGACCGCCCGTACGGCCACTGCGACACCCTCGGCCCTGCATGCGGTGCTGTTGCGCCTGCACTTCTACATCGGTCTGTTCGTCGGTCCTTTCGTGCTGGTGGCGGCGCTGACCGGCACACTCTACGTACTGACCCCGCAGATCGAATCGCATCTCTATGCCACCCAGCTCTACAACCAGAGCTCGGGCCAGGCCAGGCCGCTGGCCGAGCAGGTGGCCGCCGCGCAGGCATTCCTGGGGCCGCAGGCGCGGCTGTTCGCGGTGCGACCGGCCAGGGCCGCCGGATGGAATACCCGTGTGATGTTCAGCCAGTCCGGTCTGGGCGATTCGGAGAGCCGGGCCATCTTCGTCGATCCGGTGAGCCTGCAGGTCAAGGGCGACCTGGTCGTCTATGGCACCAGTGGCGTGCTGCCGCTGCGGACCACGCTGGATTACCTGCACCGCAACCTGATGCTGGGCGAGCTGGGCCGCAACTACAGCGAACTGGCCGCTTCCTGGCTGTGGCTGGCTGCGCTGGGCGGAGTGTGGTTGTGGTGGCGCGGTCGGCGGCGGCGTACCGGCGCCCCAGCGCGCGTAGCGCGACCGCTGAACGTGCGCCGCATCCATACGCTGGTGGGCTTGTGGATCGTGCTCGGACTGGTGTTTTTCTCGGCCACCGGACTGACCTGGTCACGCTGGGCCGGTGAGCGCGTGGGCCAGATGCGTACCCAACTGGGCTGGATCACGCCATCGGTGTCGACGCAGTTGCAGCCTGGCGCAGCGGCCATGTTCATGGGTGAGCACGCCGATCACATGGGCGCGCATGGCATGCCGATGCCGATGCCCGAGGCCGGTGACCCGGCCCGCTTCGACATGGTGCAGCAGATTGCCCGCGCCGGCGGCATCGACGCGGCCGATATCGAGATTCGTCCGCCACGTGCGGCTCACCAGGCCTGGGTGGTGCGCGAGGTGGATCGCTCCTGGCCGACCCAGGTGGATACGGTGGCCATCGATGCGGATCGCATGGCCATCACCAGCCGGGCCGATTTTGCGGATTTCCCGTTGATCGCCAAGCTGATCCGCTGGGGGGTGGATGCGCACATGGGCGTACTGTTCGGCGTCGCGAACCAGATCCTGATGGCGCTCTTCGGGGTGGCCCTGACCGGCTTGATCGTGTTGGGCTACATGATGTGGTGGCGTCGCCGCCCGGCCGCGGGCGCCAGCCTGGCGCCCTTGATCCAGGCCGTGATGCGGCTGGCGCCGGTGCAGCGTGCAACGCTGGCGGTGCTGGCGCTGTTGCTGGGATGGAGCCTGCCACTGATGGGCGCAAGCTTGTTGCTGTTCCTGCTGGTGGATGTGATCCGTTATACCCGCGCTGGCCGCGCTACGGTCTGATCATTCACCGCGCTGGCCGTCGGCGCTCTGCTCGAACCACTCACTGCCGCGTTGCACGAAGGTCTGCGATGCGGCCAGCGCAAAACTCTTCACTTCGGGCTGCCAGCCCAGTCGATGCACCACGATCTGGTGTGCCTCCACCTGCAGCACGTTGAAGGAATTGCTCTCGCCGCGGCCACGGGTGGAGGTGGCCGTGCCCGCCTGCACCACCAGGGCCGAATAACCGGGGATGTGATAACGCCCGGCGCTGCTGACGGCCGAACTGGTATGCACGTGACCGGCCAGCAGCAGGTCGGCCCCGCACAGCGCGAAGGCGCGCATGGCCGGTACCGCCTGGCCGACCAGGCCGTGATGCTGCGGGCCCGGCGGCAGGTCGAAGGGGTGGTGGGTGACGATGATCTTGACCAGGTGATCGCCCACCGCGGCCAGCTCGCGCCGCGCCAGTTCGATCTGGCGATCATTGACGCGGCCATCCTGGATGGTCAGTGAGCGGGCGGTGTTGATGCCGACCACGGCGATTTCATCATCGACATAGCGCGGCTGCAGATCGGCGGTGATGTGGCGCTTGTACTTGCGCAGCGGCTGCATCAGGCGTGCGGCCACGTTGAAGAGCGGCACGTCATGATTGCCCGGCACCACCAGCCGGGGGAGCGGCAGGGCATCCAGAAACTGCCTGGCCTGCTTGAACTGGCTGCTGCGTGCGCGCTGGGTCAGGTCGCCGGAGACCACCACCAGGTCTGGCTGCAACTCATGCACCTGGGCAATCAGGGGTTCGATGATCTCGGGATCGGTGCGTCCGAAATGCAGGTCCGACAGATGGATGAGGGTGCGCATCAGTTCTCCCCCAGCAATTTGTCGAGCAGTCCGGGTGGGCTGTCGTTGCCGGTTTCCGGCACCGCGGCCTGCGGCACGATCACCGTCAGCGAGGCCGGACGGATGCGGTAGTGCAGCGGGGTCTGCATCAGATTGACTTCGCCATCGGTGGCCACGCGCATGCGCTTTTTATGGGTCTCGATGTGGATCTCGCTGCAGGTCAGCACGTCGAAGTCCTGCGCTTGCTGCAGGCGACCGAACAGCGCATGCAGGGCCAAGCGCAGCAGGCCCCAGCGTCCGGTGCGGTGGCAGACGTAAAGACTCAGTTGGCCCTCGGTGAGGGTGGAGCGCTTGCCGATGTCCAGGCCGCTCATCAGGTATTCGTTGTTGCCGATGAAGACGAAGGGCGTGCGTCGCCAATGTTCCTTGCCATCGATGGACAGACGCACCCGCAGGAAGGGGTAGCGCCGCAGCGCCCCCATGGCGGCCCAGGTGAAGGCCAGCCATTTTCCCCGGCCCAGGCGCGCCTGCTGCTTCTCGCGTTCGCGCACGATGTCGGGATAGAGACCCAGGCTGGAATTGTTGATGAAGGGCGCGCCATTGACCTCGCCGCTGTCGACCTTGAGCCTGCGCCCGGTGGCGATGTTGGCGATGGCCTCGTCCAGCGTCAGCGGGATGTTGAGGTCCTTGGCGAAGTGATTCAGCGTGCCCAGCGGCAACACGCCCAGCGCACTCTGGCAGTGCGGATCGGCCAGCAGGGTCGAGGCCACCGCATTGACGCTGCCATCGCCACCGCCCACGGCGACTACGGCGATCTTGTCACGCACGGCAGTGCGCGCAGTCTGGAGCATGTCTTCGCCGCTGCGTGCCAGATGCACCACGGCGTGCAGGCCATGACGTGCAAATGCCTCGGTGATATGGGTCGCCAGTTCCTCGGCGTGGCCGCCCCCGGCGCGGGCGTTGATGGCGGCTACCACGTCAGGGCGGCGTGCCGGGTCGGGGTGGCCATGGCGGGCGGGCAATGCCTGGGTCGTGTCTTGTTCTGTCATCCGCTGGGAGTGGGAATGTGGTTTCAGAGCCTGTTGGAGCGCGGCTGCGCGCAATAGTGCCGCTGCCATGTGAACACCACGGTCGTCCACAGTGCGAACCAGGCTGTTCCCAGCAGCATCGCACCCAGCACGTCGCTCAGGAAATGCGCGCCCAGGTAGACCCGGCTGAAGGCGGTCAGCGCCACCAGCAGCAGGGCTGCGCCAATGACGGCGGCCTGCACGCCGCGCTCGCCGGTCTTCAGGCGTGCGCCGATGGCCGCCGTCACGCCCGGCTGGTTGAGCAGGTAGGCGGCCAGCATGGCGTAGAGCAGGGTGGCACCGATGGTGTGTCCACTGGGAAAGCTGTAGCTGTGCGACACCAGGATGGGGTCCTCAAAGCGGGGACGCAGGCGCGCGAAGATGTGCTTGAGCGTGAAATTGCACAGCATGCCGCCGGGCAGCACCAGCAGCAGGTCGGTAACCCAGGCCCAGCGCTGTTTGCGGACCATGTGCCAGAGCAGAAGTCCCCCCATGAGCAGCACGTCGATGGTGCCGTGCAGATGCGTATAGCCGAGCACCAGTTCGGTCAAGGGGGAGAAGGCATGCTGGTTGAACCAGTCTGCCAGTTGCTGATCCAGGCGCGTGAGTTCCCCCTTGCTGCTGACCTCATAGGCGATCAGCGCAAACAGCATGGCCGTGGCCAGCACGGCCATCAGGCCCGTGGTGAGCGGCAGTCCGAGGTGGTGGTCACGCGCCATGCGGGCGCGCAGGAAACGCTGGAGGGAAGGAGCGGAAGAAGAGTGTCGTTCTGTCATCCGGCCATTCTAACCTCAGCCCCCCGTGCCCCGGCAAGGGGCCGGGGTGGTGCCGGTCAGATCAGGCGCAGGGATCGTTGCCCAGCGCGATGGCGCGCAGAGCCGCCAGATCGCACAGCTCGACATCGCGGTGGTTGACCTCGATCACGCCGGTCTTCTTGAAGTTGGTCAAGAGCCGGCTCACGCTCTCCACGGCCAGGCCCAGGTAGTTGCCGATTTCCTCGCGGGTCATGCGCAACTGGAAGCGGGTCGAGGAATAGCCCCGGCTGGCATAGCGGGACGACAGATTGAGCATGAAGGCGGCCATCTTCTGCTGGGCGGTCATGCTGCCCAGGGTCAGCATGACGCGTTGCTCGCGCGAAATCTCCAGGCTCATCATGCGGTGAAACTGACGCAGCAGGGTGGGCATGTCGCGGAACAATTCTTCCAGGCGCGTAAAGGGAATTTCGCAGACTTCGCTGTCTTCCAGTGCCACGGCTTCGCACAGGTGGTGGCCTGCGCCGATGGCATCCATGCCCAGCAGTTCGCCGGCCATCTGGAAGCCGGTAATCTGCTGGCCGCCATTGGTATTGCCCTGGAAGGTCTTGAAATGCCCCAGGCGAATGGCATAGAGCATGTCGAACTTGTCATTGAGGCGGTACAGGCTCTCATCGCGTTTGACCTTGCGGCGGCGGTTGATGACCTGCTCCAGTCGCTGCATGTCGCCCTGGTCCAGTCCCATCGGCAGGCACAACTGGTGCATGCTGCAGGCCGAGCAACTGGCGCGCAGCGCGTGCAGGGTGAGCGGAGGCGGCGACTGGATGGGCGTGTGGGCAGGTAGGCTGGACATAAGCGTTGGATTTTCCTCTATGTTGTGGCGGCGTCGGCTGGCCAGGGTTTGGCGTGATGATATGTGATTGCGCCACATTGTCATGCAGCTGCGCAGCTATTTTTTCCCTACTTTTACCACAGTTCTTGCCTGCAAAACGCATCTGCAGGGCGAGCAACCGAAACTTTCATCGTTTCCGCCATTGACTTGTTTTTTGGTTACGCCAGTCATCGATTGCTTCACTTCACCATTGTCAGCACGGCGCGAAACTGCGGATGTTCGCTTTCGCGCAGCCATTCATAGGCCACCATTTCCAGTGTCACCGGGGTGGCACCGGCCGCGCGCAGGCGGTCGAAGGCGGCATCACGGTCCTGCGCACGGCGTGACGCGCAGGCGTCCAGCAGAGGCAGGACGCGGTAGCCCTGTTGCAGCAGTGACAGCGCAGTCTGCAGCACGCAGATGTGGGCTTCGCAGCCGGCCACGATGATCTCCCGTACCACCGGGGGAATGATCGGCAGCAAGCCGTCCGCGCAGGCGTCGAAATGCTGCTTGGACAGGGTCTGGTCGCACAGGCGGGCGATCTCCGGATGGTTGGGGCCCAGCTTCGCGGGCATCTGTTCGGTGGCAAGTACCGGTACCCCCAGCAGCCGGGCGATACTGGCCATGCGCACCAGCTGCGCCAGCATGGCCCGGCCTTCGTGGAGGGCAGGCAAAAGTCTTTCCTGGGGGTCGATCACCAGCAGGGCCGATTGATGGGCATGGATCAGCATGGAAATCCTGTCATGTGGGGTTGGCAGAAATTGACGGTCTTGTGTCATTGACGCCAAACGGGTGGGAATCCGACAATTTTTCCATCATTGACCCTCCGGAGCAAATCCATGCTTTCCTCCTTGTCTGCCGCAGCGCGCGATGGCCGCCGCAACGCCGCCGTGCTGGCCGTGTGCCAGGGCCTGTTCACCTGCGCCATCTCGATCGACCTGACCCTGACCGCGCTGACCGGCTGGCAACTGGCCCCGGACAAGGCGCTGGCGACCCTGCCGTTTGCCCTCATCACGGTGGCCGGGGCGGTGGTGACCTGGTTTGCCGCCTTCCTGATCCAGCGCCTGGGACGTCGCTTGTCCTTCGTGCTGGGGGCAGCCAGTTGCTGTATCGGCGGGCTGATTTCGGTGTGGTCGGTCTGGCATGCGCAGTTCTGGACCTTCTGCGTGGGGACGGCGCTGGTGGGGGTATTTCAGGCCTTTGCGCAGTATTACCGGCTGGCCGCTGCCGATGCTGTCGAGGAGAGCGCCAAGAGCCGCGCCATTTCGACGGTACTGGCCGGCGGCGTGATCGCGGCCCTGATCGGTCCGGCCCTGGCGGCCTGGAGCAAGGACTGGTTTGCGGCAGCGTTGTTTGCCGGTGCCTATCTGGTGGTGGCGGGCATGGGACTGTTGTCGGCGCTGGTGCTGCTGCTGTTCTATCGCGACCAGGCCGGGCCGGTGGCGGTGACCTCAGCGGAGGACCTGACCCCGGCGCGGCCGCTGTCGGCCATTGTGCGGACGCCGATCTTCATGGCCTCGGTCGCCAACAACGTGGCGGGCTCGATGGTGATGATGTTCATCATGACCGCGGCACCCCTGGCGGCGGTGGCCTGCCACCATGGCATCGACGACGGCGCGGCCATCATCCAGTGGCATCTGGTGGGCATGTACGCGCCGTCCTTCTTTGCCGCACGCCTGATCCAGCGCATGGGCCTGGGCTCCGTGCTGCTGGCAGGACTGGGCATGAACCTCGGCTGCGCCCTCATCGCCATGTTCTCGACCACGCTGCCAGCCTTCTACGTGGCCTTGCTGCTGCTGGGGATAGGCTGGAATTTCATGTTCGTCGGCGGGACCACGCTGCTGGCGCAGTCCTATGCTCCCTCCGAGCGTGCCAAGACCCAGGGCCTGGCCGAGCTCATGCGCTATGCCGCCACTGCGCTGGCCACGCTGGGTGCCGGTCCCTTGCTGGCCCGCTTCGGCTGGGAGACGCTCAATACCGCCATCCTGCCGGTGCTGCTGCTGTCGGCCCTGGTCACCTTGCGCTGGATGTGGTCCCGACGTGCCGTACCTACGGCACTCACGGCGGGTCTGCGCTAACATCGGAGCATGAATGCCATGACCCCTGAGCTTACGCCCATGCCGTCTCCGCACCCTGTGCGCAACGTGGTCGTGCTCGCCTATGACGGCATGAATCTGCTGGACCTTTCCGGTCCCATGCAGGTGCTGGCCACCACCAACCGCCTGCAGGGTGGCGAGATTTATCGCCTGCACGTGGCCTCGGCCGGAGGGGGCGCGATCCTCACCAGCGCCGGCCTGCCGGTGCTCACGCATCCTCTGTCCTCGCTGGATGGCTTGCTGATGGCTGATGGTCTGCATACCCTCATCTCTCCCGGGGGCAGCGTGGGCGAGCGTTTCAGCATCGATACCGCCCTGGTCGCGTGGATACGCCAGGCCGCGCCGCGCGCGCAACGCGTCTGTTCAGTCTGCACCGGTGCGTTCCACCTGGCCGAGGCGGGTGTACTGGATGGCCTGCGCGTGACTACGCACTGGGCTTCGGTCCAGGAACTGCAGCATCGCTATCCGGCGCTGCAGGTCGATGGCGAGCCGATCTATATCCGTCAGGGGCGGATCTGGACCTCGGCGGGGGTGACGGCCGGCATCGACTTGACATTGGCACTGGTGGAACAGGATCTTGGCCATGCCGCTGCCATTGCGACGGCACGGCAACTGGTGATGTTCATCAAGCGTCCGGGCGGTCAATCGCAGTTCAGCACCTCGCTGGCCTCGCAGGCCGCCGGGGCGGGACGCTTTGCCGAGCTGCATGCCTGGATCGCCGGCAATCTGGAAGGGGATCTGCGCGTAGAGAACCTGGCGCGTCAGGCCAACATGAGTCCGCGCACTTTTGCCCGTCTGTATGTGGCCGAGACCGGCCGTACGCCGGCACGCACGGTGGAGTTGATGCGCCTGGAGGCGGCACGCCGGGCGCTCGAGGAAACCCGCCTGCCGCTCAAGCGCATCGCCAGCCAGTCCGGCTATGGGGAGGAACAGAACCTGCGCCGGGTGTTCCTGCGCCAGCTGGGCGTGAGTCCGGGGCAGTACCGAGAGCGCTTTGCGGCAGCATGATTCCTGCGGCTGCGCACGCCCCGGCTGATCATCCAGACATGCAGCGGCATTACCAGGAACCGTGTTTGCAGGACGCAATACAGGCAGTCGCAGCAGGTTCCGCTACGTCGTGCAGGGGCTGCTCGGCAGCGTGGACATGCAGTCTGAGACCGGCGCCCAGGATCGACAGCAGCAACAGCATCCGCTCCACGCTGACGGCCCCCGGATTGCCTTCGATCTCGGCGATACGCGCCTGGCTCACGCCCACGCGCGCACCCAGTTGTGCCTGGGTCATGCCCTGCTGCTTGCGCAGGGCGCGCAGATGCTCGCGCAACTGGGTCGACAGACTGATCGGAAAATCGTTGACCATGGAGACTCCCTCAAGACAAAGATGTGGCAGGGGTGGCACTGAGGTCGGATTTCCTGAGGCGTGGCTGCCGAGGAAAATATAGGGTGAATACAATAAACCGCAATATAAGAATAGTCTTGTTTTTTGTATTTATCGGTACAACCCGATAAATTCTATTTATCGTCTTTGGCTTGTATTTCGTGCTGCGGCTTGTTGTCGGGAGACAAGGCAGTCAGTGCCGCCAGCGAATCCAGCCACCACGACAGCGCCGGACCGGCCGGATGGTCGGGCTTGTAGACGCACTGGATGGGCAGTTCGGTCCCTTGGGGCGGGTGATGGATGGTACTGATGCTGACCAGCCGTCCATTGTCCAGATCGCTGCTCACCACATGCAGCGGCATGTTGCCCCAGCCCATGCCGGCCCGCAACAGGGCGTGCTTGGTACCGAGATCGCTCATGCGCCAGGTCAGCCGTGAATGTACCGAGAAATCCTGGCGCGCCGTCAGTTCGCTGCGGTCGGACAGCACCAATTGGGTTTGCTGTTGCAGCAGCTTTTCGGAAATGCGTCCCTTCACCTTGGCCAGCGGATGGTCCGGCGCGACCACCGCCACCAGCTGCACGCTGGGCAGGGTAATGCGCAGCAGGTTGGGCGGCGTGGTCGGCAGGGTCCCGAGGATGCCCAGCATCGAACGTCCATCGATGACGCGTTCGGCCACGGCGCCCAGGGCCTCCACCTCCAGTCGCACCGTCACCGCCGGGAAAGCCTGGCGAAAGCGCTGCAGCAGGTCCACCAGGCAATCGGTGGGAAAGAACACATCCACCGCCAGCGACACTTCAAGCTCCTGCCCGCGTGCGTAGGAACTGGCCCGCACCTGCAGCGAATCGACATGATCCAGCACTTGCCGCGCATCGGCCAGCAGAGCCGCCCCCGGACTGGTCAGCTGCGGCCGGTAGCCGCTGCGGTCAAACAGCAGTACCCCGAGCTGCTCTTCCAGCGTGGCGATGGCATAGCTGACGGCCGACTGCGCCCGCGACAGCTTGCGCGCCGCAGCCAGGAAACTGCCGCTGTCGGCCACCTGCACGAAAACCCGCAACTGATCCAGCGACAGACGTTCAATATTCATGGGGCTCCCGCCATGGTATGGAGTGACGAAGTGCTCACTATATCTAAAATTTAGATAATGATTATAAAAAGATAATCAGTTTTATCGGAAGCCGAAGTTGCCTATTCTGTCGTCACTGGCTGCAGCGAAGGCCGTAACGGGCGCAGCATGAAGCGAGGAGCCGGTTCGATGATTGGCATCGGCCAACATCGGGCAATATCAGGCAACATCGGGCAACAACAAGATTGAAGGCAGTACGGCATTACAACTCAAACACAAGGTCGTTCACCCAACACTACAGAGGCTTACCATGATCACGCACTACAACACCTTCCGCATTGGCCGCGTTCTGCTGGCTTCCCTGTTCGTCATTTCGGGCATCTTCAAGATTGTCGGCTTTGCCGGCACCGTCGCCTACTTTGGCAGTCTGGGACTGCCGGTCCCGACCCTGGCCGTGCTGGTCACCATCCTGGTGGAAGTCGGCGGTGGTCTGCTGCTGATGACCGGGCGTGGTTTGCGCCCCGTGTCGCTGGTGATCGCGCTCTTTACCGTCGGTGCGACGCTCTCGGCCCACCATTTCTGGACGATGGAAGGCGCAGCTGCCCAAGGTCAGATGATTCACTTCCTCAAGAACGTGGCCCTGATCGGCGCGCTGCTGCTGGTGTCCTCGATCGACCCGCAAGCCCGGCCGGAAGAAAGCCGTTGAGCCTGACGGCGCAGCGTTGCACCCATCACCAATGATTGACCGGTCCGCCCCCACGAAGGGCGGGCTTCCCAAGGAGAAACAAGCATGAGCACCCCCTACACCCGTCAGATCGAACGCCTGGTCAATGGCATCCCTACCCAGGATGGCGCCGGCGTGAGCCTTACCCGCGTGCTGACCCACGACCTGCAACGTCGCCTGGACCCGTTCCTGATGCTGGACGCCTTCCACTCCGACGAGCCCAGCGATTACCTGGCCGGTTTCCCCGACCATCCGCATCGCGGCTTTGAAACCGTGACCTACATGCTGGCCGGTCGCATGCGCCACCGCGACAATGCCGGTAACGAAGGCTTGCTGGAGCCGGGTGGCATGCAGTGGATGACGGCCGGTCGCGGCCTGGTCCACTCCGAGTTGCCGGAACAGGAAAACGGCCTCATGAGTGGTTTCCAGCTGTGGGTGAACCTGGCGGGCAAGGACAAGATGACCGATCCCGGCTATCAGGACATCCCGGCGGCGGGCATTCCCGAGACCGAGCCGCAGCCGGGCGTGAAGGTACGCGTATTGGCCGGCAGTGCCTTTGGTGTGGCCGGAGCGATCCATCGGGAGACCACCGAGCCGCTCTACCTGGACCTGAAGCTGGAAGCCGGCGTGACGCTGGATCTGCCGATCCCGGCCACGCACAATGCCTTCCTCTACGTTCATGAAGGCAAGCTGGCCGTGGGTGCTCAAGGGAGCGAGACCCGTGCCGCCGAGGCCGGGCGCATGGCGGTGCTGTCCAACGTGGCCGGGGCGGCCGGGGTGACGGTGCGCGCCGAGCAGGCCAGCCACTTCCTGCTCATTGCCGGCAAGCCCCTGAATGAGCCAATCGCACAGTGGGGTCCGTTCGTGATGAATACCCGCGAACAGGTGGAAGCGGCCATCGACGATTTTCGCGCCGGTCGCTTCTGAATTCATCCATCCCTACATCTACATTCCAACCCCGGCAGGCGGGTCTCAAGCAGAGCCCGCCGCCCCAGGAGAGCACCATGAGCAATATTGTTCACCAGATCCACGGCCTGACCCGCGACATCGGTTTCCCGGTCCGTCGCCTGCTACCCGCGGCGGCTGCACGTACGGTCGGTCCCTTCGTCTTTTTCGATCATATGGGGCCGGTGGAATTCGATGCCGGCACGACCGAGGGCGATGTCCGTCCGCACCCGCACATTGGCCTGGCCACCGTCACCTATCTGTTCTCCGGCGCCATGATGCACCGTGACAGCCTGGGCGTGGTCCAGCGCATCACCCCGGGAGCCGTCAACTGGATGGCCTCGGGACGGGGAATCGTCCACTCCGAGCGCATTCCCGACGATATCCGCGCGCAGAAGGTGCCCGTGCACGGGCTGCAGATGTGGGTAGCGCTGCCGGCCGGGCAGGAGGACAGTGAGCCGCTGTTCCGTCATTACGCCTCGCAGGACATGCCTGAAGCCCAGGTCGGCGGCGCCCGGCTGCATGTGCTGGCCGGTTCGGCCTTCGGTGTGAACTCGCCGGTCATCACGGCCAGTCCGACGCTGTATGTGGCCGGCAGCACCACGCAGGGCGGTGAGCTGGAGATCGCCCCGGAGGTGCAGGAACGTGCGGTCTACGTGGTCAAGGGTGAGGTGATGCTGGATGGCGAGCGCATGGAGCCGGGCACGCTGGCCATTCTGGCGCCGGGTGCGGTCGTGGCCTTGAAGGCGGTGGGAGAGACGGTCTTCATGATCCTGGGCGGGGCCCCGCTGGATGGGCCGCGCTTCGTGTGGTGGAACTTCGTGGCCACCTCGCGGGAGAAGATCGAAGCGGCCAAGCAGGCGTGGAGTGGCCGTGACAAGCGCGTGTTCCCGGATATTCCGGGAGAGACCGAGTGGATTCCGTTGCCGGCGCATTGAACGCATCTGGTCGCCCATCCGAACTGCGTCAGGCAGGGCTCAAAACAACACCGCCTGGCCAATTGCTGCGGTAGGCGGTGTTGGGAACAGACATGTCGGCCAGCAGAGGCCGGTCGATCAGATCAAGCCGATGATGCGCCCCATCTCGGTGATGTAGGGGCTGTCCTTCAAGACCTGGTTTTCCAGGCTGTCGGCAGCGCGGCGCAGGGATTGCCAGGTGTCGCCGACTTCGCCGGCATGCGGCTGCGGCTGGCTCAGGTGTTGCCGCAGGCGGGCGATGTCATCGCGCAACTGGTCGGCTTCGGTGCTGCCGGCGGGCAATTTCTGCAATTCCGCCTCGAACTGGCCGACCATGTCCAGCAGGCGCTGGTGGTCGAACGCTGGGGTTTGCATGGGCTCGCTCATGGATTCTCCTTCGGTGATGGACCGGCTCCATCATAGGCGCATTGCGCCCGGGCCGGCAAAAAAAGGCGCCGGGGTTTGCCCGGCATCAAGTTCTGCCATTTGGCCGCAGGCACAGGCGGGAAGTTCCGGCAGCGCTGCGATGGCGCCATGCTTTGTTACACTGGCGGCTGTTTTGGCGCGCCGCTTCCTGCGTCGCCCTCGCTGACCCCTGATTCATGACCTTACACGACGATACCCCACCTTTCATCAGCTGGACCTCCGGCGCTACCCCACAGCGGCTGCGCTGGCACTCGGAGGCCGGCAATGCGCCGCCCCGTCGGGTTGTCGAGGCCGATGACCAGATCGCCGCCGACGCGGCCTACAAGCTGGCCTGCGAGGGTACCGGCCTGCTCTGGCGCGGCGACTTCCAGAACGCGCGACAACTGCTGCAAGCCCTGGGGCGCCGGGTCGACCGCGCCCGCGAGCGCAGCCAGGCCAAAAGCAAGGCCAGACCGGCTAGCCCGGACAGCCCGGCACAAGCCTTCCATCATCATCGTCAGATGCAGGCGCAGCGCGCACGCATCCTGGGCATGTTGCTCATTCCGGTCGATCCCGGCTTCGTGGTGCCGCTGCGCCGCGCGCCGGCGCTGCAGGCGGCCTGCAGCGAAGCCTACGGCACGGCGCTGCAGGGCGAGTCGTTTGCGGTCTCGTTGCGCGAGCTGCAGGGCTTGATCGGTGCCCATGAGTGGCGCAAGAAGGGGGTCGAGATCGGCGCTCTGGGAGGGCGCATCCACCCCTGGTATGGCGTGTTCTCCCCGGTACGGGGCGAATACGTGGAGCTGGTGGCCCAAGCCCCTTTACCCTCGACCGAACTGGCCTTCGATATCGGCGTGGGCAGTGGCGTACTTTGCGCCGTGCTGGCCCGGCGCGGCGTGCGCAAGATCGTCGCCACCGACATGGACCCCCGTGCCCTGGCTTGTGCCCGCGAGAACCTGCAGGCACTGGGCGTACTGCCCCAGGTGACGCTGCAAGAAGCCGACCTGTTCCCGCCCGGCCGCGCCCCGTTGATCGTCTGCAATCCGCCCTGGCTACCGGCGCGGCCCAGTTCACCCATCGAGCACGCGGTCTATGATCCGGACAGTCGCATGCTGCTGGGCTATCTCAATGGCCTGGCCGAGCACCTGACACCGCAGGGCGAAGGCTGGCTCATCATGTCCGACTTCGCCGAACACCTGGGTTTGCGCGCGCCCGGCATGCTGGAGGAGGCCATCACCCGGGCCGGTCTGGAGGTGGTGGCACGGCACGACATCAAGCCGCGCCACGGCAAGGCGATTGACCGTGAGGACCCCCTGCACGCAGCGCGCAGCAAGGAAACCACCAGCCTGTACCGCCTGCGCACCCGCGCGAGCGCCTGAACCGATCTGAATCCAGCGAGGCAGACACCACCCATGAACCACTCGATCCGATTGCTGCCGCTGCTGCTGGGCGTGCTGATGCTGCCGGCCAGCGCCCAGGTCACCACGCGCGATCTCGGCGGACACTATGGTCCGCAGCAGGGTGTGCCCGTTCCGGTGCCGGTCCCTGTACCGGTCCCGGATGCGCTGAACCGCAATGCACCGCTGAGCGAGCCCATCACGACCTCCGGCAATAGTTGCGTCTGCCAGGTGGCCGAGACCGGCGGCAGCGCCTGCATGATCTTCCTGCGCACCAATGCGGCCGACTGGATCGCCCGCAATGCGCCGCAGACACCCTTGCGTTCCTCGGCCAGCGGCCGCTACTACGATGCGTCCTTCGCCCTGGCGGCCAGTGCCTGCGCGGCGCGCAAGGTGGCGCCGGGCAGCGTGAAGCTGCATTGGCTGGATCGCCGCAACGCGATCCTGGAGTGGAAATAGCACATCGGTCCGGCCATCACATCAGGCCGCTTCCGTCCAGGCAGGAAACTCCAGCACGACGGCAAAATGCCCGTCGGGCAGATAGTCGAAGCGCATCTCGCCGCCATGGGCACGCATCACTTCTTCCACGATGGACAAGCCCAGGCTGGCCCCCATGCGGTTATCCCCGCGCGGGGCAAAGGGCTTGCGCAATCGTTCCCAGTCCTTGGCGGCAATGCCCGGACCATCATCGATGAAGCTGAGGCGGTGCTGCCGGCCATCGCTGTCCAGGCGCACGTGCAACAGTCCCGGCGCGCCGTATTGCAGGGCATTGTCGAGGATGTTCTTGATGGCCTCGCCCAGCGCAATGGGATCGCCCTGGATCAGACAGGGCAGGGGTGGGACGTCCAGCGCCAGATCGGGCGGCGTACGCGAGCGGTTCGAGAGCACCTCCGTCATCTGTGAACGCACCAGTTCGGCCAGCGCGATGCGCTCCTGCAAGCGATTGTCATTGCGATGCTGGACCATGGCGTGATTGATGAGCTGGTTGACCAGCGCACCCAGGTTGCGCGTGCGTTCGCGCAACTGCGCCAGGTGACGCTGGCGCTTGTCCTCGCTGGATTCGGTGGCCAGCAGTTCCATCTGCGCCACCAGTGCCGTGACGGGCGTGCGCAGCTGGTGCGCGGCATCCCCGATGACGCGACGCATGGTGGCGCGGTGGACCACCAGTCGCTCCATGAAGGCATTGATGGCCGAGACCAGCGCATGGGTCTCGGCCGGCACGGTTAACGACAGAGGTGAAAGATCGTTCAGGTCCCGTTCGCGGATGGCCGCCTCGATGCGCTTGAGGGGCGCCAGTGCCTGATACAGGGTGAACATTGCTGCCAGAATCGTGAGCGCGCTCATGACCACGATCACCACCAGTGCCTTGCCGCCCAGGCTCTGGGCAAAGGACATGCGCGCATTGTTGGTCTGCGCCAGCACGATCACGGCCCAGGGATGGGGACTGTCGACCGGCATGCGGCGACCGATGATGGCCATGCGCACCGGTGTGCCCAGATAGTCGCCATCGCGCAGCAGCGGGCCTTGCTCCAGCTCGTTCCAGGGGATCTCCGGGCGGAATTCGCCGTCGCCTGCGATCACCCGGCCGTGCGGATCGAAGACCGCATAGATGGCATGGTCGCCCGTGCCCAGCATGGACAGCGCCGCCAGCGGCACATCGACGTTGACCTCGCCATGGTCGTACCAGGTGTTCTCGGCGATCTGCAAGGCACTGCCGGCCAGGATGCGGTCATAGGCCTGGCGCGCAGCCAGCTGGGTCGAGATCCAGATGGCGATGAGCAGCACCACGGCACTGACCAGCAGCACCGCGCCCACCCGCACCACCAGCCGCGTATAGAGCGAACGTCCGACAAGGACGTGCGGGGAACGGCCGTGCATCAGTGCAGGGCACCGGCCGGGTTGGATACCGCCGCCTCTGCCAGCGCCGGCGCCTGCGGCACCAGCTGATAGCCCAGCCCGCGCAGGGTGCGGATCTCGAAGGCGGCACCGGCCAGTTTCTTGCGCAGACGCGCCACGTATTGCTCGACCGTATTGGCGTTGGGCGTATCGTCGACCGTGAAGAGCCGGTCCATCAGTTCATCCTTGTTGAAGATGCGCCCGGGTCGCGCGGCGATGATCTCCAGCAGCGTCACTTCGCGCCGGGTCAGGTCGATGGGCTGGCCATCCAGGGTGGCGGTGCGGCTCTTGCGGTCGATGCACAGGTTGGCGCAGTGCAGCAGGTTGGTCGACTCGCCACCGCTTCTGCGCAAGAGCACCCGGATGCGCGCCTCCAGTTCGCGAAAATCGAAAGGCTTGACCAGGTAATCGTCCGCACCCAGATCGAGCGCGCGGACCCGTTCTTCGATTTCTCCGCAGGCGGTCAGCATCAGCACCGGCGTGTGCTGGCCACGGGCGCGCAACTGCTCCAGCAGGGTGAAGCCATCGGTCTGGGGCAGCATCACGTCCAGGATCAGCAGGTCGAAGGCTTCGCCCAGGCGGCGCGCGGCGTGGCCGCCGTGGCTTTCCCATTCCACGGTGTGGCCGATGCGGGTCAGGTGGGAAACGATGGCCTCGGCCACGTCGGCAGTGTCTTCGACCAGCAGGATGCGCATGGGGATCTCCATTGTCATTTTCCGATGCCGCAGCTGTTGCGCGCTGCTTGGGCAGGGCGCCATTGTATGCCCGAACCGGCTGACAAAAACAGACGTCAGGATTTAGTCAGATTCGTTACAGCTTGGCGGCCTAGCATCCACTCCAACATAAATCCTATAAATCATTTGGAGACCTGCATGAGCGACCCTGCCCAAGGTGCGTCGGCCCTCGACCCATCGCGTCCGCTGCTGGAAATCGACCGCGTCACCCTGCAATACAAGACCACCGATTCGCTGGTCACCGCCACCCGCAATGTCAGTTTCAACGTCCATCCGGGCGACCGCTACATCCTGCTGGGCCCGTCGGGCTGCGGCAAGTCCACGCTGTTGAAGGCCATCGGCGGTTATCTGCAACCGACCTCGGGCGCGATCCGTCTCAAGGGGCGGGAAGTCCATGAGCCGGGTCCGGACCGCATGATGGTGTTCCAGGAATTCGACCAGCTGCTGCCCTGGAAGACGGTGCGCCAGAACGTGGAGTTCGCGCTGCACGCCAGTGGCCGCCTGCAAGGAAAGGCCGCCGCCGAGCGCGCCGAGTATTACATCGGCAAGGTCGGCCTGGCCAAGTTCATCGACAGCTATCCGCACATGCTCTCCGGCGGCATGAAGCAGCGTGTCTCGATTGCCCGTGGCATGGCCATGGAGCCGGACGTGCTGCTCATGGACGAACCCTTCGCCGCCTTGGACGCACTGACCCGCCGCAAGATGCAGGACGAACTGCTGCGCCTGTGGGATGACACCCAGTTCACGGTGCTCTTCGTGACCCATTCGATTGAAGAAGCCATCCGCGTGGGGACCCGCATCCTCTTGCTCACACCCCATCCCGGCCAGGTCCGCGCCGAACTCAACAGCATTGCGCCGAGCCAGTTGGGAACGGCCGCCCAGGCCGAGCTGGAAACCCGCATCAACGACATGCTGTTCGCCCACCACTGAGCCGCGCCGGAGACCTCATCATGCAAACCAATCTGCCCTTCGTCCGCCCGGAAATCCTGGTGGACCCCAATCCCGACGCCGCTGCCGAAGTACAGCGTCCGCTGTCGGCCTTCGAATCGCTCTACCGCATGGGCTGGCTGCGCAAGACCGTGATCCTGCTGGTACTGGCCCTGATCTGGGAAGTCTATGGCCGCTGGCTGGACAATGCCTTGCTCTTCCCCAGCTTCAGCGAGACGGTGCAAGCCTTCTTCGCCGGCATCGGCAGCGGCGTGCTGCTGCAACGTGCGGCGGTGTCCATGCAGACCCTGCTGGTCGGCTACGGCCTGGGCATCCTGCTGGCCGGGCTGTTGACCACGGTCGCCATCAGTTCGCGCATCGGCAATGACCTGCTGGAAACCCTGACCTCGATGTTCAACCCGCTGCCGGCCATCGCGCTGTTGCCGCTGGCGCTGATCTGGTTCGGACTGGGCACCGGCAGCATCATCTTCGTGCTGGTGCATTCGGTGCTGTGGGCGGTCGCGCTCAATACCCATGGCGGCTTCCGCGCGGTATCCAATACGCTGCGCATGGTCGGCCAGAACTATGGCCTGCGCCGCTTCTCGCTGGTGAAATCGATCCTGATTCCGGCGGCATTTCCCAGTATCCTCACCGGCCTGAAAGTGGGCTGGGCCTTCGCCTGGCGCACGCTGATCGCCGCCGAGCTGGTCTTTGGCGTATCCTCCGGCGCCGGTGGCCTGGGCTGGTACATCTTCGAGAACCGCAACCAGCTGGAAACGGCCAACGTGTTCTCGGGCCTGTTCTTCGTCATCATCATCGGCCTGGTGGTGGAGAACCTGATCTTTGCCCAGATCGAGAAGCGCACCATCCGTCGTTGGGGCATGCAGCACTGAGCCGGGTGGATCTTGTCTGCATACAAGATCCACGCAAGCCATACATCAACAAGCAACGATCCATACAAGACCGAACCACTGAACAACTTCAGGAGACAAGCATGCAACGCTACACACGACGTACTTTCACCAGCCTCATGATGGCCAGCGCTCTGGTCCTGTCCGGGGTGTCCGGCACCGCCCATGCCGAAGCGCAGGAGGTGCGGATCTCGCACGGCTACGGACTGCTGTACCTGCCCTTGATGGTCATCCGTGACCAGAACCTGCTGGAGAAGCACGCCAAGGCGATGGGCTTGGGCGATGTGAAAACCAAGTGGGTGCTGCTCGATGGCGGCAACGTCATCAACGACGCCATGCTGGCCGGCAACCTCGATATCGCCGGTACCGGTGCGCCGGGCTTTGTGACGCTGTGGTCCAAGGCGCACGGGATTCCGCGTTCGGAAGTGGTGGGCCTGGGTGCACTGTCGACCGCACCGCTCTGGCTCAATACCAACAACCCCAACGTCAAGTCATTGAAGGACTTCACGCCCAAGGACAAGATCGCCATTCCCGGCATCAAGACTTCGCTGTCGGCGGTGCTGTTGCAGATGGCGGCGGCCAAGACTTTCGGTATCGAGAACTACGCCAAGCTCGATCCGCTGACGGTGAGCCTGTCACATCCGGAAGCGATGGCGTCGCTGGTCTCGGGCAAGACCGAGATCACGGCCCACTTCACTTCGCCGCCGTTCTCCTACCAGGAGGGCAAGACACCGGGCATCACCCGCGTATTGAATTCGACCGACGTGCTGGGCCATATCACCATCGATGTGGTCTTCGCCCTGAAATCCTTCACCGACAAGAATCCCAAGCTGACCCAGGCCTTCATGGCGGCACAGGAAGAGGCCAATGCCTACATCGCCAAGAACCGCAAGGGTGCGGCCGAGACCTTCCTGCGCGTGTCCAAGCTGAAACTGCCTCAGGAAGAAGTGGAACAGATGCTGGCCGACCCCGGCACCGAGTTCACCAGCACGCCGGTGGACGTCATGCAGTACGTGGTCTTCATGGGCAAGGCCGGTACCATCAAGACCAAGCCGGCCAGCTGGCAGGAAATGTTCGTGCCGGCCTTCAAGGACCGCAAGGGCAGCTGATCCGGCGGCAGCCTGCGCTGCATGACAGTCCGATAGTCCGACAGCCCGGCAGCACATCCATTTTCTTCCCGTCAGCGGGGAGGGACTGGACGTCCTGCCGGGCTGCGCGTATGTTCGCAGTCTCCGTCTTCCTGCGCAAACGCCACCCATGCCATCGCCGCACATCCGTTTCCGTTGTGATCCCGCCCTGGCGGAGCTGTTGCCGCGTCCGCGCCTGGCGCGCGAGATGATCCCGGAGTGGATCCGCAGCATGCCGGCCAAGGCTTTCTCCCCCTTGCATGACCGCGAGATTCGTACCGTCAAGCAATGCCCGCCCTTCATCGATGCCATGGCACATGGCGTCATGATCCTGCTGCCTTGTGATGTGCACGTGGACAAGGGCCAGTTCCGCTGGGACTGGGAAGCCCCGCCCACGACGGTAGAAGGGCATCCGCGCGCACCGCTGAGTTTTCATCCACCAGCCCAGGTGACGGGCTCGCCCTTCGAACAGGGTGATGCGCTGGTCCTCAAGTTCAACAGTTTCTGGACCATCGAGCTCGAACCCGGCTGGTCGCTCTTCGCGACCCATCCGGTGAACCGGCATGACCTGCCGTTCCGCTTGTTGTCCGGGCTGGTGGATGCGGATCATTTCCATGACGCCGGGATCAATTTCCCGGCGCTCTGGACCGCTGCGGATTTTGTCGGCGTGCTGCCCAAGGGGACGCCCGTGGCGCAATGTATGGCGGTGCCGCGCGAACGGCCCGAACTGCAATTCGATATTCTGCAGGGCGACAGTGCCAGCCGCTACAGCCACACCGTGGCCGAGGTGCTGGCCAGTCCCAACGTCTATCGCAAGCGGTATCGCCAGCGCAAGTGAAGGCTCACTGCCGTCCGGGCAGGATGGTCGGGGTGGCGCGCGGCAAGGTGCGCGGGTAATCCTGGCTGAAGTGCAGGCCCCGGCTTTCCTTGCGCATCAAGGCGCTGGAGACTATCAGCTGTGCCACGTCCACCAGGTTGCGCAATTCCAGCAGATCGCGCGAGATACGGAAGTTGGCATAGTACTCGTCGATCTCTTCCTTGAGCAGGCGGATGCGGTGCTGTGCGCGCTCCAGGCGCTTGTCGGTGCGTACGATGCTGACGTAATTCCACATGAAGCGGCGCAGTTCGTCCCAGTTGTGGGCGATCACCACTTCCTCGTCGGCATCGCTGACGCGGCTCTCATCCCACTGTGGCACGTCGGCGATGCGCCAGACACCGGCTGACAATTCCCGTTCGATATCGGCCGCAGCGGCGCGGCCCAGCACCAGACATTCCAGCAGCGAGTTGCTGGCCAGACGGTTGGCGCCGTGCAGGCCGGTGCAGGCCGTCTCGCCCACCGCGTACAGGCCCGGCAGGTCGGTGCGCCCGGCCATGTCGGTGACCACCCCGCCGCAGGTATAGTGCGCCGCCGGGACCACCGGAATCGGCTGGCGCGTGATGTCGATGCCGAACTCCAGGCAGCGCGCCTGGATGGTCGGGAAATGCTCGGCGATGAAGGCCGGACTCTGGTGACTGATGTCGAGGTCGACGTGGTCCAGTCCGCGTTTCTTCATCTCGAAGTCGATGGCGCGCGCCACGATGTCGCGCGGGGCCAGTTCGGCGCGCTCGTCATGGTCTGGCATGAAGCGCTGGCCTGCCAGCGCACCGGCCGAGGCGGGCAGCTTGAGCAGCGCGCCTTCGCCCCGCAGGGCCTCGCTGATGAGGAAGGATTTGGCGTAAGGGTGGTACAGGCAGGTCGGATGGAACTGGATGAATTCCATATTGGCCACCCGGCAGCCGGCCCGCCAGGCCATGGCGATGCCGTCACCGGTGGCCGAATCCGGGTTGGAGGTGTACAGGTAAACCTTGCCGGCCCCGCCCGTGGCCAGCACCGTACGTCCTGCCGCGATGGCCAGCACGTGGCCGCTGACAGAATCCTGCACATGCACGCCCAGGCAGCGTGGTTCGGCCCCGGGATCAAGCTTGCCGGCGTGGATCAGGTCGATGGCGCAGTGATGTTCCAGCAGGGTGATGTTGGGGTGGGCGCGCACGCGCTGCTCCAGCGTCACCTGAACGGCGTGGCCGGTGGCATCGGCGGCGTGGATGATGCGGCGCTGGCTGTGACCGCCTTCGCGGGTGAGGTGATAGCCCAGTTCGGCGCTGTCGTCGCGGGTGAAGGGCACACCCTGGGCGATGAGCCACTCGATGGCCTGGCGACCCTGTTCGACGATGGTGCGCGTGGCGCCTTCATCGCACAGGCCGGCCCCGGCCACCAGCGTGTCGGCGATGTGCTGGGCATGACTGTCGCCCGAATCGAGCACGGCCGCGATGCCGCCCTGTGCCCAGTTGCTGGCTCCGTCCAGCAGTTCGCCCTTGGAAACGACCACCACCTGATATTTTTCAGCCAGATGGAGAGCGACGGAAAGACCGGCCAGACCGCTGCCGAGGATGACGACATCACACTTCATGATCGTGAGCAAAGCTGCTGTAGTGGAGGGAGGCGATGATTATAACCAGTCGCGGCCAGCGTGCTGTCGTATATCGTTTATATCGTTTCCGGAGCCCGGCAGGCACTGCGCCCGGGCCAAAACAAAACGGGCCCCGATCTGCATCGGAGCCCGTTCATGGGGTTCTGCTCAGCGCAGCATCACTGCGCAACGACCGGCTTGACCTTGGCCGCAGCCTGCTTGGCGCGGATGCGAGCGGTTTCCACGCTGTCCCCGGAGGCCAGGGCCACGCCCATGCGGCGGCGGGCGAAGGATTCCGGCTTGCCGAACAGGCGGATGTCGGCGCCGGGGATGCGCAGCGCATCGGCCACGCCGTCGAAGGCGATGCCGCGGGCATCGTGCTGGCCGTAGATCACGGCGGAGGCACCGGGACTGCGCAGAGCGGTATTGACCGGCAGGCCGAGGATGGCCTTGGCATGCAGTTCGAATTCGCTCTGCACCTGGCTGACCATGGTGACCATGCCGGTGTCATGCGGACGCGGGCTCACTTCGGAGAACCAGACCATGTCGCCCTTGACGAACAGCTCCACCCCGAACAGGCCCAGGCCGCCCAGGTTTTCGGTGACCTTGCGGGCGATGTCGCGGGCCTTTTCCAGAGCTGCGGTGGGCATCGGGTGCGGCTGCCAGGATTCGACATAGTCACCCTTGACCTGCACGTGGCCGATGGGATCGCAGAAGCTGGTGATGGTGTCGCCGTTTTCGTTGAGCGAGCGCACCGTCAGCAGGGTGATTTCATAGTCGAAGTCGATGAAGCCTTCCACGATCACGCGGCCGGAATCGACACGGCCACCGGCGGCAGCGTAATTCCACGCGGCTTCGATTTCTTCCGGACCGTCGATCTTGGACTGGCCCTTGCCGGATGAGGACATGACCGGCTTGATCACGCACGGGAAGCCGATCTGGTCGATGGCTGCCTTGAGTTCTTCCAGGCTGTCGGCAAAGCGGTAGGGCGAGGTGGCCAGACCCAGGGTTTCACCGGCCAGGCGGCGGATGCCTTCGCGGTTCATGGTCAGCCAGGCGGCGCGCGCAGTCGGAATGACGTGGGCGCGGCCGGCTTCTTCCAGCTTGACCAGGGTTTCGGTGGCAATGGCCTCGATCTCGGGGACGATCAGGTCGGGCTGTTCCTGCTCGATCAGCGCAGCCAGGGCGGCGCCGTCGGTCATGTTGATGACGTGGGCACGATGGGCGACCTGCTGGCCGGGCGCGTTTTCATAGCGGTCCACGGCAATGACTTCCACGCCCAGGCGTTGCAGGGCGATGATGACTTCCTTGCCGAGTTCGCCGGAGCCCAGCAGCATGACTTTGGTGGCGGAAGGGGACAGCGGAGTACCGAGTCGGATTGCTTTTTTCATATCGGGGGGAGTGTGTCAGCGGGGGGCGCTGATGCAGTGCGAGAATGAATCACGGGCGGACGATACCAAATCTTGCACGGTTTGGACAGTCGCAATGTACGTACTTTCGGGATGGAGAATTGGCTAAAAAATTCCTATTTTTCTCTCGGGCAACGATTCGGGGCCCTCGGGGCGGTTTATATCGAATAACGTCGGTCTTCATTCTCTTTTTTGCGCCGAATCACCCCCTATTCAGCATTCTCCTGTTGGATGAGAAGCTTTTCGGGGGCAGCGTTTTCCTCTGGCAACACCACCAGGACATTTTTGATGGAAAGGAGAGATTCAAATGACTAGAATGAATGCACTGATATCAAATCGGAGTAATGCTGTCATGGCTACGCTGACTGTCCGTAATCTTCCCGATGAAGTACATCGCGCCTTGCGGGTGCGTGCTGCCCAGCATGGGCGCAGCACCGAGGCAGAAATCCGCGAAATCTTGACCCTGGCCGTCAGACCCGGCGGCCAATTGCGACTGGGAGATGCGCTGGTCGACATGAATCGCGCGCTGGGCGTCACCAACGAAGATGTCGAGGCGCTGGAGCAGATGCGTGAGCGTCGCCCTGCACAGCCGATGAGGTTCAAATGATCGTGCTTGATACCAACGTCGTCTCCGAAGCCATGAAGCCGGAGATACATCCCGGCGTACACGCCTGGCTCAACGCACAGGTCCCGCAGACGCTTTACCTGACCAGCATCACGATTGCCGAAATGGGCTTCGGTATTGCCAGCCTTCCTGCTGGTCGCCGTCAGGATGTGCTGGCGCGTCGTTTTGAAGGCATCCTGCGCCTGTTCAAGGACAGAATCCTCCCGTTTGATACCGATGCAGCCCGCGCTCACGCCGAGTTGGCCGTCAAGGCCAGGCGGGCGGGCAGGGGTTTTCCCACGCCCGACGGTTACATCGCCGCCATCGCGGCATCTTGCGACTTCAGCGTGGCTTCCCGTGACGTGTCTGCCTATGCAGCAGCCGCTTTGCCGGTCATCAATCCGTGGGAACACTGACGCCGCTTCGCTTCTCAGGGCAGCAATTCCATCTGCAGCATCACCCCCGACAACGCCTTCCCATGCGCATCCAGCGCCAGTGAGCGGGTAACCCCGCCACCCAGCGCCCGCTGCATCACGAAGTTGAGCGCGCCCAGATGCGGCAGCGCGTGGCGCATCACCTCACCATGGACCACCCCGGCAAAATGCGCGCGCACGCGTTCGGCCGTCAGGGTGCGCTCCAGCAGCGCATAGTCCTCCTGCCGATAGGCGATCACGGAGATATTCGAAATGTCGCCCTTGTCCCCGGCACGTGAATGAGCAATCTCTCTGAGCAGCATCTCAGGCCTCCTCGATGAAAACGGATGGATGTACCAGCGTGCGCGGCAGCAGCAGCGACAGCACGGCGATGACTTCGCGGGCCGACTTGGTGGCACCGCCGCCACCGGCCGGGCCGTTGGTATAAAGCGTCTCGACTTCGTTGCCGATGCGGATCGCCTCTTTCATGCTGGCCGTGCGGCCGGTCACGCGCAGGCGGACTTCCTGGGGCTCGGGTGCATGCGCCGACATCTGCTCACCGGCGATGGCATTGATGCCGATCAGGTCCATGCGCAGTTCTTCGGTCTGCGCGCCCGTGAGCGCCAGCCGCTCGCGTACGATCTCGCCGGCCAGTTGCGCACGCGCTCGCGCGCCAGGGCCGGCATAGGAGATCTGGCCTTCGCCGATGAAGCTGTCGCGGTAACCCAGCGTGGTCTTGAGTGTCTGCGGTCGCGCACGCCCACGGCCGCCGGTGACGGCCACGCGGTCCGGCCCGACTTCTTCGATGTGGACTTGCGAGAAATCAGCAATCACGTCGGGCGTGATGTAGGCACCCGGATCATGGATCTCGTAGAGCAATTGCTCCTTGCAGGTGCGTGCCGTGACCTGGCCACCGGAACCCGCCACCTTGGTGATGACGGCACTGCCATCGGCCTTCACTTCGCCGATGGGGAAGCCCAGCCTTGCAAGACCGGCCACATCCTTCTTGCCGGGATCGGCAAAGTAGCCGCCGGTGATCTGTCCTGCGCATTCCAGCAGATGGCCGACGAGCGTGCCCTGGCCGAGCCGGTCCCAGTCATCGGCAGCCCAGCCGAACTCGTGCACCATCGGCGCCAGCACCAGCGCCGGGTCGGCCACGCGCCCGGTGATGATGACCTGGGCGCCGCCCTGCAGCGCTTCCACGATGGGTGCGATGCCCAGATAGGCATTGGCCGAAATGAGGCGCGTACCGAGAGCCGCGACCGGCTGGCCATTGTCCTCGATACGCCATGCTCCCTGCTGCACGGCCTCCAGTACATCGTCGCCGACCACGGCGGCCACCTTCAGCCCAGCCAGTCCGGATGCGCGCGCGATCTCGCGCACCCGCTGCGCCGCAGCCAGCGGATTGGCCGCGCCCATGTTGGTGATGATGCGCACGCCCCGCGTGGCACAGGTCTTCAGGACCGCGTGCATGCGCTCTTCCAGCAGCGGGTCATAGCCTCTGGCCGGGTCGGCCAGTCGGGCCTGCTGGCCGATGGCGATGGTGCGTTCGGCCAGGCATTCGAAGATCAGGTAATCCAGCTGGCCACGCTCGGCCAGTTCGGCGGCCGGTTCGATGCGATCGCCCGAATAGCCGGCACCGGCGCCGATGCGCACGGTGCGCTGTGGATCGTGGGTCATGTACTTCTCCAGAACAGGGGGTTGCGCTTGCCCTTGCCCCCGCTCAGAACAGCGGGAACAATCCCAGCACCACGCAGGCGATGGTCATCACCACGGAAGCGCCGAAGAGGAAAGGGATGGTGTATTTCTGATGGTCTGCCAGTTCGATGCCGGCCAGGCCGCACACCAGGAAGGTGGCGGGCGTGAGCGGACTGACCGGGAAACCCGTGGTCATCTGGCCCAGCAACGCCGCCTGGGCGACCTGGATGGTCGGCACGCCCAGCATGTGACTGACCTCGGCGATCACCGGCAGCACACCGAAGTAGAAGGAATCCGGGTCGAACAGCAGCGACAGCGGCATCGACAACAACCCCAGGGCCACCGGGATATGGCTGGCCATCTCGGGCGGTACCAGGCCCACGGCCGTCTTGGCCATGGCCGAGAGCATGCCGGACTTGGTCATGATGCCGGTGAACACGCCCGCCGCAAACAGGATGCTGGCCATCAGCAGGGCGGCCTTGGCGTGGGCATCGATGCGCTCGCGCTGCATGGCCACGTCACGGTAGTTGATCATCAGGGCCAGCACCACGCCGATCATGAACATGACCACCGGATCGACCTTGCCGCTGATCATCACGCCCAGCACGAATACCGTCAGGACGATATTGGCCCAGAAATTCTGCGGGCGGCGGATCTTCAGTTGCGCTTCGCTCAGTTCATGCTGCTGCACGAAGCCCACGCTGGCTCCCTTGCCCAGCCCGAGGCGGCGCTCCTCCTTCAGGCCCAGCAGATACGCGGCGATGAAGACGAAGGCCAGTCCGACCAGCTGGACCGGCACCAGAGGCGTGAAGATGTCCGATACCGGGATATGCAGTGCGGCCGAGGCACGGATCATCGGCCCGGTCCACGGCAGGAAATTCACGCCCGCGGCCAGCGAGGCCACGCAGGCCAGGATGCGCTTGTCGATGCCCAGCCGCGTGTACAGCGGCAGCATGGCGGGGATGGTGATGAGGAAGGTCACCGCACCCGATCCATCCAGGTGGATCAGCAAGGCCAGCAGTGCGGTACCGGGAACGATGCGGGTGGGGCGGCTACCCACGGTCTTGAGGATGCGGCTGATGATGGGGTCCAGCATGCCGGCATCGGTCACGATGCCGAAGAACAGGATGGCAAAGACGAACATTCCCGCCACCGGTGCAATGGCGGTGACGCCCTGAACGATGAACTTGGAAGTCTGCAAGCCGAAGCCGCCGATCAGGGCGGCCATGATGGGAATGGCGATCAGCGCCACCAGCGGCGACATCCTCTTGGTGAGGATGGCGGTGAACAAGGATACGATCGTGACAAAGCCGAGCAGGGCCAACATGCGTGTCTCCGTTTTTTGGTGTGATGTTCTTGTCGTGTCAGCACATCCGGCCCGGTGTGTCGTTTTGCTTTTCTGTTTCAGTCTCCGTACCGGATTCCGTACAGGGGGGCGAGATGTGAGCAGGGCGAGTGTAGGTGGCGGCCGATTTTGTTGTAAAGTCGCTTTTTTCGATTGATTGACCGGATTTTCAGCATAATCCGGCGACCTCCATCTCATGCAAGCCAACCTTTCCACGCGCCTGCTGCAAGCCTTCCTGGCTCTGGCCGAGTGCCGGCACTTCGGTCATGCGGCCGAGCGCTGCCACCTCTCGCAGTCAGCCTTCAGCGCCATGATCCAGAAACTGGAGAGCGCCACCGGCGCGCGCCTGTTCGAGCGTGATACGCGCAACGTGAGCCTCACGCCCGAAGGTGAAGTCTTCGTCCAGGTGGCCCGCCAGCTGGTGGCGGACATGCAGGCGGCGCTGGCGGACATGAATGATTATGTCGCCCGGCGCAAGGGCAGGGTGGCCATTGCGGCCCTGCCGTCGTTGGCGGCGGGCTGGCTGCCGCCGGTGCTGGCAGCCTACCGGCAGCGCCATCCGGGTGTCACGGTGGAATTGTTCGATGCCATTTCGGACCAGTGCCTGGAGCTGCTGCGGCATGGCAAGGCCGACATCGCCCTGACCGCGCCGGGTCCCGATCTGCTGGAGTTCAGTACCCAGCCGTTGTGTGCCGATCCGTTCTATCTGGTGTGTCGCAAGGACCATCCGCTGGCCGGGAAGCGACGCATCAAGGTGGCGCAACTGGCCGGTTGCGAGATGATCCACCTGGCGCGCTCGACCAGCGTACGCCAGCACCTGGAGGCGGTGCTGCGACCTGGTGGCGTGATCCACACCGGGCTGGAGGTGGAGCACCTGGCCACGCTGGCGGCCTTGATAGAAAGCGGGCTGGGCGTGAGCGTGGTGCCGGAGCTGACGCTGTTCCAGTTCCGTCTGCCCAACCTGGTCGCCATTGCCGTGGATGCGCCGGAGCTGGTGCGGCCACTGCTGATCGTCACGCCCAAGGAGCGCAGCCTGTCCATTGCCGCGCAAGGTCTGCTGGAGCTGGTCGAGGCCAAGGCGCGCGCCGAAGCGGGCAGTCCTGTGCGCAGGCGCCGGAACATCGCATAATGGCAGGCCCCGAGCTGCTCTGCTTGCCTGATATCCACCACGCCACTTTCATGCCCGCACACGCAGCCCTTCAATGGATCGTCGATGAAGACCGGCTCTTCACCGACATGGCCGATTCTCCTGACAATCCTTGTACCGCCTGCGGCGGTTGCTGCGCGCACTTTCGCGTGTCCTTCTACTGCGGCGAGCTCAGTGACGGGCTCGGTGGCATGGTACCGGTGGAGCTGACCAGCAAGGTCAATGCCACGCTGGCCTGCATGAAGGGCACCGAGCACGTGGACTGATCCCTCAAGGGCTGATGGCTTGCTTGCACAATGCCGCCAGGGCATCACCCAGCGACTCCGGACGTCCTTCGAAGAGCCGGCGCAAGGCTTGCGGATCGGCCAGTTGCGCATACAGCGCACGGCGCGCCGAATAGTCCGTGGCCATGCGTACGGCGGCCAGGATGTAGTCATCCAGCGTGGCCGCGATGGTCCAGTCGGGCAGCCCGACGCGGCGGAACAGTCCTTCGTCGATATGTTCGAAGACTTCCGGCCCGGTCTTGCAGACGCCCGGCAGTCCGACCGTGAAGGCATCGATGATGCCGTTGGTATTGCCGAAGGGCAGGGGCGAGAGGAACATGTCGCACTGGTTGAAGATCGACAGGTACTGCTGGTAGGGCTGGTGCGCATAGACCTGCGCCGACGGAATGTAGCGCAGGATCAGGCGCTGCAGCTGCGGATAGAGCAGGCCCTGCGCCTGGCCCACCAGGAAATGCAGTCGCACCTGGCGCGCGGCCCCGCCCTCTGCCTGCGCGGACAATTCCACGATGCGCTGGCACGCCATCAGGAAGCGCGGATTGAGTTTCATGGTAGTGGCTGCAATGGCCACATTGACCACCGTCTGGTCGCGTCGGTCCATGCGCGGTACGGCAAAGGGGATGGCCGTGGGACGGTAGGGCTGGCCATCGGCGGGCAGGCGCAAGAGCTTTTCGCTGAAGCAGGCCGGGTCGCCGACGAAATCCTCTTCCACGCTGATGTAGTCGATGCGCGAGGAATGCGTCGTGGCCGGGTGGCCGAGCGCGGCCACCTGCAAGGGCGCTAGCCGCAGATTGGCCGCGAACATGGTGATGGGGAACATGCCCACGCTGGGCATGTAGAACACGCATGGTCGACGCGCCTGTGCAGTCTCGCGCACGGTGCGCAGACTGGACACCAGGTCGCCGGGCTGCTCCAGCGTGATGAATTCATCGAAGACGGCGCGACCCAGTTCGTCGGTATTGGCCGCGTAGCCCAGGGCAATCACGTGGAAATGGCGGCGTGCCGCCTCCAGCGTCTTGGAGTGGGTACGGTAGATCGAGTGTCCGCCGGAAAACCACTCCAGCAAGACCAGCATGACCGGCTTGCCATTGACGCGCCCGCCACCGTCCTGCGCCAGATCATGCAGGCCGTCGGCAGCGAGCTTGCCGAGCAGCAGCTGGTTGATGGCGCCCTTGATGCGATGGCGCTGCGGCAGGTCGGCGTAGCTGCAGTGCATGTAGACGTCATGCAGCACGGCAACCGGCAGCCCGTCCAGGGAATCCAGTTCATGCAGTCGTTCGGGCAGCCAGTGCAGCAGGGCCTCGCGCTTGGAATGCGCCGCCGGCGTACCGAGAAAGCGCGGCGACATCAATGCCAGGAACAGCGCGGCGGCCAGCGGTTTGTTCTGGACCCAGAGCGCTTCCACATCGAGCGGCAATTCCGATTCGGGGGAGTACAGCAGACAGAATTTCACCAGGTCCAGCGGCTTGACCTCGAATACCGCCGATTGCGGACCGCCGAAATTGAGCGAGCGCAGGATGTGATCGGCATTGATGAAGTGACTCGCCCCGAATAGCGCCGCCAGCCAGCGCTGGAACTGGATGAGCTGGCCGAAACCGTTGGGACTGAGGTGAAAGCCGGGATCCGACAGCAGTGCCGAGATGGCGCCGGTAAGGCGCGCCAGTGTGTGCTGTTCCAGTTCGGCCTGGGTCACCGCCGGCGAGACCTGCAAGGAAAACCTGCCGGCCAGTTGCCCGTACTGCCGATCGATCAGTTGCAGCAGGCGCACCAGTTCCTGTGCGGCGGGCTCCCGCTGGCGTGCGTAGCAGAGGTACTCGAATTTTTCCAGGGAGAAAATGTCGTCTTGGCTGGCCGTCATCGGGGGCTCATTCGGGTGGTCAGTGGCGCAGACGGCATTGTGCCGTCTTCGGCGCCGTGCCGCCAGCAAGATCGTCGCGGCCCGAGGACTGGCTCAATGCCGGGTGCGCGCCTGCACCATGGCCGACGGCGTCTGCCCGAACAGCTTCTTGTAGTCGCAGGAGAACTGGCTGAAGTTGGCGAAGCCCCAGGCGGCAGCGATGTCGCCGATGCTGCCGACGGCCTGGCTGCCATCGCCCGCGCACAGGGCGCGGCGCACCCCGTTCAGGCGCAGCGAGCGCAGATAGCTCATGGGGCTCATGCCCAGCACATCCTCGAAGCAGTATTGCAGCGTGCGGCGACTGACGTGGACGGCCTCGCACAGCATGGGGACGGTCACCGGACTGTCCTGATGCGCCATCGCGAACTCGCGCGCATCGTTGACGATACGGCGGCGGCGCAGAAAGCTGGCACCGGCTTGCGCCTCGATCTCGCCCTCGTCCAGCATGGCCAGCAAGGCTACCAGCACGGCTTCCTGGCGCAGTTGCAGGGCGGCATGGGCGTGGGCGCCGCTGGCCTGGCCCGCCAGGGCGAGCAGGGCAGCGATCTGCTGGCGGCAATCTTCCAGACCCTGATGCCCGACCTTGAGCAGTTCGGCCCGGTGCAGGCGGTTCCAGTCCGGCTGACAGCCCAGCCGTGCGGCACTCGATTGCAGGGCGTCGCGTTGTACCACGATGCCGTAGATTTCATGGGCATCCGGCGTGACCAGTTCGAATTCGCAGGCACCCGGACGGGTCATCACCACATCCTCACCCACCTGGCGGCCATTGATGCGCATGCCGCTGGTGCGCACCTCGATACCGAACCACAAGGCATCGGGCCATACCTGGCAGGACTGGCGCACGGCACGGCTGCTGGCCTCGCGGAAAATCTGCAGACCGCTGCTCTGCCACTCCTGCAGCACGCCTTCAAAGCGACCGCAGGTGATCTGGTCGTAGCGTTGTTCCCAGTCCGTCAGGTTGTGCGCATGCTCATCCACATCGCGCGCAACGGCGGTGCGCAATGCCCGCTGGCTGTGCGTGGCAGGTGTGTCAGGCTGGGACAGTGAGAGCGCGGACATGGGCAGACTCCTTGATCGACCGGCGGCTCGCAAGCCGCGCAGGTTTGCCGAATTTCGATAACGCCGCCGAAATCGCCGTTGCTATATTGGGTCGGCAGGGCAGCGTATTGCGCCAGATCAAGCAAGCACCATGCCCGCCAGTCCTATCACAGGGGTCGCCACGCAGCGGCCCGTCCTTCGCGCCAACGGGAGAATCCGATGAATGCAAGCTCTTCAGGGCAGGGCCATACCCTCAAGCCCGTCCTGTCCACCCTGCAGCTCTGGGCCATTGCGGTCGGGCTGGTGATTTCCGGCGAATACTTTGGCTGGAGCTATGGCTGGGCCAGCGCCGGCACGCTGGGCTTCACGGTCACGGCCCTGTTCATTGCGGCCATGTATGCCACTTTCATCTTCAGCTTTACCGAACTGACTACTTCCATTCCCCATGCGGGTGGGCCGTTCGCCTACAGCAAGCGCGCCTTCGGGCCGGTGGGCGGCTACCTGGCGGGCGCGGCCACGCTCATCGAATTCGTCTTTGCGCCACCGGCCATCGCCCTGGCCATCGGCGCCTACCTCAATGTGCAGTTCCCCGATATCGATCCCAAGCTGGCGGCGCTGGGCGCGTATCTGGTGTTCATGACGCTCAATATCGTCGGGGTGCAGATTGCGGCCACCTTTGAGCTCTTCGTGACGCTGCTGGCGATCTTCGAATTGCTGGTCTTCATGGGGGTGGTGGCGCCTGGTTTCTCGCTGATCAATTTCACCAAGGGCGGCTGGTCGGGCAGTGACAGCTTCAGCCTGGCGGCGGTGCCAGGCATGTTCGCGGCGATCCCGTTTGCGATCTGGTTCTTCCTCGCCATCGAAGGCGTGGCCATGGCCGCCGAAGAAGCCAAGGACCCCAGGCGCTCCATTCCCATCGCCTACATCACCGGCATCCTCACGCTGGTGGTGCTGGCCATCGGCGTGATGCTCTTCGCTGGCGGGGCCGGCGACTGGACCAAGCTGGCCAATATCAATGATCCGCTGCCGCAGGCCATGAAACTGATCGTGGGCGGCAACAGCAACTGGTTGCACATGCTGGTGTGGCTGGGCCTGTTCGGGTTGGTGGCGTCGTTCCACGGCATCATCCTGGGCTACTCGCGCCAGATCTTTGCGCTGGCCCGCGAAGGCTATCTGCCTGCGTATTTCTCCAGGATCCATCCGCGCTTCAAGACGCCGCACCGCGCCATCCTGGCTGGCGGGGTGGTGGGCATCGCCGCCATCTACAGCGACGAGCTCATCAAGATCGGCGGCCAGACGCTCACCGCCAATATCGTCACCATGTCGGTGTTCGGTGCGATCCTGATGTACATCCTGTCGATGCTGTCGCTGTTGCGCCTGCGCCGCACCGAGCCTGGCCTGGAGCGGCCTTTCCGGGCGCCGCTGTATCCCTACTTCCCGGCCTTTGCATTGTTCGGTGCGCTGGTCTGCATGGCCACCATGATCTACTACAATCCGCTGATCTTCGGCATCTTCGTGGCGCTGATGGCACTGGGATATGTGTGCTACCTTGCATCGGCGCGTCATCGTTCGGGACGTGGCCTGCCGGCTTGAGGCGGGCACATGTGACAGCGCGCTTTTTCAGGGAGCAACCGATCATGTCGACACCTCGTTTTCGCCACAGCGCGGGGAGCACCAGCTACGCATTTCGTGATCTGAAGGAGCTCATGGCCAAGGCCAGCCCGGCGCGCTCAGGCGACTTGCTGGCCGGTGTGGCCGCTGCCAGTGCCGAGGAGCGCGCCATCGCACAGATGGCGCTGGCCGAGCTGCCGCTGAAGACCTTCCTCCAGGAGCCGCTGATTCCCTACGAAGACGATGAGGTCACCCGCCTCATCCTCGACAGTCATGACCGCGCAGCGTTTGCAGCGATTGCCCACCTGACCGTGGGCGACCTGCGCAACTGGCTGCTGGCCGACGACACCGACAGCACCGTACTGGCAGCGGTCGCCCCCGGTGTCACGCCGGAGATGGCGGCTGCCGTCTCCAAGATCATGCGCAATCAGGATCTGATCCTGGTGGCCAAGAAATGCCGTGTGGTCACGGCCTTTCGCAATACCATCGGCCTGCCCGGCCGCTTGTCCACGCGCCTGCAGCCCAATCACCCTACCGATGACGCCAGCGGCATTGCCGCCAGCATGCTCGATGGCCTGCTGTATGGCAACGGCGATGCGGTCATCGGTATCAATCCCGCCACGGACAACGTGCCGCAGGTGGTCAAGCTGGTCGGGATGATGGCCGAGGTGATCGCGCGCTACGAAATCCCCACGCAATCCTGCGTGCTGACCCACGTCACCAACACGATTGCGGCCATCGAGCGCGGCGCGCCGGTGGACCTGGTGTTCCAGTCGATTGCCGGGACCGAGGCAGCCAATCGCGGCTTCGGTATCGACCTGGCCATCCTGGCTGAGGCGCGTGCGGCGGCGCTGTCCCTGCAACGTGGCACCGTGGGTGACAACGTCATGTATTTCGAAACCGGTCAGGGCAGTGCGCTGTCGGCCAATGCCCATCATGGCGTCGATCAGCAGACCTGCGAAGCACGCGCCTATGCGGTGGCGCGGGCGTTCAAGCCGCTGCTGGTCAATACGGTAGTGGGTTTCATCGGGCCGGAATATCTTTATGACGGCAAGCAGATCATCCGTGCCGGACTGGAAGACCATTTCTGCGCCAAGCTGCTGGGCCTGCCCATGGGCTGCGATGTCTGCTACACCAACCACGCCGAGGCCGACCAGAACGACATGGATGTGCTCCTGACCCTGCTGGGCGTGGCAGGCTGCACCTTCATCATGGGCATTCCCGGTTCGGATGACATCATGCTCAACTATCAGACCACTTCCTTCCACGATGCCTTGTATGCCAGGCGGGTACTGGGTTCGCGTCCGGCTCCCGAATTCGAGGCGTGGCTGCAGCGGATGCAGATATTCAATGCGGGCGGCCAGGAGCAGGCATTCCGCCTGCATGCCGACATGCCGCCCGGTTTTCGCGATACCTTGCTGCGCCTTCAATGACCATGGACGACCACGAGCTTTCACCGCATGGTGCAGAAAACGTCAGCCCCGGTGCAGAAAACGTCACGGCCAATCCGTGGGAAGCCCTGCGCCGTTTTACCGCTGCACGCATCGCCCTGGGACGCAGTGGCGTCAGCCTGCCAACCGCGCCGCAGCTGGCTTTCCAGTTGGCCCATGCGCAGGCACGCGATGCCGTGCATCTGCCGCTGGACGTGGCTGGACTGAAGGATCAGTTGCAGCAACAAGGGATCTGCGCCGCCCAGGCTATCCCGGATGTACAGAGTGCGGCCGCCGATCGGCTGATGTACCTGCAGCGGCCGGACTTCGGGCGCAAGCTGTCGGAAAGTTCGCGCCAGCAGTTGCTTGAACGTTTCGGCACCGCGCCGCAGCGGCGCTTCGATGTGGGCTTCGTCATCGCTGATGGCTTGTCGGCGCTGGCCATCGTACGCAATGCCGCCCCTTTCCTGGCCCAGGTAATGCAGCGCATCGCGTCCGAAGGATGGTCGATGGCGCCACCGGTGATCGTGCAGCAGGGGCGGGTCGCGGTGGCTGACGAGATTGGTGAATTGCTGGGCGTGAAGCTGGTGGTGATCCTGATCGGCGAGCGACCGGGCTTGAGTTCGCCTGACAGCATGGGGCTCTATCTGACCTGGATGCCCTCGCGCGGGCTCACCGACGCCAGCCGCAACTGCATCTCCAATGTGCGGCCGGAAGGTCTGCCGTACGCCGAGGCGGCCTACAAGCTGCATTACCTGATGGCGCAGGCGCATGAGCGTGGCTTGTCGGGCGTGGCCTTGAAGGATGAGACGGCCAGTGCGGCAGAGGAACTGGATGTGCGGCGCAATTTCCTGCTGGGAGGCGATTGAGCCGGTAACTTCTGCTCGATACAGCGTTAACGGAAAAGGCCGCGAATCTGCATTCGCGGCCTTTTCGTTTTGCTGCCGGGGAGGTCGGATCATCCCTCCCGGCAACGATCAACGGCTTACAGCGATTCCAGCGCCTGGTTCAGCGTGGCGCTCGGACGCATCACGGCGAAGGTCTTTTCGCGATCCGGCAGGTAGTAGCCGCCGATGTCGACTTCCTTGCCCTGCACCGAGTTGAGCTCTTCGACGATCTTCTGCTCGTTCTCGGCCAGTGCCTTGGCCAGCGGTGCGAACTGCTTGGCCAGCTCGGCGTCGTCCTTCTGCGCGGCCAGTTCCTGGGCCCAGTACAGGGCCAGGTAGAAGTGGCTGCCACGGTTGTCCAGCTCACCGGTCTTGGGCGAGGGCGACTTGTTGTTGTCCAGCAGCTTGCCGGTGGCAGCATCCAGGGTCTTGGCCAGGATCTTGGCGCGGGCGTTGCCGGTCTTGATGCCGACGTCTTCGATGGACACCGCCAGGGCCAGGAATTCACCCAGCGAATCCCAGCGCAGGTGGTTTTCACCGACCAGCTGTTGCACGTGCTTGGGGGCCGAGCCGCCGGCACCGGTTTCGAACATGCCGCCACCGGCCATCAGCGGGACGATCGACAGCATCTTGGCCGAGGTGCCCAGTTCCATGATGGGGAACAGGTCGGTCAGGTAGTCGCGCAGGATGTTGCCGGTCACCGAGATGGTGTCCAGGCCGCGAATGACGCGTTCCAGGGTGTAACGCATGGCGCGCACTTGCGACATGATCTGGATGTCGGCACCGGTCAGGTCGTGATCCTTCAGGTAGGTGTTGACCTTCTTGATCAGTTCGGCTTCGTGCGGACGGTACGGATCCAGCCAGAACACGGCCGGCATGCCGGACAGGCGGGCGCGGGTCACGGCCAGCTTGACCCAGTCACGGACCGCTGCGTCCTTGACCTGGCACATGCGCCAGATGTCGCCTTCTTCCACGTTCTGCTCCAGCAGCACCTGGCCGTCCAGGGTGACGATGCGGGCCACGCCGGCCTGGGCGATTTCGAAGGTCTTGTCGTGCGAACCGTATTCTTCGGCCTTCTGGGCCATCAGGCCGACGTTGGGCACGGTACCCATGGTGGTCGGGTCGAAGGCGCCGTTGGTCTTGCAGAAGTTGATGATTTCCTGGTAGATGCGGGCGAAGGTCGATTCCGGCAGCAGAGCCTTGGTGTCTTCGGTCTTGCCGGCGGCGTTCCACATCTTGCCGCCTGCGCGGATCATGGCCGGCATGGAGGCGTCGACGATCACGTCGTTGGGGGCGTGCAGGTTGGTGATGCCCTTGGCGGAGTCCACCATGGCCAGGCGCGGGCGCTTGGCTTCATCGGCCTTCAGGTCGGCCAGCACTTCGGCCTTCTTGTCTTCGGGCAGGGTGTTGATCTTTTCGTAGACACCGGACATGCCGTTGTTCGGGTTCACGCCGATCTCGGCGAACAGCTTGGCGTGCTTGGTGAAGGTGTCCTTGTAGTAGGTGCGCACGGCGTGGCCGAAGACGATCGGGTGCGAGACCTTCATCATGGTGGCCTTGACGTGCACCGACAGCAGCAGGTCGGTGTCGAAGGCGTCCTGCATCTGCTCTTCGTAGTAGGCACAGAGGGCCTGCTTGCTCATGAACATGCTGTCGATGATTTCACCGGCTTGCAGCGAGATCTTCGGCTTCAGGACGATGGTTTCGCCGGACTTGGTGACCAGGTCCATCTTGACGTCCACGGCCTTGTCCAGGGTCAGGCTCTTTTCGCCGGCGTAGAAGTCGCCGCCGTGCATGTGCGCCACGTGGGTACGCGAGGCCATGGACCACTTGGCCATCGAGTGCGGGTGCTTGCGGGCGTAGTTCTTGACGGCGTTGGGCGCGCGGCGATCCGAGTTGCCTTCGCGCAGGACCGGGTTGACGGCGCTGCCGGTGACCTTGGCGTAACGCTTTTGCAGGGCCTTTTCTTCTTCGGTGGTCGGGTTTTCCGGGTAGTCCGGCAGCTTGTAGCCGCGCGATTGCAGTTCGCGGATGGCGGCTTGCAGTTGCAGGATCGAGGCGCTGATGTTGGGCAGCTTGATGATGTTGGCTTCCGGGCTCTGGGTCAGTGCGCCCAGTGCGGCCAGGTTGTCGGGGACTTTCTGCTCATCGGTGAGGTACTCGGGGAATTCAGCCAGGATACGCGCAGCCACCGAAATATCGCTTTCGACGACGTCGATGCCGGCCGCGGCGGTGAACTTCTTGACGATGGGCAAGAGCGAGTGGGTCGCCAGATAGGGTGCCTCGTCGGTCAGCGTATAGATGATGGTCGGGTTGCCAGTAGTCACGATGATGTCCTTGCGTTGGTGTGTTGATGTGCTTTGGTGCGATCCCCGCAGCGCCGGATGGTCCGCCCTGACTCTGTCGGCCTGGGCTGGCGCCACCTCCTTGTCGGCTGTGCTGCGCGGAAATTCGTCTCCCGGGGCGGCATGGCTGGCGTACTGCTGCCAGAGAGCCGCGGCAAAAAACAGCGGTAGTTTACTCCTAAGCGGGGCGAAATGCTTCAACTCTTATATAAGACTTGAAGAAATTTTTGCTTTTGACTCGATTCCTTCTCTGCTTTTATTCATCTCCCCCTGGCTCTGCTATTGTCATGCGTTCACTTTTTTCTATCGTCCGGCAATTTGCCGTACAATGCCAATCAAGGAGGAATTCATGATGCCTGCCGTTTCAACTGCGCGGCTTGAAGCCCGAATCAGTCCCGAATTGCAGCAATTGCTCAAGCGCGCCGCCGAGATCGAAGGGCGGACGTTGACGGATTTCGTTGTCGCGGCGGTCCAGGACGCGGCGCAACGAGCCATTGAGCAGGCAGAAGTGATCCGCTTGTCGCTGGAAGACCAGCAGCGCTTCGCCGATGCTCTTCTGTCGCCGCCGCCACCGTCGGCCGCATTGCGACGCGCCATGGTGCGTCATGACAAACTGCTGCGCAGCGAAGAATGACGCGCCCGCCGTTTCTGGTGACGGCGCTCGATATCGCATCTCACGACCGTAGTCGCTTTGAATCCGGTTCGCCTGCATTGAATCGCTACCTGCGCGAACAGGTGACGCAGGATATTCGCCGCCGTGTCGCTGCATGCTTCGTGGCGGTGGACGATGAGCAGCGCGTGGCAGGCTTCTACACGCTGGCCAGTGCCAGCGTTCCGCTGGCGGGACTGTCTGACGCGCTGCGCCGCAAGTTGCCGCGCTATGGCGCCATCCCTGCCATCCGTCTGGGACGCCTGGCAGTGGACCGTGAATTCAAAGGTCGCGGCCTCGGGGGCGCCTTGTTGGTCAATGCCTTGTATCGCGCCATCGCCGCCGAGATACCGGGCGCAGTCATGGTAGTTGATGCCAAAGACGCACAGGCAGCGGCCTTCTACCGGCATCATGGTTTCGTCGCCTTTCAGGATGTGCCGCTGACACTGTTCCTGCCGTTGACATCGGTCCGCCAAGTGTGAGTCCGTGTTTCTGCATCACCATAAAAAAGGGCCGCAACGCTGCGGCCCATCCCAATAGCTAGTACAAGAATCAGTCTCAGGCCGTCACCGCCTGCGGTGCCGCCTTGTTGCGGTACAGGATCAGGGTCGCAATCAGCCCGCACACGGCGGCTGCGCTCATCCAGATGCCCGGGGCGGCCTTGTCGCCGGTGGCCTGGATCAGACCCGTCGCAATGGCCGGGGTGAACCCGCCGAAGACGGCGGTGGCCAGGCTGTAGGCCAGCGAGAATCCTGCGGTGCGCACGTCGGCCGGCATCACTTCGGTCAGCGCCACCACCATCGCACCGTTGTAGCTGGCGTACAGGAAGGACAGCCACAGTTCGACCATCAGCATCTTGGCAAAGCTGGCGTCATGGACCAGCCAGTTCACGGCCGGGTAGGCGGTCAGGATGGTCAGGACGGTAAAGGTCACCAGGATGGGGCGACGGCCGATACGATCCGACAGCGCGCCCATGATGGGCAGCCAGATGAAGTTGGACAGACCCACGCACAAGGTCACGATCAGGCTGGACTCGGTGGACAGCATCAGGACCTTCTTGCCGAAGGTCGGGGTGTAGACCGTGATCAGGTAGAACGACACGGTCGTCATCGACACCAGCATCATGCCGGCGATCACCAGCTTCCAGTTCTCGATCATGGAGCGGAAGATCTGGCCGGTGCTGGGGCGGTGCTTGCGGCGCATGAACTCTTCGGTCTCCTGCAGCGAGCGGCGGATCACGAACAGCACCGGCACGATCAGGCAGCCGATGAAGAAGGGAACGCGCCAGCCCCAGTCACCGACCTGGGCCGGCGTGAGCGTGGTCGAGAGCAGGTAGCCGATGCCGGCCGCCACGATGATGGCCACCTGCTGGCTGCCCGACTGCCAGCTCACATAGAAGCCCTTGTTGCCGGGCGTGGCCATTTCGGCCAGGTAGACCGACACGCCGCCCAGTTCCACGCCGGCCGAGAAGCCTTGCAGCAGGCGGCCGATGAGCACCAGCATGGGGGCCAGCGCGCCGATGGTGGCGTAGGACGGGACAAAGGCGATGAGCATGGTGCCCAGCGCCATCAGGGCCAGGGTCACGATCAGGCCCTGGCGGCGGCCGACACGGTCCACATAGGCGCCCAGGATGATGGCGCCCAGCGGACGCATCAGGAAGCCGGCGCCGAAGGTCATGAAGGTCAGCATCAGCGAGGCAAAATCGTTGCCGCTGGGGAAGAAGGCCCTGGAGATATGCGTAGCGTAGAATCCGAACAGGAAGAAATCGAACATTTCCATGAAATTGCCGCTGGTCACGCGCAGCACCGTGGAAAACTTCGAGGGTGAAGAAGTGGATGTCGTCATGAGATGTGCCTCGTTATCTGTTGGGCGGACCGTGTTGATTCCGGTCTTGCGCCTGTCTCGTACTGCCCTGCGGCAGCCTGTGTCAGGATCTTTTTTAGTGGGAACAGCTATTGCGCCGGCGATTCTATGCCTGAAAGCGGCCCGTAGGACCGGCTTGCTGCACTGCGTATGCAAATATCGGTTTTTTCGATAGCTGGATGAAAGCTTCAGGCGCCATTTCTCTCACAAAACGCCCTGGGCAGGACAAACTGCGCTGCATCAAGGTGATGTCCGCCGGACTATGGTGCAATGCGGCAAAGCGCCATGATCCCGAACCCGGCTCGCACAGTACATCCATGAAAGGTCCCCATGAAAACCGCCGTCTACAGCGCCCGTCGTTACGACCAGACTCTGCTCTCAAGCGCCAATGCCGCCTGTGGTGCCGGACATGAACTGATCTTCCTGCAGGATCGTCTGGACAGCACGACTGCACAACTGGCCAGTGGCTGCGAGGCCGTGGCGGCCTTCGTCAATGACGACCTGGGGGCCGCCGTGCTGGAGCGGCTGGCCGGGCTGGGCGTGCGTTTCATCACCACGCGTTCTACCGGCTTCAATCACATCGATACCCAGGCGGCCCGTCGGCTGGGCATCACTGTGGCGCGGGTAGCGGATTACTCGCCGTATTCGGTGGCCGAGTTTGCCGTGGGCCTGCTGCTGGCAGTCAATCGCAAGATCGCACGTGCCAGCCTGCGTACGCGGGAAGGCAATTTCGAGCTGGAAGGCTTGATGGGCTTCGACCTGCACGGCAAGACCGTGGGGGTGATCGGGACCGGCAAGATCGGCGCGCTGTTCGCCCGCATCATGGCCGGTTTCGGCTGCACCGTGCTGGGCAGCGACCTGCATCACAATCCGGACTTCGAGGCGCCGGGCGGGCGTTACGTGAGCCGCGATGAACTCTTCGCCGCCAGTGACGTGATCTCGCTGCATTGCCCCCTCACCGAATCGACCCGCTACCTGGTCAATGCCGACAGCCTGGCGCTTGCCAAGCCCGGCTGCATCCTGGTCAATACCAGCCGCGGCGCCCTGGTGGATACGGAAGCTGCCATTGCTGCCTTGAAGAGCGGCCGCTTGCGCGGCTTGGCTATCGATGTCTATGAGCAGGAAGCCAGCCTGTTCTTCCAGGACCTGTCCTCGACCATCATTACCGACGACGTCATCCAGCGGCTGGTGTCCTTTCCCAACGTGATCGTCACCGGCCACCAGGCCTTCTTCACCGAAGAAGCCATCGGCCAGATCATGCAGACCACGATCGACAACCTCAGCGGTTTTGCCGCCGGGACCGACCTGGGTGAGCGGCGGGTGGCCTGATCAGGCGCTTGGGTGGTGGGGGTCGAAGAGCGTCCCCAACTGGTCACCGATGCGGGGACGCAAGTACGCGTACACGCGCCGGATGATGTGCTCGGCGTCATCGGCACCATAGGTCTGCGTCAATTGCCGCTGCATGTCGAAATGCAGGTAGAGCAGGCCGCGCAGGCTCTGGAAGGCGGTCGGATGATACTGGCCGCATACCTGTTCATTGTTGTCCAGCACCCGGTTGAGCACGCCGGGATCGAACAGGCGCACCTGGCAGATGACGGCGCAGCGGACGATTTCCATGTCCAGCGCTTCCAGTTCCTGGGTCAGTTCATCGGGGGTATGGCGCTCGGCGCTCAGCTTTTCGCTCATGACTGTCTTTCGGCGGAGGAGGGGGAGCGCCCAGCATAGCATTTGCTGCATCGCGGAAAACATGTCGAAGATCAATCCTGGTGGGATTGGCCTGGGTTGCCCCTGTCAATTCTGCAAATGACTTCACTTGCCGCAGAGGGAGGATACTGTCGCCCGGAGTCCGGCGGGGGCACATGCCGCCCCCGCTCCATTGGCCGCCGGTCTGGCGTGCCAGGGTCATTCCAGCGCTGCCGCCGGTCCGAAAAATTCATATCGGCTCTGCGCCGCCGGTACGCCCAGCGCGCCCAGTGCAGCCTTGATGGCCTTCATGAACGGCTTGGGACCGACGAAGTAGGCATCCACATCGCGCGTGGCCGGCAGCCATTGCTGCAGCAGCGCTGCATCGATGAAGCCGGTGGCATACGGTGCCGGGTCGCCCGCCCGCGCCCGCTCATAGCAGAAATGCGCCCGCAACTGCGGATGCCGCGCGGCCAGCTCTTCCACCTGGCGGCGGAAGGCATGCACGCCGCCGTGGCGCGCCGCGTGGATGAAATGCACCGGACGACCAGTCGGCAGGGCCGCTGTCAGCATGGTCATCATCGGCGTAACGCCCACGCCGCCGCTGATGAGCACCAGTGGCTTGTCACTGGCGCTGAGCGTGAAGTCGCCGGCGGGCGGGAACAGTTCCACCACCGACCCCACATGGATCTGGTCATGCAGCTGGCGCGAGACCTTGCCTTCGGGTTCGCGCTTGACGCTGATCCGGTACTGCAGCGGCTGGCCGTGCTGACGCAGCGGTGCCGACAGCGAATACTGGCGTCGCTGCTCCAGTCCGTCGACCACCATGCGCAGGCCGATGTACTGGCCCGGCTCGAAGTCCATCAGCGCACCACCATCCTGCGGCACGAAGTAGAAGGAGGTGATCTCCTCGCTCTCGGCCACCTTGCGCGTGACGACGAAATTGCGCGCCCCGCGCCAGCCACCGGGTGCGGCCGCCTTGGCATCGTATTGCTGGCGTTCGGCGCCGATCAGAATGTCGGCCAGCTGGCCATAGGCGGCGGCCCAGGCGTCGATGACGGCATCGGTGGCGATTTCCGCACCCAGCACTTCGCGGATGGCGCGCAGCAGGCAGTCGCCCACCATCGGGTAGTGCTCCGGCAGCACCTGCACGGCCACATGCTTGTTGATGATCTGCGCGGCCAGTGGGCCCAGTTCCTCCAGGCGGTCGATGTGGCGGGCGTACATCAGCACGCCGTTGGCCAGCGCCCGCGGCTGGTCGCCGCTGGCCTGGTGCGCACGGTTGAATAGCGGGTGGACCTGCGGATAGTCGCGCATGAGCATCTTGTAGAAATGCGTGGTCAGCGCCTCGCCCCCCGATTCGAGCAGGGGAACGGTGGATTTGACGATGGCGAGTTGGGCATCGGTAAGCATGCTGAACCTTTCAGGAGAGTGGGGAAGGGGCCGGAATAGCCGGTTCCCTCTCCTTGTTACAAGACGCGTGCCACCGCATGAATCCAATGAAATCAATGACTTGCTGATTGATGAGGTAGTAATGACCTGTGTCATAATGACTTTTTATTCTTTCGCTGGTAGTCGATATGATCTCAAAAGTGCTGCTGGACGCCTTGTTGCCCCTGGTGGCCGACCTCTCGCGCCAGATCGATGATCGTGAGCGCTATCGCCGCCTGCTGCAGACCTTGCGCACGCTCTTTCCCTGCGATGCGGCTGCGCTGCTGCGGCTGGAGGGTGAGATGCTGGTGCCGCTGGCCATCGACGGACTGGCCAGTGACACGCTGGGACGACGTTTCCGCATTGCCGACCATCCGCGCTTCGGCGTCTTGCTGGCCAATGCCGCGCCGACACGCTTTCCTGCCGATTCGACTCTGCCGGACCCTTACGATGGCCTGGTCGACGGCTTGAACGATGCCCATTCGGGCGCGCTGGAAGTGCATGACTGCATGGGGTGCGCGCTGTCCGTCAATGGTCGCCCCTGGGGCCTGGTCACGCTCGATGCGCTGGGGGCGGGACGTTTCGACCAGGTGGACATGGCCTCGCTGCAAGCCTTTGCGGCACTGGCGGCGGCGACAGTCAACGTGGCCGAACGCATCGACGATCTGGCGCAAGCCGGGGAACAGGCACGCCAGCGCGCCGAAGCCTACCGGCTGGGGCTGGAGGAGAGCCAGGGCAAGCGCGAACTGATCGGACAGAGTCCCGCCCGGAAGCAACTGCTGGACGAGATCCGCATGGCCGCGCCCAGCGACATGACCGTGCTGGTCAGCGGTGAGACCGGCACCGGCAAGGAGCTGGTGGCGCACGCCCTGCATGCCGCTTCGCCGCGCGCCCACAAGCCCATGATCAGCCTGAACTGTGCCGCCTTGCCCGACACCTTGGTGGAGAGCGAATTGTTCGGCCACGTGCGCGGCGCCTTTTCCGGCGCGGTGGCGGATCGACGGGGCAAGTTCGAGATGGCCGATGGCGGCACCTTGTTCCTGGATGAAGTCGGGGAACTGCCGCTGGCGGTGCAGGCCAAGCTGTTGCGGGTGCTGCAGAGCGGGCAGTTGCAGCGGGTGGGCTCGGACCGCGAACACCGCGTGGACGTTCGGCTGATCGCGGCCACCAATCGCGATCTGTCCGAGGAGGTCAAACGCGGCCATTTCCGGGCTGATTTCTATCATCGTCTTTCGGTCTTTCCGATTCGCGTACCGCCCTTGCGCGAGCGCGGACGTGACGTGCTGCTGCTGGCGGGCTATTTCCTGGAACAGAACCGGGCGCGCCTGGGCCTGGCCAGCCTGCGCCTGTCCGCCGACGCCCAGCGCGCCTTGCTGGAGTACCCCTGGCCCGGCAACATCCGCGAACTGGAGCACCTGATTGGCCGCAGCGCCCTGCGCGCCCTGGCCGCGCAAGCGCGGCGGCCGAACATCCTCACGCTGGAGGCGACCTCACTCGAACTGGATCAGGCACGCACGGCAGCGCCGCCGCAGCAAAGCGCGTCGGAGCAGGATGATCCGGGTCCTCCGGTGCCGAACCTGCGGTCCGCGGTGGAGCGCTTCGAGCGCAAGCTGGTGGCCGACAGCCTGCAGCGCCATGGCGGCAACCTGGCCGCCAGCGCGCGCGAACTGGGCCTGGACCGGGCCAACCTGAACCGCCTGGCCAGGCGCCTGGGCCTGCGCTAGCCGTGGGACGGCGGTTTCCGGGCGATATGAAGAAAAAGAAAAGAAAACGGCCGGAATCCTTCAGGGCCGGGACCCTTCCTGATTCCGGCCGCAATGGCCATGAAGCTTCGTGTCAAAAACCGCGAAGCCCGGGACGACATCAGAGCTACGACATCAGACCTGTTGGTGCTCCACGTCCAGTTCTGCCAGCTGGCCGCGAATGCGGATGGCCGTCAGGTTGCGGGCCGCTGCGGCATCGTCGTTGACGTGCTGCAGGTCTTCGGGCGGGGCGCTGACGACCTTCACGGGTGCGCTTGCAGGGTCGGTGCCGGTAATGCCGGGGTTGAGTTGCGACATGATGATCTCCAAGGGATGAAAATCTCGTGCAGGCCCGCCGGTGGCAATGCAGGGCGGGCGGGACTGCCCTGCGCGATATCAGGGATATGAACGTTTTGGCAATCCGAATGATGCAATATTAGCCGTTTTGGTTGCGCTGCAACAGGTAGTGAGCAGCTTAATTTTTTGCAGGAAGTCGCGCAATGTTGAAGCCTGGCAATCCTCGTGGGTCGACGCCTGAGTCCGGGGCCGGGCGGTCGCTGCCACGGATGAGGGATACAGGGGCGCAATGACGACGGGCTGCACATAGCGAGGTTCAATTTGCGCCTCCGTCCCCGGCTCACTAACATGAAGCTTCCTTGCGCCTGACGTAAGCAATGAGGGTTCGGGACGCACTTCCTGCTTGCCGTCTTGGTGGTGCTCGCTGCGAAACGATTTAAATTATTTAAAGTATTTAAATGGTTTAAATCGTTTATATAGTTTGGATGCTTCAAAGCGTTCATGCCGCCCGAATCATTGCGCCGTTTCACCAGCTCATCTGGCAACGCAGTGCCAATGCAGCGTTGCCAGCTCTTCCGTGATCGACCACCGCAAGCCGCCAGCAAGATCCCGGCGCAGCGCGTCAACGCAGGCGCGCATGAGGGATTTTTCGCCGCGCTGCAACAGTAGGATTCATCCTACGCCATCTCAGGCCGCTGTCCGATAGTGAGCGGATCTGCCGATCCGTATAACGTCAATCATCGGCGCTCAACAGACTGTCCAGTCCAACATCAACAAGAAGGACATGTTTTCGCCCCGGCCACCGGATCAAGCCACGGCCGGGACGACAAACCATGCGATGCGACGAGCCAAGGGTGCTTTCCATCTCAGGTGCTTTCACACATTAGGGGTCCATCTTGCAAGCTCGAGTTCTGTTAGTCAGCTCAGAGGCCGTACCGCTCGTCAAGACCGGTGGCCTGGCCGACGTGATGACGGCGCTGGCCGTATCGCTGCGCAAAGTCGGTATCGATGCCAGCATCCTCATGCCCGCCTATCCGGAGGCGGTGCGCAACCTTGGCGACACGGTACAGATCGGTTTGAAGCACGGTCTGCCCGGTGGCGCCGGCCGCCTCTTGCGCGGCACCATCCCCGGCACCGAGGTGCCGGCGCTGTTGCTGGATACGGCGCGTTTTCGCCAGCGTGGCGCCAATCCCTACGTCGATAGTGATGGCGTCGAGTTCAGCGACAACGCCCTGTGCTTCGCCGATCTGTCGCATGCGGCCGTGGCCATCTGCGCCGGCGAAACCAGTCTGCCGGTGCCGCACGTGGTGCATGCCAACGACTGGCATGCCGGCCTGATTCCCTGCCTGCTCAAGCTGCGCGGGCTGGATCACATCGGCACCATGCTGACCATCCACAATCTCGCCTTCCAGGGCAATTTTGCGCTGGAATCGGCCGAGCAGATCGGCATCCCCCAGCATCTCCTGACCGGCGACGGCGTCGAATACTGGGGCAAGCTGTCCTTCCTCAAGGCCGGCATCCGCTTCTCGGACTGCGTCTCCACCGTCAGCAAGAACTACGCCGAAGAGATCATGACCCCGCGCTTCGGCTGCGGCATGGACGGCATCCTGTCCTTCCGCAAGCTGGACCTGCGCGCCATCCCCAATGCCATCGATGCCGCGCTGTGGAATCCCGCTGATGATCCGCTCATTGCCCGCAACTTCAGCATCGGCAACATGAAGGGCAAGGCCGCCTGCAAGCGCGACCTGCAAAAGCTCTTCGGCCTGCCGGTTGATCCCTTCGCCCCGGTGATGGGTCTGGGCTCGCGGATCTCGCACCAGAAGATGGCCGATGTGGTGATCGAGGCACTGCCCGGCATCATGGCGCGCCATCCGCGCCTGCAGGTGGTGATCCTGGGGTGTGGCGACCATGATTACGAAGCGGCCTTCCTCGATCTGGCCGAGCACTATCGCGGTCGCATCGCCGTGCATATCGGCTATGACGAGCGTCGTGCCCACGCCCTGCACGCCGGCAGCGACATGCTGCTGCACCCGACCCGTTTCGAGCCTTTCGGCCTCACGCCCCTGTATGCGATGCGTTACGGCGCCATCCCCATCGGCTCGCGTGTGGGCGGGCTGGTCGATACCGTCCGCGATGCCGACCTCGACCCGCAGCGCGCCACCGGCGTGCTCTTCGAAGGCGAGACCGCAGTCGACATGCAGCATGCCGTGGCACGTGCCTTCGCCCTCTACGGTGACACGGAGCGCTGGCAGAGCGTGCAGCGCAATGCCATGAGCATCGACTGCGACTGGGCCGGACCCACCCGCGCCTATCTCGATGCCTATGCCCACGTGGCCGACATGGCGGTGCGTCCGCTGTTCGCTCCACGTCCGCTGGCCGTCGAACGGCCCGCCGCACAGGCCCATGCTCAGCATGAGCGCGCGGTCAGCCCGGCTGCCGCCATCGCTGCGGCACTGGCGGGGGCGGTGGGCGTACCGGTGTCAGTGGCCGCTGCCTGAGCGACGCTTGCGGGGCCCGCTGAGCTCTGGGCCCTGGCGACATTCCGATCTGATCCTCACTCGGTCCACGTGGGCCGGGCAGGGGAAGCGTTTGCCGGCGCGCCGCTCCAACGCGCCGGTTTTTGATTTCGCTTTTTTGCGTTATTTCGATCAACCCGATAACAACAACAGGAGTGTGCATGTCCGGCATGTCTGTCACGGCGTACAGGGCTTCCACGGAGTCCATGGAAGATGTTTCCGACGCCAGCTCGGCGCAACCGTCTTCGCCCTCTCATTGCACCGGTTTCCCGGAGCAAACTGCCTTGTCCCTTTCCTTTGAAGAACAGGGCCTGCTCCAGGCCCTGCTGGCAGGGCGTCTGGCGCAGCCCTTCAGCCTGCTGGGCCCGCGCTATGGGCGCCAGCCCGGCGGCGTGTCGTCCCTTCGCGCCTTCCACCCCGGTGCCGCCGCAGTGCGGGTGCGCTGCCGCCACAGTGGCGTGTTGCTGGGCGAGTTGCAGCAATTCCAGCTGCACGGGCAAGCCAGCGGTTTCTTCAGCGGCGTGGTCACCGGGCTGGACCAGCGGCGCCATGCAGTGCCTTATACGCTGGAGGTAGACTGGCCGATCCCCGACGGCAGCCGCAGCGTGCAAGCGACCGAGGATCCTTATGCCTTCGGCCTGCTGCTTGGTGAGCTCGACCTGCACCTGCTGCAGGAGGGGCGGCATCGTCAGCTGGCCGATTGCCTGGGTGCGCGCCCGATGGAGATCGATGGCGTACCCGGTACCCGCTTTGCGGTGTGGGCCCCCAATGCCGAGCGCGTCTCGGTGGTGGGCGACTTCAACCAGTGGGATGGCCGCCGCCATGTCATGCGCCTGCGCCACGAGCCGGGCGTGTGGGAGCTGTTCATTCCGCGCATCGGTCCCGGCGACGTCTACAAGTACGAGATCGTCGGGCGCGACGGCGTGTTGCTGCCGCTCAAGGCCGATCCGGTGGCGCGCGCGACCGAAGCCCCGCCGGCCACTGCCTCGGTGGTGGCCGACGCTCGTCCTTATCTCTGGCAGGATCAGCAGTGGATGGCCGAGCGTGCACAGCGCCAGTCGCGCTCGGCGCCGATGTCCATCTACGAGCTCCATCCCGCTTCCTGGCGCCGCGTGCCGGAACAGGCCCATCGCAACCTGAGCTGGGATGAGCTGGCCGATCAGCTGATCCCCTATGTGCTGGAGATGGGCTTTACCCATATCGAACTCATGCCGGTGATGGAGCATCCCTTCGGCGGCTCCTGGGGCTACCAGCCCATCAGCATGTTTGCGCCCAGCGCGCGCTTCGGCAAGCCGGAGCGCTTCGCCGCCTTCGTCGACCGTTGCCACCAGGCCGGCATCGGCGTGCTGCTGGACTGGGTGCCGGCGCATTTCCCGAGTGACCAGCATGGGCTGGCGCAATTCGACGGCACCGCGCTCTACGAGCACGCCGATCCGCGCGAGGGCTTCCACCAGGATTGGAACACGCTGATCTTCAATCTCGGCCGCAATGAAGTGCGCGGCTTCCTGATCGCCAGCGCCCTGGAGTGGATTGAGCATTTCCACGTCGACGGTCTGCGTGTGGATGCGGTGGCCTCGATGCTCTATCGCGATTACAGCCGCAAGTCCGGCCAGTGGGTGCCCAACGTTCACGGTGGCCGCGAGAACCTGGAGGCCGTGGCCTTCCTGCGCGAGCTCAATACCGTGGTGGCGCAGCGCTGCCCCGGTGTGCTGATGATCGCCGAGGAATCCACCTCCTGGCCCGGCGTGACCGCCGAGGTCAAGGACCAGGCCGATCATCACGGCCTGGGCTTCAGCTACAAGTGGAACATGGGCTGGATGAACGACACCCTGCGCTACATGGAACATGACCCGCTGTTCCGGCGTTATCACCATCACGACATGACATTCGGTCTGCTGTATGGATTCTCCGAAAACTTCATCTTGCCGATATCGCACGATGAGGTGGTCCACGGCAAGCGCGCGCTGTTGAACAAGATGCCGGGCGATGAATGGCGCCGCTTTGCCAACGTGCGCGCCTATTTCGGCTTCATGTGGAGCCATCCCGGCAAGAAGCTGCTGTTCATGGGCAGCGAGTTCGGCCAGCCCGATGAGTTCGACCATGACAAGTCGCCCTACTGGCATCTGCTGGATGAACACGGCGGCCATCCTGCCGGGCACCGCCAGTTGCGCCAGCTGGTCAGCGATCTCAATCATCTCTATCGCAGCGAACCGGCCCTGCACCAGCGCGACTGTCGCACCGATGGCTTCTCGTGGGCGGTGGGCGACGACAGCGTCAACAGCGTGCTGGCGTATTTCCGCTATGCCGATGAAGGTCCGCCGGTGCTCATCGTGGTCAACCTGACGCCGGTGCCGCGCACCCGCTACCGCATCGGCGTGCCGCCCGCTGCACCCGGCCGCAACGGGGTCTGGCGCGAAGTGCTCAACACCGATGCCGCCGTCTATGGCGGCAGCAACAGCGGCAACCTGGGCCAGGTGCAAGTGCAGGACGTCGGCTGGCATGGCCACCCGACTTCCATCGAGCTGAACCTGCCTCCGCTGTCCACCCTGATCCTGCGCAGAGAGTCCTGATAATGAGCGTCGCCTTTCCTGATCGCCTGATGCCAGGCCTGCCTTACCCCCTGGGCGCCAGCTCCGATGGCCTGGGGGTCAACTTCGCGGTGTTCTCGGCCAACGCCACCCGCATGGATCTGTGCCTGTTCGACCCGTCCGGCAAGCGCGAATTGAAGCGCATCACCCTGCCCGAATGCACCGATGAAGTGTGGCACGGCTATCTGCCCGGTGCCGCCCCCGGACTGGTCTATGGTTTCCGCGCCCACGGTCCCTACGAGCCCAACAAGGGCCATCGTTTCAACCCCAACAAGCTGCTGCTGGACCCCTATGCCAGGCGCCTGGTCGGCCAGGTGCGCTGGACCGATGCGCTCTATGGCTACCGCCTGCACTCGGCACGCGCCGATCTGTCCTTTGATCGCCGCGACAGCGCCGCCGCCATGCCCAAGGCCATGGTCACCGATGATGCCTTCGTGTGGGAACATGATCGCCTGCCGCAAGTGCCCTGGAACAAGACCGTGATCTACGAAGCCCACGTCAAGGGGATTTCCAGGATGCGCGAGGATCTGCTGCCGCATGAGCGCGGCACCTTCGCCGCCTTGTCCGATCCGGCCTTCATCGACCACCTGCTGCGCCTGGGCGTGACCACGCTGGAACTCATGCCGGTGCATGCCTTCCTGCAAGACAGCTTCCTGATCGAACGTGGTCTCTCCAATTACTGGGGCTACAGCACACTGGCCTATTTCGCGCCGGAACCGTCCTACCTCTCCATGGGCGACCCCAATGAACTGCGCATGGCAGTGCGCCGCCTGCACAGCGCCGGTATCGAGGTGATCCTCGACGTGGTCTACAACCACAGCAGCTGCGGCAGCGAACTGGGGCCCACACTGTCCTTCCGTGGCCTGGACAATGCCAGCTACTTCCGCCTGCTGCCGGGCCAGGAGCGTTACCACATCAACGATACCGGCTGTGGCAACACGCTGAACCTGTCGCACCCGCGCGTGCTGCAGATGGTCATGGATTCGCTGCGCTACTGGGCGCAGTCCTTCCATATCGATGGCTTCCGTTTCGACCTGGGTTCCACACTGGGGCGCGAGGCGCACGGTTTCGACCCGGGTTCGGGTTTCTTCGATGCCTTGTTGCAGGACCCGGTGCTGTCGAAGCTCAAGCTCATCTCCGAACCCTGGGACATCGGTCCCGGCGGCTACCAGCTCGGCAAGCACCCGGCCCGTTTCGGCGAATGGAACGACAAGTTCCGCGACGACATGCGCAAGTTCTGGAAGGGCGACGAAGCCATGCGCGGTGGTTTCGCCCAGCGCATGCTGGGTTCGGCTGAACTGTTCGAACACAACCGCCGCAAGCCCTGGGCCAGCGTCAACTTCATCGCCTCGCATGACGGATTCACCCTGCGTGACCTGGTCAGCTACAACGGCAAGCATAACGAGGCCAACGGCGAGAACAACAACGACGGCCACAACGACAACGCCAGCTACAACTGGGGTGCCGAAGGCGCTACCGATGATCCCGCCATCCAGGCCACACGCGCCTGTGTGCAGCGTTCCATGCTGGCCTCCACGCTGCTGGCGCAAGGCACCCCCATGCTGCTGGCCGGTGACGAATTCCATCGCAGCCAGGGCGGCAACAACAACGCCTACTGCCAGGACAACGAGATCTCCTGGATCAACTGGGAACAGGCCCGTTCACCCGAGGGCGCGGCGCTGACCGCCTTCGTCGGCCGGGTGGCCGCCATCCGGCGCGACTTCGAGGTGCTGCGCGCCAGCGACTTCCTGCACGGCAAGCAGACCGTGGCCGATGGTCTGCCGGATGTGGCGTGGTTCGACGAGGCGGCGCAACCGGTCTCCAGCGAGGACTGGAACAATCCGGTGGCGCGCGCCATCACCCTGCAACTGGCGGGCAAGCGCGTGGAGCCGCACAAGCAGCTGAGTTCGCGTCTGCATGACGCGGCCGGCACCGGTGCGGACGGAGCAGGCGAGGCACAGGACGTGGCGCCGGATGTGCTGATGATTTTCGTCAATGCCGGGCACGAGCCGATCGAATTCCACTTCCCGCGCACCCAAGGCGAGTACTTCCTCCTGCTCGACAGTGCCCGGCCGACCGGCATGCCGGAAGGAGAGGGCGCCCGGCTCAAGACGGCGGGCAGTGCGAGCGTGCAGGTGCAGGCCCATACCCTGCAGGTCTTTGCCAACCGGCCCTTGCACCTGTCATCGGCCATCTATCCACTGGCGGCCAATGAGTGGATCAAACGCAATGAATGGGGAGAACGCGCATGAGTGCTCGCTTTTCCGTGAGGCTGCCGTTTGGCGCCCAGGTCACTGGCCCCGGCCAGGTTCGTTTCCGCGTCTGGGCACCGGGTGCCGAGGCGGTCGCCGTGGAGATCATCGGACGGGGCCGTGTGCCGATGAGGTCGGAAGATCCAGCCGCCCCGGCGTGGTATGTGCTGGAGACCGAATGCGATCCGGGCACCCTGTATCGCTACGTGTTCCAGACCCGCGAGCAGGGTGAGGTGGTGGCGCCGGACCCGGCTTCGCGCGGGCAGGCAGGAGATGTCTTCGATCCCAGCGTGGTGGTGGATGCGCAAGCCTTCCTCTGGCAGCATCCGAACTGGCAGGGCCGTCCGTGGGAAGAGACCGTGCTCTACGAACTGCATCCGGGCGCGCTGGGCGGCTTTGCCGGTATCCAGCAACGTCTGGCCGAACTGGCCGAGCTGGGCATCACGGCCATCGAACTGATGCCGGTGGCGGAATTCCCCGGTGCCCACAACTGGGGCTACGACGGTGTGCTGCCTTTCGCACCGGATGCCAGCTATGGCACCCCGGACCAGCTCAAGGCCCTGATCGATACCGCCCACGGGCTGGGCATGATGGTGTTCCTTGATGTGGTCTACAACCACTTCGGTCCGGATGGCAATTACCTGCACAGCTATGCCCCGGAATTCTTCCGCCATGACATGAATACGCTATGGGGCGCGACCATCGATTTCCGCCGCCCCGAGGTGGCCGATTTCTTCACCCGGAACGCGCTCTACTGGCTACAGGAATACCGTTTCGACGGTTTGCGCCTGGATGCCGTGCATGCCATCTGCGAACCGGACTGGCTGGTGAATCTGGGCCAGCGCATCCGCGCCGAAATCGGCAGCGAGCGTCACGTGCATCTGGTGCTGGAGCACGATGGCAATGCCGCCCACCTGCTGGGCCATACCGCCGCCGTGCAAGTCGAGGCGGACCTGGCCGAGATCGGGCAGGTGCGCGAGCGTTCCACTCATGTCTACGATGCGCAGTGGAATGACGATGCGCACCACGTCCTGCACGTGCTGCTCACCGGTGAAGACAGCGGCTACTACGCCGCCTATGCCGAGGCGCCTGCCGAGAAACTGGCGCGCTGTCTGCAACAGGGTTTTGTCTACCAGGGCGAGGTCTCGCCCTATTCTGGGGAGCCGCGCGGCGAACCCAGTGCGGACCTGCCGCCGACGGCCTTTGTCAATTTCCTGCAGAACCACGACCAGATCGGCAACCGCGCCTTTGGTGAGCGACTCACCGTGCTGGCCCATCCGCTGGCGCTGCACGCCGCGCAGGCGCTGATCCTGCTGGCACCGCAGGTGCCAATGCTGTTCATGGGCGAGGAATTCTGCGCGGTGCAGCCCTTCCTGTATTTCACCAGCCATCGCGATGAAGAGCTGGTGAGGGCCGTGCGTGAAGGGCGCCGACGCGAGTTCGCACGCTTCCCGCAATTCGCCGATCCCGCATTGCTGGAGCAGATTCCGGACCCCAACAGTTTTGCCACCTTCGTCTCTTCCATCCCGGAGCCGGGCCCGGCGCCCGGTTCGGCGGCCTGTCTGCGTCGTGTGGCCGAACTGCTGCACATCCGCAAGCTGCATATTGCCCCCTATCTGCGCGGCGCCAGGGCGCTGGAGGCCCGCGCCATCGGTCCAAAGGCGGTCCATGCCCGCTGGCAGCTGGCCAATGGCAGCGTCCTCAACATCACCGTCAATCTCGATGAAGCCGCGCTGCCACAGGCCCTGGACCAGTTGAGCCAGCCGGCTGGCGCCGATGTGCTCTTCGACAGTGGCGGCGCACTGGCGGCGCTGGCCGCTGGCAGCTTCCCAGGGCATGCCATCCTGGTACTGCGAGAGCCGCCGGGTGCTGCCACCGCACCCGGGAGCACAGCATGAACGCCGCCCTTGGCCAGCATGCCGACGCGCTCGTGGCACCGACCGCGGCTGCGCCCTTGTACAAGCAGACCACGCTTGAAAACGATTTATATCGTTTGGCTGAGCGTGCCGGCATCGCGATCCACTGGATCGATGCCTATGACCAGCCGCAGGTCGTCGCCGACGAGGCCTTGCAGGCCATCCTGGAAGCGCTGGGCCTGCCCTGCGCCACGTCCGGGGATTGCCATGACAGCCTGGCGCTGCTGGACCGCGAGCACGCCGTCGGTTACCTGCCGCCCTTGCTCACGGGCGTGCAGCACCAGCCTGTCCCGCTGCCTGCGCATTCGCGCCTGCACGGACTGTCCTGCCGCGTCGAGCTGGACAACGGCGCGCGCCTGACCTTGCTGATTTCGTCCGATCTGAACGCGCCGCCGACCCTGCCGCCCATCCACGTGCCCGGCTATCACCGACTGCTGGTGGCGGGGCATATCCTGACCCTGGCCATCGCACCACCGCGCTGCTACAGCATTGCCGACGCGCTGGCAGAGCAGGGCCGCGAGCGCGGCTGGGCGCTGGCCGCGCAAGTCTATGCTTTGCGCACCGACAGTCTCAAGCCGGCGCGCAAGGTCTATGGTGATGGCGGTATCGGCCACTTCGGCGCGCTGGCGGCACTGGCGCCGATGGCCGCGCAATACGGGGCCGCTGCGCTGGCGATGTCGCCGCTGCATGCGATGTTTGCTGCCGATCCCGGCCGCAGCAGTCCGTATTCGCCGTCCAGCCGCTTGTTTCTCAATCCTTTCCTGATCGATCCGGCTGGCATCCTCGGTGCCGACGCCCAGGCTCAGGTGCTGGCCGAAGGCGGGTCGGAAATGATTTCCGCCCACCAGCGCCTGCAACAATCCACGCTGATCGACTGGGCGCGCGCCGGTGCCCATCGCATGACCCTGCTGCGTCGCCTGTATGCCCTGTTTCGTACCGAACATGCGGGCGATGTGAAGCAACAGGCGGCCTTTGCCGCCTTCCAGCTCGAAGGCGGCGCCGCATTGCGCGCCCACGCCTTGTTTGAAGCCTACAGCCATCATCTGAGCAGCCAGGGCATGCCCGGCTGCTGCGACTGGCGAGCGTGGGGCGAGGCTGGCCGCCATCCCGATACGCCGGAAATGCAGGACTTTGCGGCCGGGCATGCCGGCGAGATTGATTTCCACCTGTTCCTGCAATGGCAGGCCGCGCGCCAGTTGGCACAGGCCCAGGAGAGCGCGCGCCAGGCCGGCATGGCCATCGGTCTGATCGCCGACCTGGCCGTCGGTGCCGACAACGGCGGCAGCCAGGCCTGGAGCCATCAGGACGAGATCGCAGCGGGACTGACCGTGGGTGCCCCGCCGGATCGTCTGGCCCCGCAAGGGCAGAACTGGGGGCTGGGCGCTTTCTCGCCGCTGGCCCTGCGCCGGTCCGGCTACCGCGCCTACCTGTCCATGCTGCGCGCCACGTTTGCGCAGGGCGGGGGAGTGCGCATCGACCATGTGCTGGGCCTGAACCGCTTGTGGTTGGTGCCGCAGGGTTGCCATGCCGATGCGGGGGCCTATGTATCTTTCCCGCAGCAGGACATGTTGCGCCTGATTGCGCTGGAGTCGTGGCGTCATCGCACCGTGGTCATCGGCGAGGACCTCGGCACGGTGCCGCCCGGTTTCGATACCGTGCTCGATGCGGCCGGCGTGTCCGGTATCCGTGTGCTCTGGTTCCAGCGCGACCAGCAGGCTTTCCTCCCGCCATCGGCCTGGTCGCCCCAGGCCATTGCGGTGACGACGACGCATGATCTGCCGACCGTGGCCGGTTGGTGGTCTGCTGCCGATCTGGCCTGGCGCGATCACCTGGGCCAGCTCGAGCAGGGCTTGCCGGCTGCCCGCCAGCAGCGCTACCACGAGCGCAGCCAGCTCTGGCAGGCCCTGGTGCAGCAGGGCCTGGCCAGCGGGCCGCTGCCGGAAGTGGCGTGCACCGTGTCCGCAGGCGATGCCGGGTCCGGCTTGCCGGAAGTGCCGCAGGAGTGCGCCATCGCCGTCGATGCGGCACTGGAATATGTGGCAGCCACCCCGGCGCCGCTGGCCGTGGTGCCGGTGGAAGACATTCTCGGCCTGAGCCAGCAACCCAACCTGCCCGGCATGACCGAGCCCCACCCCAACTGGCGTCGTCGCCTGCCCGAGGACATGCCGCAGCTGTTTTGCGCCTATGCCGCCAGGGCCAGGCTGGAGCGCCTGCGCCGTGTGCGCGGCAGTATCGCCAAGGAGATCTGATGGCAGCCCCTTCCTTATCGCCGGACCGCGCCGCGCGCCGCAGCATCCCGCGCGCCACGGCACGGCTGCAGTTGCACCGCGATTTCCGCTTCGAGCATGCCGCCCGGACGGTGGACTATTACCACCGCCTGGGCATCAGCCACCTCTACCTCTCGCCCATTCTGGTGGCGCGCCCCGGTTCGACCCACGGCTACGACGTGGTCGACCCCACTCGCATCAATCCCGAACTGGGCGGCCAGGCCGGACTGCTGCAACTGCACCAGCGCCTGCGCGCGCAGGGAATGGGGCTGGTGGTCGACATCGTGCCCAACCACATGGCGGTGGGCCATCACAATGCCTGGTGGCAGGACGTCCTGCGCTGGGGCCGCCACAGCCGCCACGCCGAATGGTTCGATATCCAATGGGACAGCTCCGACCCGGCACTCGATGGCAAGGTGTTGCTGCCTTTCCTCGGCCAGCCCTATGCCGAAGCGCTGGAAGCGGGCGAGCTGATCCTGCGTCTGGACGCCGATCAGGGCCAATTGCAGGTGGCCCACCATGAGCACATTTTCCCGCTCGCGCCGACTGACCATGCCGTCGTGCTGGAGACGGCCGGCAGTACGCGCCTGGGCGAGGTGATCGCGGCCTTCGCCGCCATCGATCCCGCGCATCCGGACAAGGATGGCCATGCCGCAGCCGCCCGCGAGCAACTGCGCCAGCTGGCTGCCGACCCCGATGTCATGGCCGACATCGATGCCGCGCTCGGCGCCTTTTCGGCGGGTCAGCCGCATGGGCGCAGTGCCCTGCATCAGTTGCTGGAGCGCCAGCACTATCGTCTGGCCTGCTGGCGCAATGCCGCCGACGAGATCAACTGGCGCCGCTTCTTTGAAGTGAGCGAACTGGCGGGCATGCGGGTGGAGCGCGAAGACGTCTTCGAGGCCATGCACGCCGAGATCTTCCGTCTCTACGCCGAGGGCATCATCGATGGCCTGCGACTGGACCATATCGACGGCCTCACCGACCCGGGTCGCTATTGCCTGAAGTTGCGCCAGCGTCTGCGCGCGCTGCGGCCCGACCACGAGCCGTATCTGATCGCCGAAAAGATCCTGGCGGGAGACGAGACCCTGCCAGCGGGCTGGCAACTCGACGGCACCACCGGCTATGAATTCATGGAGCAGTGCGCTGCCGTCCTCCATGATGGCGAAGGCGAGCCGATACTCGATGAACTCTGGCGCGACATCGTCGGCGACATGCCGGCCACGGCCGATCAACTGCAAAGTCACGGACCGGGCGAGCTGTACCATTTCCCGAGCATGGTGCAGGAGGCGCGGCGCAGCTTCCTGGCACGCAACTTTGCCGCAGAATTCAATGCGCTCACGCTGTGCCTGCACCAGCTTGCCCGCAGCGCCACACAGACTCGCGACCTGACGCTGATGTCCATCCGCCGGGCGGTGGCCGAGCTGCTGGTGCATTTTCCGGTGTACCGCACCTATGCCAACGAGCAGGGCATGCCGGCGCAGCAGCGCGAACTGCTGGCCAGTACGGCTCAGAAGGCCGCCACGACCCTGCATGCAGCCGATCATGCCACGTTGCACGTGGTGGAAGGCTGGCTGGGCGGTGACCTCCTGCTCGACAGCCGCCATGCCCATCGCCGCGCCTTGCAGCTGCGCGCCATCGCCCGCTTCCAGCAACTGACTCCGCCGCTGACGGCCAAGTCGATGGAGGACACGGCCTTCTACCGCTATGGCCGTTTGGTCTCGCGCAATGAAGTAGGGGCCGAACCGGCCCGTCTGGCCATGTCGGTCTCGCACTTTCATCAGCTGGCGGCACGACGCGCCCGGCAGATGCCGGGCAGTCTCCTGGCCACCGCGACGCACGACCACAAGCGTGGCGAGGATGCCCGCATGCGCCTGGCGGCCCTCTCCGAGATCGCCGAGGAGTGGTCCACCGTGCTGCGCCACTGGCACCAGCTCAACGCGCCCATCGCGGCCGCCACGTCAGGCCAGCAAGGCGGCATTGATGCGGTCGATGAGTGCATGCTGTACCAGACCCTGGTGGGCGTCTGGCCGGACGGCATGCGCGTCGGCGATGACGACCTGATTGCCTTGGGCGAGCTGGCCGAGCGGGTCGTCGCCTGGCAGCGCAAGGCCCTGCGCGAAGCCAAGCGCCGCAGCGACTGGGTGGTGCCGCAGAGTGAATACGAGGCGGCCTGCGAGCGCTTTACGCGGGCATTGCTGTGTGATCCGGGGCTGGATCCGCGCCATCATCCTTTCCTCACCGAGCTGGAGGATTTCGTTCGTCGCCTGGCGCCCTTGGGGACTGTCAACAGCTTGTCCCAGACCATGCTCAAACTGACCTCGCCGGGCGTGCCCGATTTCTACCAGGGTAGTGAGCTGTGGGACCTGACCATGGTCGATCCGGACAACCGTCGGGCGGTGGATTTCGCACTGCGTGAGCGGCGGCTGGCCGATGCCATCAGCCGGCCGGTTTCATTGCGCCAATGGCAGAGCGGCAGCGCCAAGCAGCAATTGATTCATGCGGTGCTGCAGTACCGGCGCGAGCATGCGGACCTGTTCGCTGACGGCCATTACCTGCCGCTGGCCACGCATGGCAAGCTGGCGCGCCATGTGATCGCCTTTGCCCGGCTGCTGCCGGGACAACAGGAAGGCGAGAGCGACTGGCAGGCGACAGTGGTGCTCTGTACGCGCCTGGCGGCCCATCTGCTGTCCTTCGAGGGGCGCCGCGAAGAAGCCTTGCCGCTGGTGTCTGCCGAGGCTTGGGGGGATACCCGCATTGCGCTCCCGCAAGCACTGTCCCACACAGGGAGTACGCTGCGCCGCTGGCGCAGCGTACTCACCAGTGGCGAGGGCGAACTGAGCGAATGTGCCATGCCGGATGGGGAACGCGGCGGCAGCATCGCCGTAGCCGATATCCTGGGTAGTCTACCGGTGGAATTGCTGACGCTCAGTCTCAGTTGAGGGGGAGGTGACGCAGTGCTCTGACGGCTTGCTGTTCGGGGGGCTTCCTTTTTTCCTACACGCGAATATCCCGCCGTCCGATGTCATGTCAGTGCAGCGTCCCACTACCATGACGCGAGCCCGGCATGTCCGCCGGATCCGCCATGTTGTACAAGGAGTTTGCACATGACCAAGCTGCCCGCCACCGATCTGCAGCTGCCGCTGTTTACCTATGGCCAGCGCGAGTCGCTGACCGAGAAGAGCGCCTGGATCGCCCTGCAGGAACACCATCAATACAGCGCCCGCCACTTCCGGCTGGAGCGCCTGTTCGCCGCCGATGACAAGCGCGGCGAGAGCCTGGTGGCCGAAGCCGCCGGCATCTACCTCGACTATTCCAAGAACCTGGTCACCAGCCAGACCATGACCCTGCTCATGAACCTGGCCCGCCAGTGCGGACTGCAGGACCGCATCGAGGCCATGTTCCGGGGTGAGCGCATCAACGCCACCGAGCAGCGCTCGGTCCTGCATACGGCCCTGCGCATGCCGGCCAGCGCCCGGCTGATGGTGGAGGGCGAGGAGGTGATCGCCCAGGTGCAGCAGGTGCTGTCCCGTATGGAGAACTTCGCTCAACAAGTCCGCAGCGGCCAGTGGACCGGTCATACGGGCCGTCGCATCCGCCATGTGGTCAACATCGGCATCGGCGGCTCCGACCTCGGCCCGATGATGGCCTGCGAGGCCTTGCGCCCCTATGCGCAATCGGACCTGTCCCTTCACTTCCTCTCCGACGTGGATGGGGCCGCGCTGCTTGAGACCGTGCGCAGCCTGCCCGCCGAGCAGACGCTCTTCATCGTCTGCTCCAAAACCTTCACTACGCTCGAAACCACCACCAATGCGCGTGCCGCGCGTGACTGGCTGGTCCGGCAATTGGGCGAGCCTGCCGCCGTGGCCCGTCATTTCGTCGGCGTCACCACCAACATCGAAGAGGCCAGCCGCTTTGGCATCGACCCGCAGAACATGTTCGGCTTCTGGGACTGGGTCGGCGGACGCTATTCCATGACCAGTGCCATCGGCCTGTCCACCATGATCGCCATCGGCCCCGCGCAATTCCGCGAGATGCTGGCCGGCTTTCATGCCATGGACGAACACTTCCGCACGGCACCGCTGGAGGCCAATCTGCCGGTCATTCTCGGCATGCTCACGGTGTGGTACACCAATTTCTTCGGTGCGGCCAGTCAGGCAGTGCTGCCCTACAGTCAGTATCTCAAGCGCCTGCCAGCCTACCTGCAGCAACTGACCATGGAGAGCAATGGCAAGCAGGTCACCCTGCAGGGTGATGCCGTGGATTACCAGACCTCGCCCGTGTACTGGGGCGACAATGGCATCAACGGTCAGCATTCGTTCTACCAGATGCTGCATCAGGGTACGCAGATGGTGCCCTGCGATTTCATCGGCTTGTGCCAGCCGCAGGAAGCGCTGGGCCAGCATCACGCCCTGCTCATGGCCAACATGTTTGCCCAGAGCGAGGCGCTGGCCTTTGGCAGGAACGCGCAGCGGGTACGCGAGGAGGGCGGGCCCGAGGCCCTGACGCCGCATCGCGTCTTCCCTGGCAACCGTCCGAGCAACAGCATGCTGCTCGACAAGCTCACCCCGTATAGCCTCGGCACGCTGGTGGCCTTGTATGAACACAGCGTGTTCACTCAGGGCGTGATCTGGAATATCGATTCCTTCGACCAGTGGGGGGTGGAGCTGGGCAAGCAGTTGGCCCGGCGTACCGCGCGCGAGTTGCTCGATCCCTCCGAACCTCTGCACCATGACAGTTCCACCAACGCCCTGATTCGCCTCTACCGCGCCCGCCAGGGGGCGGATGCAGGTGCAGCCGGGGCGGCATAAGCCGTCGCGCCCCCAAGGTCTGGCATCCCCCGTCCCGACAGCACGTTGCCGGGCTTGTGTATGGTCCTTGCCAGGGTCTGCACGCGCGGGCATAGTGTGAGTTTATAATCGCACGTAACAAGCGATTACCCTGAAAGTACGCGCCAGGTCCGCAGCTCTTCCGGCAACAGGACCGCGCAGTCAGGGGTGTGCGCAGGACAGAACAACAAGGAAATGTCGAAGGGGGCGCACTGCAGGTCAGGCCCGTTGCGCTCCGAGCTACCCACCCATGTGCGTGGAGCGCTCGGGGACGTGACGGCGCTTGATCGATGGCTTTGCACCGTAACAATGATCATGAAGCGGGCGAACGCACATGAGATTGCTGACCAAGGGCTTGTTGATCGTTGCCATACCAAGCCTGTTTGAAGTGCTGCTGCTGGGGGCGCTGTTCAAGTCACAGGCCGATGCCGAGGACGCCGAGCGCTTGGCTTCGCACTCCCTGCAGGTGATGAACAAGGCCGCCGAGCTGCGTGAGCCCATGCTGCTGGAGGCCGCGCGCATCCGCAATGCGGTCCTGCTGGACCAGCCCGATACGCTCAGCCGGGGCGACCTGTGGGCCGACATCGAGGTCAGGGCTGGCGAACTGGCGCGCCTGGTGGCGGACAACCCCGTGCAGGGCGATACCCTGCGCGCGGTGCACGAATCCATCGCACGCTACCGTGCTTGGGACGACAGTGCCCGCCAGCGCCTGATGCGAGGCCAGCGCGATGATCTGATCCGCCAGTTGCGTGATGAGCAGGGACCGCACCGGCTCTCCGAATTTCTCGTTCTGCTGGGCAACTTCATGTCCGAAGAGCGGCGTCTGGGGGCCGCGCGCCAGCAGCGCCTGCAGGAGGCACGCCATTCGCAGACCTGGCTGCTGGTTCTGGCAGTGCTGGGATCCATCGTCACGGCCGCCCTGGCTTCGCTGGCTTTCACGCGCAGCATCGGCAGTCGTATCGAGGTATTGACCGCCAATGCCCGCCAACTGGCCGATGGTCAGCCACTGGCTGCGCGCGTGGGCGGCAATGATGAAATCTGCCTGCTTGACGATGCCCTGCATCGCAGTCACGAACGCCTCACCGAAGCCGCCCGCCAGGCCCAGGGGTATCGCGAGGAACTGGAACAGCGCGCCCGCGAGCTGGCCGACGTCAACAGCGACCTGCGCCAGCAGACCCAGGACAACGAGATGTTCATCTACAGCGTCTCGCATGACCTGCGTTCGCCGCTGGTCAACCTGCAGGGCTTCAGCAAGGAAATCGGCCATGCCACGCGTGAGCTGCTGGACGAAGTGGATCGCCTGACCTTGCCCGAGCCGGACCGGCAGCGCCTGCGCGCGCTTGTCGAGGACGACCTCCAGGCATCGCTGCGCTTCATCCAGAATGCAGTGACACGCTCGTCGGGCATCATCGATGCCATGTTGCGACTCTCGCGCGCAGGGCGGGTGGAATACCAGCCGGTCATGCTGGACATGCACGCCATCGTCCAGCGCATCGTCGCGGCGATGAGCGGCAGCATTCGTACCAAGTCAGCCCGGGTGGACATCGAGCCCGATCTGCCTCCGGCCTATGGCGATCCGACTTCGGTAGAGCAGGTATTGGGCAACCTGGTCGGCAATGCCGTCAATTACCTGGATCCGTCCCGCCCCGGTCACATCATCATCGGCCACGTGCCGCAGCCCGACAGCGTGGTGGCGGCTCCCAGCCTGGTGACCTATTTCGTGCGCGACAACGGGCTGGGGATTCCCGCGGCCTACATGGACAAGATGTTCATCGCTTTCCAGCGTCTGCACGGCAATGCCGCCAAGGGCGAGGGCATCGGACTGGCACTGGTCAAGCGAGTGGTGGAACGGCATGGCGGGCGCATCTGGGTGGAATCGGTCGAGGGCCAGGGCAGTTGTTTCTATGTCGCCTTGCCGGCTCGTCCGCCGGTGTCTTGAAGGTGGTGCGGACAAACACGGATTACGCAACGGACAAGGGGAAAACAAGATGGCCACAGAGCAGAGCGTCAACATCATCCTGGTCGAAGACGACGACGGCCATGCGGTACTGGTCGAGAAGAACCTGCGGCGCGCCGGACTGGTCAACGGTTTCCAGCGCCTGCGCGATGGCCAGGAAGCGCTGGATTTCTTCTTTGGCGGCGATCTGGCTCGCGCCGACCTGCAGCAGGTGGTGGTACTGCTGGATGTGAACATGCCACGCGTCAATGGCGTGGAGGTGCTGCGACGCATGAAGCAGGCAGCGGCCACCGCGGCCATTCCGGTCATCATGCTCACCACCACGGATGATCCGCGTGAAATCGCGCACTGCTATGACGTGGGCTGCAATGTCTACATCACCAAGCCGGTCGAATACGATGACTTCATCGAAGCCGTGCGCCGCCTGGGCTTCTTCCTGCAGGTGGTCAAGTTGCCGGTGCCGGGTGCGGTGGTGCGTGAACCTGAGTCACGATGACGATCACAAGCGCGCACGTGCTGGTACTGGAGGATGACGAAGGCTTGCTGGCGCTGGCCAGCCGGGTCCTCCAGAAGCAGGGCTACCGCGTCACTGCGGTGGCCGATGCCGAGTCCGCCCAGGCGGCCGTGCAGCAGGCTGTTCCTGACCTGCTCATCGTGGACTACCAGCTGCAGGCCCCTGACAGCGGTCTGGACTTCTTTCGCAGTCTGCGTGCGGCGGGGAAGGATATTCCGACCATCATGGTCTCGGGCTTTTCGGACGAATTGCACATCATCGAAGCCTGGCGGGCAGGCGTGGCCGATGTGCTGCCCAAGACCAGCGATTATCTCGACCACCTGCCGCAGATCGTGCAGCGCGTACTGGCGCAGCAAAGGCAGGCGCAAGCGGCAGGGCAAGCCCGGGACGGAGTGCAGCAGCTGCAACAGTTGCAGCAGGAGTGCGCAATGCTGCGAGCCTCGGTAGCCTCCGACCGCGCGGAAATCGAACGCCTGCGCAGCGCACACGAAACCTTCCTTGCTACGCTCTCACACGAACTGCGCACGCCCCTCAATGCCATCCTCGGCTGGACCGGCTATCTGCTGCATCACGCTGCCGATCCCGCCACGGTGCAGAAGGGCGTGCAGGTGATCGACCGCAATGCCAGGCTGCAATCACTGTGGGTGGAAGAACTGCTCGATAGCAACCGGATCCTGTTGGGCACGGTGCCGCTGGCGACTGCGCCGGTGCACCTGGCCGAGCTGATCCGCGATGCCATCGCGGCTGCCGAGGGCCCCGCGGCGGACAAGCAGATCGCCTTGCGCGCCGAGTCGGCGGCAGTGACCGTGCTGGGGGATGTCGGGCGCTTGCGGCAAGTGCTGGGCCGGCTGCTGATGAATGCCATCCGCTTCACGCCGCCCCAGGGGCGGGTGTTGCTGTGCCTGCACCGCAGGGAGCATGCAATCGAACTGGAGATACGCGATAGCGGCCGGGGGCTGACACCGGCCGAGCTGGAGAGCCTGTTTCCGTCGGCGCCCGAGAGTGGCGCGATCCGGGGTGATATGGTCGCATCAACAGCAGCCCCGGGACTGGCCGTGGCAGGCCGACTGGTGGCGCTGCACGGGGGGCGTCTGCGTGCTGCCAGCGCCGGTCCCGGACAGGGGGCCAGTTTTTTTGTGAGCCTGCCGCTGGCTTAGGGGTTGTTCACGTTAAATCTCGCGCAGATTGAATGTGAACAGGCCCTGGCCCTACACAATGGGCAGAGTGACCGTGAAGGTGATGATGTGGTTGTCGCAGTGGACGACGATCTTGCCGCCATGGCCGCTGATGATTTCGCTGACGATGTACAGGCCCAGGCCCAGGCCGCGGGCATTGCGCTGGTTGCCCATCGACTCCTTCTTGTAGGGCTTGAACATGTGCTCGCGCACGGCACCCGGGATCGCCGGGCCATGATTGGAGACCGAAATGGTCAGCATGTCGTCGCGACGAAACACGATCAGGGTCGAGGGCTTGCCGATCTCGCCATGATGGCGCGTGTTCGACAGCAGGTTGGAGACCACCTGGCTGATGCGGTCGCCATCGACCTCGATTTCGCCGCAATCTTCCGCTTCGAGGATGATCTCGTTGTCGGGGTAGGCCATGCGCGCTTCGCTGACGATTTCGGTGACCATCTTGCACACGTCCACCGGGCGGCGCTGGATATCCAGCCCCATGCCGCTTTGCAGGCGACTGATGTCGAGCACCTGGGAGATCAGGCGGTGCATGCGGCTCGATGAGGAGGAGATGCGCTTGCTCAGGTTGGAGCTTGAAGGCGAATGCTCGCGCACCTCGATCATGCGCGCGGCCATCATGATGGCCTGCAGCGGATCGCGCAGGTCATGGCCCAGCGTGGCCAGCAGGGTCTCGCGGGCGCGCTTGATCATGTTTTCGTTGGACAGCGCCACTTCCTGGAAGTCCAGGCGCAACTGGCTGGCGATTTCGGTTTCGGTCTTTTCCCAGGGCAGGCTCTTGCCGCGTACGGTTTCCTTCCAGACGGCGAAGGAGCCGCGTGGCGTCAGCCGGGGTCCCAGTGGGCCGATGCTGTATTTCTTTTCAGGATTGCCGCCCCAGCGCACGTCTTCCACCTGCTCGGTACGGAACCAGAAGGCATAGCCGTCCTGCTCACGATAGAAGCGCACCGCCAGCACACCGCAGATATCGCCCAGTGCTCCCTTGAGTGCCGGTACGTCGGCGCCCAGCGCACTGGTGGAAAAATAATCGCCCGGCTCGTTTTCGTTGAGCCAGTTGATGAGGGCGTTGACGCCTTCCCGCGTAGGGGCCTTGCCAAATACCTGGGTCTTGCGATCCAGAGTAATGGCACCGCCATGGGCATTCATCAGTCGCAGGAAGCCCTCATGATCGGCGGCCAGGGCCAGCACGATGTCTTCCCGGTCGGTGACCTGGGCCACGATCTGGCGGCGCAGGTCGGCGCTGTACTCCAGGGCGCGGGCACGCTCGCCGTTGAGATTGCGTTCCACCAGCGCGCTGACGAATTGCGAGAGCAACTGACACGACATGCGTACCGCGTGCGGTACCAGGTGCGGACTCATGTGGTGGCAGGCGATCAGGCCCCACAGCCGTTCGCCGATCACGATCGACAGGCTCATGGAAGCACCCACGCCCATGTTGCCGAGGTACTCGACATGCACGGGCGAGACGCTGCGCAACATGCTGTGGCTCAGGTCCAGCGCACGGCCGGTGAGCGGGTTGTGGTCCGGTTCCAGCGCCACGGTGGGCGCGCTCACGTCGGCGATCAGGCGGATCGGATTGATCACGTACAGACGCCGCGCCTGGGCCGGAATGTCGCTGGCCGGATAGCGCTGGCCGAGGAAGGGTTCGAGGTCCTCGCGCTTGTGTTCGGCGATGACTTCGCCACTGTCGTCATGCAGGAAGCGGTAGGCCATCACGCGGTCGAAGCCGGTGATGCGGGCGATCTCGTCCACGGCCAGGGTCAGCAGATCTTCCACGCCGGGTTGGCGCTGGATGCGCTGGATGGCCTGGTGCGCGGCCAGGGCAAACGCCTCCAGCGACAGCGCATCCGAGGGACGTTGTTCGAATTCGGCGATGAGCACGCCCTCGGACTTGTGGGTGACCAGGTCGAAGGCCCCGGAATCCAGGGTGATCATGCGAGAGTCGACATAGCCCTGCCGGTCTTGCAGCGCCGACTGAATCACTGCACGGGCCGCGGCATTGAGGTGCTCTGCCGCCAGCGGCTGTCCGACCTCGGGCAGCTCGCCCAGCAGTGCAGCAGCATTGGCACTGCGCGTGGCCAGCCGGCCCTCGGGCGTGAAGCACAGGAGGGCGCCATGGTTCTGGATGGAACCGGGAATGTGGATCGGTTCCTGATCACAATTGCTCAGATCGACCGGTCGCCGGCGGCTTGCGTGATACGGATTGCTCATGCACTGCTTTCTCGATGCTGCAGCAGCAGGGCATCGAACTGCCGGCGCATCGATGATCGATGGTTGCGCCAGCAAGTTGGAGGGGGAGAAGAGAGCGGCATCCGGGAGACCCGTGTCTCCGGTCCGGTAGCCAAGGGCTGCGGCGGAGAATGATGCCCATTCTTGGCTTCGGGAAAGCCTGATTATAGGCGTCATCGCAAGCCCGCGCGCAGGCGGCATGACAATTAATTCGTCGCCTCACCCGCCGGGCGATCCGTCCAGTCTCGTGAGGGGGAGAGCTCTTTCGCTTTGTCCTACAAATCAATCGGGCGCCGTCCGATAGGACTCATCCGTAACCTGGTTCTAAGATCACCAAAACTCGCAGAAACAACGCGGCACCATTGGACTCGTCGCTGGATGGAGCAGCCGTCTTGGATGCCGCATGGGAAAAGAAAGCCCGGTCCTGCGCTGTCATCGAGCCGAAACGACAATTCATGCGCGCGTCCGCTGCATCAAGCTCTTCCAGTTTGGCGCCACGCGGCTAAAATGAAGTGTCATCAGAAGGTGCAGACAGCATGGCGACCTGGCGTACATCAGGGAGCGAACACCCCATGCTGTCGATGAAACACAGGGAAGAAACCGATCGCGGCGTCGGCCAGACGACGCGCCCGGTCGGTCAGTGGCAATGCGAACGCCTGCACGTGCGGGCCCGACGCAGTGCCGCACAGGACAAGCTGACGTTGCAACCAGCCTGGCGCAAGCGGTCCGCGCCGGATCTTTGAGCAGGGTAGCCTCATGGACAAGTCTGATTCCACCCATCCTTACGATCCTCTGATCGCCATTGCACAAGGCGACTGGAGCGCATATCGCGACCATATCGCCGCGCAGTCCCAGGCGGACGCCGAACCGCCGCCGGCCTGTCCCGAGCCCGCACAGGACAGCGCAGGACCGCCGTTGCACGGCGAGGAGGACATCCTGGCTTACCGGCGCCGCTGTGCCCGTGCCTACATCGGCATGAACGGGCGCCTGGGCGGGCGGGCCTATCGCGCCAATGAACCGGTGATCCTGACTCAGGAAGCGGTGCAGGAGCTGGCCGAACTGAACCGCCTGCTGCGCGAGGAACGGGCGCAGAAAAAGAAGAGCCGCTCAGACAGCTGAATCACACCTCGCCAGTCACATGCAGGCTTTGCGCAAAAGCACCCTGTGCAAGGACATGGGCGTGTAGGTGCGTGGCGCAATTTCGTGTAGGAAAACAGGAAGTCTGCGCTCGCGCTTGTGCCGAGCGGGGTTGCGGCCGACGGCTGGTTTGCCGTCGGTTGAGAGCGCCTCCGGAAGCGGCATGGGCTTCCCGTATAATCATCGGCGGCACGCAGCAGGTGCGGCGGGCGTTCGCGCCCCTCGGCAAGCGCCTGCTCCAAGCGGATGCGAACAACAATGAAGGGACCCGCGGGAGGATGACGGCGCAAGTCCGTCTTTCCCGCTCGACCGACCTCGGTGCTCAAAGCTAGGCTTAAAGGTAAGTTTCACGACATGGCAGACATTTCTTGGTTGCGCGGCACAGGCCTGGCCGCGCAGATCGTCACGGCAACCGATTGGACGGCAAGTCCCCTGGGAGCGCCGGCGCAATGGTCCCCGACCTTGCGTACCTCGCTCAACATCGCACTGCACTCGCCGCTGCCCAGTCTGCTGGTGTGGGGTGCGGCACGCCAGATGCTCTACAACGACGCGTTCGCCGCCTGCATCGGAGCGGCCCATCCGGCGGCTTTCGGTACGCGCCTGAGTCAGTCGCCGCTCTGGCGTGGCGCGGCACGTCTGTGCGAGGCGGCGATTGGCGCGGCCTTCAATGGCCAGCAACAGCAGCTGCCGCGCGTGTCGCTGTTTGCCGATGCCAGCCCGACAGACGGTGGGGCCGGCCAATGGGATCTGTCCTGCCTGCCGGTGTGGGAAGACGCTGCGGAGGGTGAGCCGGCGCAGGTGGCCGGCGTGTTCTGTACGCTTGTGCGCGCCGCGGGCCTGGATACCGCACTGGCGCACACCGACATGTTGCGCGACCTGATGGAGCAATCGCCCAGTTTCAAGGCGATCGTGCGTGGTCCGCAGCACGTGTTCGAACGTGTCAATGGTGCCTACTTCAAGTTGTTCGGCGATCGCCCGGTGCTGGGCCTGCCGGCGCGGCAAGCGCTGCCGGAATTGCTGGACGAAAATCTTTACGAACTGCTGGACCGTGTCTACCAGACCGGCCAGACCTATACCGAACGCGGCGCACGTCTGTTCTTGCGACGCGAGCACCAGAGCGGCTTTGCGGGTGCGGTGCTGGACTTCGTGTTTCAGCCCATCAAGGGTGCCGATGGCCGGGTAGCCGGCATATTCATCGAGGGCAACGATGTCACCGAACGCTTCGTGGCCGAAGAGCGCCTGCGCATCGTCGATCGTGCTGGCGGGATCGGCATCTTCGAGTGGTTCCCGGTTTCCGGCAAGCTGGCGGTCTCGGACCGTTTCCGCCGACTGTGGGGCCTGCCTGCCGAGGGCGAAGTGACTTCGCAGCAACTGGTGGACATGATCGACGAGGAGTTCCACCCCAATCTCGGTACTTCTCGCATCAAGGAGGGCGGACCGCGCAATCCGCTCGAATACACCGAGTACCACATCACCCGCCCCGACGGCGAGCAGCGCTGGCTGGCGCGCAAGGGCGAGGTGGTGGAGGATGATCCACGTACCGGTTCACGCTATGTCGGGGTGGTCTTCGACGTCACTTCGCGCAAGCTCGTGGAGCAGGCACTGGCCGCTTCCGAAGCCAGCGTGCGCGCCAACAACGCCTTCGTGCGGCAATTGCTGGACTCGACCGACCAGGGCTTCTTCTCCATCGACCGCGATGGCATCGTCACGCTCTGCAATGCCGCCTTCCTGCAATTGCTGGGCTATGCCGGCGAGAAGGATGTGCTGGGGCGTTCCATCCATGAGGTGATCCTGACTGCGGCTGACGACGGCACTGGCACGCGCGGCCAATGCGCCGTGCTCAAGGCCGCGCGAGAAGGGCTCGCGGCCCATGTGGAGAGCGAGGATTTCCTGCGTGTCGATGGCAGCAGTTTCCCGGTGCAGTACCAGGCCCATCCGGTATGGCAGGATGGCCAGCTGCAGGGAGCGCTCTGCACCTTCGTCGACCTGACCGAACGACGACGCGGACTGCAGGCCCTGTCATGGAGCGAGAACCGTCTCACTGCCATCTTCAACCAGGCCTCGGTGTGCTTCTCGGAGCTGGACCTGGAAGGCCGCTATCTGCGCGTGAACCAGGCACTGTGCCGTATGCTCGGACGCACCGAGGCCGAGATGCTGCAGATGACCCTGGCCGACGTCACCCATCCTGACGATGTGCCGATGAACATGACTCTGTTCAATCGCTGCATTACCGACGGTAGTTCCTTCACCCTGGAAAAGCGCTACCTGCGTCCGGATGGCAGTTCGTTCTGGGTCTCCAGCGACATCAGTCGCATCGTCGATGGCGAGGGCAGGCCGCAGGCCATGATCGCGGTGTCGACCGACATCACTGAACGCCGCCGTGCGGAAGACGCGTTGCGCGAACTCAACGATACGCTGGAGCAGCGTGTGGTCGAGGAAATCGTTGAGCGCAGTCGCGCCGAAGCGGCGTTGCGCCAGATGCAGAAGATGGAAGCGGTCGGTCAGCTCACCGGCGGTGTGGCGCATGACTTCAACAACGTATTGCAGATCATCGGCGGCAACCTGCAATTGCTGCAGACCGATCCGCGCCTGGACGACCGCAGCCGTCAGCGTGTGCGCACGGCCATCGGCGCGGTTGATCGCGGTGCCAAGCTGTCCTCGCAACTGCTGGCGTTCGCCCGCCGCCAGCCGCTGCAGCCACGCAGCATCAACCTGGAGCGGGTGGTGCAGAACATGGATGATCTGCTGCGCCGTGCCGTGGGTGAAAACATCGAGATTTCCACCGTCATTACGCATGACCTGTGGAACACCATGCTCGACCCCAACCAGGTCGAGAACCTCATCATCAACACCGCCATCAATTCGCGCGATGCGATGCCCAATGGCGGACGGCTCACCCTGCAGATCGACAACGTGCAGCTGAGTGATCCGGCCTTCCTCTCGCAGGCGGACCTGCAGCCGGGCGATTACGTGGAGCTGCAGATTTCCGACAATGGCGCCGGCATGTCGCCCGAGGTACGTGAGCGCGCCTTCGAACCTTTCTTCACGACCAAGCGCGAAGGCGAGGGCACCGGGCTGGGCCTGTCGATGGCCTATGGCTTCGTCAAGCAGAGCAGGGGCCACATCAGCCTGCACAGTGAAGCGGGCAAGGGCACCACGATCCGCATCTACTTCCCGCGCTGCATCGATCAGGAAGTGCTGATCGACGACAACCGCGACATGGAGGTGCGCGGTGGTGACGAGACCATCCTGGTCGTTGAGGATGATCCCAATCTGCAGCTGACGGTGATCGATACCCTGTCCTCGCTGGGCTACCGGGTGCTCAAGGCCGACAATGGCGAGCGTGCCCTGGCCATCCTGCAGAGCGGCATTGCGGTGGACCTGATGTTTACCGATGTGGTCATGCCGGGCAGTGTCCCCGTGACCGAACTGGCACGTCAGGCGCGGCAGCTGTTGCCGGAGATCGAGATTCTGTTTACGTCCGGCTATCCGCGCGATGCCATTGTGCATGAAGGACGCCTGGATGCGGGGGTGGAGCTGCTTTCCAAGCCGTATCGCATCAACCAGCTGGCCCAGCGCATCCGGCAGATGCTCTCCAGCCGGGCCCATCGCATCGAGCTGGCCCAGCTCACGCGCGAGCGCGACCAGGCCAATGCCAGCGCCAGCCTGCATGTGCTTCCGGTGGGGGATCCCCAGCGCCAGCCCGAGGGACAGGACGCGCATTTCGAACAGGCCGACGCCGGGAGCGCCGCTGCCGCGACGGCGACACCTGCGACACCTGAGCCGACGGCGGCCTCTTCCAACGGATTGCGTCTGCTGGTGGTGGAAGACAACATCGATTCCCAGCAACTGGTGTGTGAATTGCTGGAGACGCTGGGCCACCAGGCACGCGGCGTGATCAGTGCGGAAGATGCGCAGCAGGCCCTGGACGAGCAGAGTTTCGATGTGCTCTTCACTGACGTCAATCTGCCGGGCATGTCCGGGGTGGACCTGGCCAGGCATGCCCTGGAGCGGTTTCCGGAAATGTCGGTGATCTTCGCTTCCGGCTACGGCACCATGGTGGCGCGCAACGTCGGCTTTGCCTCGCACTCCCTGCCCAAACCTTACGATATCGATCAGTTGCAGGAGATCCTCAGCAGGATTGCCATGGCCTGAGGAGGGCGGGGCGGTCGCAGACACCGTCCCGGCTTCCCCTGCGGCCGCAGACCGGACTGCTGAGCCATTCCGTTTCCGGTGTCATGATGGTTTCCTTGGATAGAAATTTTTCCTGACCAGACGGCGCGACTTCTCCAGCGCCGCGAGCAGTTCCGCGGGAGTCACCGGGGTGGGTGGCCAGCGCGGATCATGCGCGAGGATGCCAATCAACTCAAGGACATCGGCAACGTTGGTCGAACATGAATTGTCGAGAATGCTGTAGCTGCTCCGGGTGCCATTGCTTTGAAGGATCAGTTGCCTGTCCAGTGCCACTCTTCGTTTGAGCTCGACGTCCAGCATCTGCTTTTCCTTTGCCGATAACCAAAGGACGAGGCCAACACTGTCGCGATAGCTTTGTCCTCTGATGCTCAGGATTTTGAGAGCCTTCTCGAGTTTGCCACCATTCATGTACACGGTTTTGCTCATGACCAGGTATTCGTCATGCGCGCGCAAGTAGACGGTTCCATCAATCATGATCGCCGCATGACCCCACTGCTCCCCACTGCCGGGCAGTCGTGTGTCGCCAATGATGACCTCGATGAACTCCCTGTTCACGGTGACGACCTTCTCGCCGACATCGGTCATCGGCGTCAGCGTCCGGGTAGCGACCTTGCGCAAGGTCTTGCCGGTCCTGGGCGAGCGCAGCGGGTTATCCATCTTCAGCCCTCCAGATAAATATCCACCTCCCACCGCTGCGCCGCCGTTGCAGTCATGTGGGTGCGGCCATGCGCGTCGGTGAGGCCGAACTGCGGCGCTCCGCCGGCGATCGACAAGGCATATTCGGCATGGGCAATCGGGTTGCCGTGCTGGTCGCGCAGGAGGTAACGATCGCCATAGCGGGTCTGTGCGGCCTGCGCCGTCGCCGTGAACTCGTCCGCCGTGACCTGCCGCTGGGTCGCCTGCAGCACGGCGCCGCATGAGGTCATCATCCCTTCCACCGCCACCTGACGCCCCAGATAGCGGAACTGCTCCGCGCCCTCGACAATGCTGAACACGCTGCGACATTGCGGGCAATAACCGCGATGCCCCACGCCGGCCATGGGCTTGCCAAACAGCGTGAAGTTGGAAAAGCCTTCCTGCACGATGCCGCCGTGAGAAGTGGGATCGCCTTGGCGGATGATGGCTCTGGCCATGTGCTGCTCCTCTTCATGGTTGAAACAGCACGAAGGTAAGCCGAGTTGCGCGCTTGTTGCTTATAAGCTGAAAGAGATCAAGCGGAGTCCGAAGTTATTCCAAAGACTCTTCTCATTATTTCGAGACAGCGAAGCGGGCAAGGGTGAAGACTTGTCAGGAAACTTTCTTTTTTCCGTCATATTGCTTAAAATAAATAAGAACTATTATCGTTCGCATTAAAGTTAATCAATATGAAGAGGAAACCCTTGATCCAGTCGTCGCTGCGCGCTCGTCCCCGCGCCATGTATCGCGCCTTGCGCCCGGTTTTCATCAGCATGGCGCTGGCCGGCGCGCCTGCACTGGCGGTGGCGCAGGCGGTACAGACCGGCGCTGCCGACAGCGATGCCAATGACGCTGGCAGCGCGCAGTTGCCGACCGTGACCGTCTCCGCCACTGGCACAGGCGAGCCAACGCAGCACCTGCAAAGCCAGTCCAGCGCGGGTGCATTGGGATCGCGTTCGCTGCTGGAGACACCTTTCTCCGTCACCAGCATCACCGCTTCCGACCTGGCCGACAAGCAGGTCAACAAGCTTGGCGACCTGTTCTACAACGAGGCTTCGGTCAGCGACAACAGCGGTGGTTACAGTGCCTGGGCCTCCTACATCACCATTCGCGGCCTCCCTGCCGACTGGCAGAATTCCTTCCGCATCGATGGCAAGCCTTTCCTCGGCTATGGCATCACCTTGCCCTACGATCACTTCGAGCGGGTCGACCTGCTCAAGGGCTCGGCCGGCTTCATGTATGGATTCGGCTCGCCGGGCGGGGTACTCAACTACGTCACCAAGAAACCGACTGACACCCCCGTGCGCAGCGTCTCGGTGGGCTACACCAGCAACAGCATCTTGAGCGAGCACATCGACCTGGGCGGGCGCTTCGGCAACGACAACATGTTCGGTTATCGCCTCAACGTCACGCATGACCAGGGCCAGACCTTCAATGATGGCCACCTGCGCCGCAACTCGGCCTCGCTGGCGCTGGACGGACGCCTGACGCGCGACCTGACCTGGGATTTCCAGGCCATCTGGCAGAACAGCAATTCCACCGACCAGACGCCATCCTTCGTGACCAGCAGCCTGAGCGGCAGCGCGCTGCCCTCGGTAGTGAGCGGCAGCGACAAGACCCTGGCCGGCCCCGGCCAGCATCTGGACACCAACTTCCAGTTCTACCAGACCGGGTTGACCTATCGGCTCAACGCCGACTGGAAGGCCAACCTGAGTTACAGCCACAGCACGGCCAAGCGCTTCCGCAATGAAGACATCGCCATGCTCTCGGATGCGGCAGGCAACTATGCCGACTGGCGTTCCGACAGCCGCGAGGGCCATACCTTCGACCAGTGGCAGGCCATGCTGGAGGGCAATGCCCGCACCGGCGGCATCGACCATCAGCTGGTGCTGGGGGCGTCATGGCAGAAGCAGGTCAATGATTATTCGATCAGTTCGGTGTACCAGCAGATCGGCAGCGGCAATCTGTATGTGCCCAATACCAATGCCTACTACAGCAGCACCGGCCTGCAGACCTATCACAACGCCATCATCAGCCAGCAGGCGATCTTTGCCAGCGATACGCTGAACTTCTCGGAACGCTGGTCACTGCTGGCCGGTGGCCGCTACAACCAGTTCAAGCAGGACAACTTCACCACCGCCGGTGCACTCAGTTCGCGTTACGACAAGTCGGCCCTGACGCCGACAGTCGCCCTCATGTTCAAGCCCGAGCGCAATACCACCCTCTACACCAGCTATGTGGAATCGCTGGAGCAGGGCGGTGTCCCCGGCGTGACCAACACCAACTACGGCAGCCAGCTGAAGCCGCTCAAGAGCAAGCAATATGAGGTCGGCGCCAAGACCGATCAGCAGAACTGGAGCGCCACCGCCGCGCTGTTCCGCATCGAGCGGGCTTCCGAATACACGCTCAATGGCGCGCTGGTGCAGGATGGTCAGTCCAACTACCAGGGCCTGGAGCTGGGCGCGGCCTATCGCCCGACGGCACGGTGGCTGGTCGCAGGCAGCCTGATGCTGCTCGATGCCAAGTACGACCAGGGCAATACCTACAACGGCAACCGTGTGGCCGGTGCACCGCGCAATATGGCCACGGCCCGGGTGTCCTACCTGGTGCCGCAGGTGGCCGGCCTGAAGCTGTCGGCCGATGCCAAGTTCACCGGCAGCACCATGGTGCGTGCAGCCAATGACATTGAACTGGCCAGTTACACCCTGTTCAATCTGGGTGCCAGCTACACCACGCGCATCGGGCAGCACGACACGACCTTCCGGGCGTCCGTCAACAATCTGCTGGACAAGCGCTACTGGCAATACCAGTACGAGAACTACATCAAGCCGGGTGACCCGCGTACCTTCAGCGTGTCGGCCAAGGTCGATTTCTGACCCGGTCATGGTCGCCTTCCGAGCAGCCCCTGAATCACTCCGCCCTCTAGCCAGGTAAGTCAGCCCATGCGTGCAATTCTCGTCCTCCTCCATCGCTGGTTCGGCCTGGCCGTGGCCGTGTTCCTGTTCATCGCCGGCGTGACCGGCGCGGTGATCTCCTGGGATCACGAACTGGATGCCTGGCTCAATCCGCAACTGTTCCATGCCCGCAGCGCCGACCGCCCCGACGCCGGGCCGCCGTTGCCTGGCCTGGAACTGGCACGGCGCGTGGAAGCTGCCGAGCCCGCCTTGCGCGTGACCTATGTGCTCACCGAGGCCGAACCCGGTCACACCATCAGCATGATGGTCGAGCCACGCCTGGATCCGGCTACCGGCAAGCTGCCGGTGCTGGATTACAACCAGATCGCGGTCGATCCGGTCACCGGCGACATACAGGGGCGCCGCATGTGGGGCGCGATCTCGCTGGCGCGGGAAAACCTGCTGCCCTTCCTCTACAAGCTGCACTACACGATGCACCTGCCGGACGTGGGCGGCATCGAGACCGGCATCTGGCTCATGGGCATCATCGGCATCGTGTGGACACTGGATTGCTTCATTGCGCTCTATCTGTCTTTCCCCAACTGGCGCAGCTGGCGCAAGTCGCTGGCCTTCCGCTGGCGCGAGGGCGGGCACAAGCTCAATTTCGATCTGCATCGCTCGGGCGGTGTCTGGATCTGGGGCTTGCTGCTGGTACTGGCGGTGACCTCGGTGTCGATGAACCTGGAGCGCCAGGTCATGCGTCCCCTCCTGCAGAGCGTTTCCACGCTGAGCGCCGGCCCCTTCGATACGCGCACCCCGATCGCGCCCGACAAGGTGCCGGAGCCGCGTATTTCACGCGAACAGGTCGTGGCCCTGGGGCGCGCGCAAGGACAGAAGCTGGGGCTGACCGAGCCGGTCGGCGGGGTCTTCTATTCGGGCATGTTTGGCGTCTATGGGGTAGGTTTCTTCCAGCCTGGCAACGACCATGGCGATGTCGGGTTGGGCAATGCCTGGCTGTATTTCGATGCCATGAGCGGTGCCTATGAAGGCGGCAAGATTCCCGGTCGCGGCAGTGCCGGCGATATCTTCCTGCAGGCCCAGTTCCCGCTGCATTCGGGCCGCATTCTCGGGTTGACCGGACGCGTGCTGATTTCCTTGATGGGCGTGCTGGTGGCAATGCTGTCAGTGACTGGCGTGATCATCTGGGTGCGCAAGCGCCGTGCGCGCCTGCAACAGCGTGATCGTCTGGCCGCCCAAAAGACACCGGCCCGCGAGGGGCCGGTGGTGCAAGCGCGCTGACTCAGCGCAGGTCATGCTGATGGTGTCAGTGCGCCATCAGCACCGGCAGCGTCATGGTTTTGAGGATGGTCAGCGTCACGCCGCCCAGCAGCACTTCGCGGAAGCGGGTGTGACCGTAACCGCCCATGACCAGCAGGTCGGAACCCTTGTCGGCCGCCAGCGAGAGCAGGGCATTGCCGATATCGAGCGTGGTCTGTTCCTGCGCCACTTCCACCTTCACGCCATGGCGCGCCAGGTAGAGCGCGATGTCGGCGCCGGGCTGCTCACCGTGTGTGCCCAGGCGCTTGTCGGAATTGAAGAGCACCACCGTGACGTTGTCGGCCTGCCGCAGCAAGGGCAGGGCGGCGGTGATGGCGCGGGTCGATTCCATGCTGCCGTCCCAGGCGATGAGTGCATTCTTGCCCACCTGCCTGAATTCACCCGCGCTGGGGATGATCAGTACCGGACGCGGTGAATTGAGCATGACGTATTCGGGCAGGTCGGTGAGGAAGCTTTCGTCGGCATCATCGAGGTCGGCCTGGCTGACCACCACCAGGTCGGCATAGCGCGCCTGCAGAGCCAGACCGCCTTCGGCATCGTCATCGACGAAGCGCTTTTCGCAGGAGGGCACGCCGACGCTGTTGGCGATCTTGTCGAAGTTTTCCAGCGCAGCCAGGGCACGGTCGCGGAAACCATCCATCTGCGCCGCAACGTAGGCGGCGCCTTCCATGGTGATGAAGCTGGAGATGCCGCTGACGGCACTGCCGATCAGGTGCGCCTGCTGTGCGCGGGCCAGTTCGGCGGCAATGCGGATGCGCTGGGCGGCGTGACGCGACTGGTCGACATGGACCAGGATGGACTTGTAGCTCATGGTGGCTCCTCGGAGATTCGTGGGGGAAGGCATCCGCGGCGGAATGCCATGTCTTCAGAGTAGGCCGGACATGGGCAGGCGTCCAGCGCAAATCCGGGGCTGCTTGACGCATGTCAATGGCGTTTCGGCGCGATTGTATGGAAGCATCGTTGGCATGTTTCCATACAAGCACGCCCATTGCGGTATGCTAGTCGGCTTTCGCAACCAGCCTGTCGATCCGGGACTTTTCATGCCATCCATCTTCCACCTGGCCTATCACGTGCGCGACCTCGACCAGGCGCGCCGCTTTTATTGCGATCTGCTGGGCTGCGCCGAAGGGCGCAGCACCGACACCTGGGTCGACATTGACTTCTTCGGTCACCAGCTCTCGCTGCACCTGGGCGAACCCTTTGCCGTGAGCAACACCGGTCATGTCGGTCATCACCTGGTGCCCATGCCGCATCTGGGCGTGATCCTGCCATTGGATCAATGGCAGCAACTGGCCGACCGTCTTGCCGCCAGCGGCGCGCTCCAGTTCGTGCTGGCACCGCAGATCCGCTTTGCCGGCGAGCCAGGCGAGCAGGCCACGATGTTCTTCCTGGATCCCTCGGGCAACCCCATCGAAGTCAAAGGCTTCCGCGATCTGGCCACGGTGTACGCCAAATGAGCGCGGTCACGCCCATTGCCTTCGTCAGCCAGGGCGATGCCGCCTCGGTAGCCGCCTGGTTGCAGTGCTTGCGCGCGGCCATGCCGGAAGAAGAGATCCTGGCCTTTGGCGACCTGGATGAAACGCGACGTGCGCAATGCCGCGTGGCCATCGTCGCCAATCCCGATCCGGCGCAACTGAAACTGCTGCCGCAATTGCAGTGGGTCCATAGCGTCTGGGCCGGGGTGGAGCGGCTGGTGGCCGATCTCGATCAGAGCGGTCTGCAGATCACGCGTCTGGTCGATCCCCGGCTGGCTGCCACCATGGCCGAAGCGGTACTGGCCTGGACCCTCTACCTGCACCGCGACATGCCGTATTACGCCCGCCAGCAGCAGGCGCGGCAATGGCAGCCGCTGGACTACGTGCTGCCGGAGCAGCGTCGCGTGGGCATCCTCGGGCTCGGTGCCCTGGGTGAAGCGGCAGCAGCGGCCCTGCGCCAGGCGCGCTTTCCGGTGACGGGCTGGAGTCGCAGTGCGCGCAGCATACCGGGTATGCAGACCTGTAGCGGGATGGAGGGACTGGCACAGATGCTGGCACAGACCGACATTCTGGTCTGCCTGTTGCCACTGACGACCCAGACACGCGGTTTGCTGGATGCCGCGCGGCTGGCGCTGTTGCCACCGGATGCACAGCTCATCAATTTCGCGCGCGGACCCATCATCGATGATGCCGCCCTGCATCAGGCACTGGATGCGGGGCAGTTGCGGCATGCGGTGCTGGACGTCTTTGCGACTGAACCATTGCCGGCTGACGCCTGGCCGTGGTCGCATCCTGCGGTGACGGTACTGCCGCATTGTTCTGCTCCGACCGATTCGGGGACGGCCTCGTCCATCGTGGCGGCCAATATCCGCCATTACCGCAAGACCGGCGAGATCCTCGCCAATGTGGATCTGAAGCGCGGCTATTGAGGCCATCGGGTGCCTCAGTGGCGCGCGATGGTAAAGCCGATGCTGTTGTACCCGCCACGGCTGCTGGCGAAGGTCCGTCCACCGTGCATGCGCGCCACCGCCTTGACGATGGCCAGGCCCAGGCCGTGGCCGTGGCTGCCGTTGATGTCCTGGCGCGCGCTGTCGACACGATAGAAGCGGTCGAACAGGCGCGGCAGGTGTTGCTCGTCGATGGCCGCGCCGGGATTGGTGACGGCCACACGCACCATGTCTTCGCCGCTGGCGATGTCAATGCGCAACTGCGCACCTTGCGGCGAATGCTGGATGGCGTTCTGGATCAGGTTGGTCAGGGCGCGCTTGAAAAGCGCGGTTTCCATGGTGGCCGTGGCCTCCAGGTCGCCCGCCACCGTGATGGCCATGCCGGTGTCATCGAGCACGAATTCGAAGAAATCCACCGTCTTCTGCACCGCCTCGGCCACCCGCACCGGCACCCGTGCGGTGGCGGCTTCGCCCTGGTCGGAGCGCGCCAGGAACAGCATGTCGTTGACGATGGAGCGGATGCGGTCCAGCTCTTCCAGATTGGATTGCAGCACGTCCTTGAATTCCCCCGCACTGCGTTCGCGCGCCAGCGCGACCTGGGTCTGGCCGATCAGATTGGCCAGGGGCGTACGCAGTTCGTGGGCGACGTCGGCATTGAAGGCTTCAAGCTGCGTATAGGCCTGTTCGATGCGTTCCAGCGCGCCGTTGAAGGCATCGGCCAGGACCGACAACTCGTCCGGCAAGGCTTCCACCGGTATGCGCGCCGACAGCTTGCGCGGAGAGAAACTCTGGGCGCGGGCCGACATGCGGCGCAAAGGGGCCAGGCCGGCGCGCGCAATCCAGTAGCTGGAAATGACGGCCAGCACGATGCCCAGCAGTGAGGAAATGCTCGTGGCCAGAAGAAAAGTGCGCCGCATCTCGAAGTAGGGTGCACCGTCGACCCCGACCGTGACCCGGACTTCCGGGCGGTCCTCCAAGGCCGGCAGGGTGCGCGTCATGATGTGCAGCGGATAGGCCCGCCCCGGCAGGTGCAGCCGTCCGACCTCCTTGCCATCCACATGATTGATGGCCGCCGGGGACAGCCGCGTGAGATCGCCATAGGTGAATCGCGCATCCTCGCTGGCGATCCAGAAGAATACGTGCTGGTCCGCCTGCGACAGGGTGGACAGTTTCAGTTGTACGCGGCTCCAGCGTTCGGTAGTGCCGGCGCGTTCGATCTGGTAGCTGATGTCATTGAGGGTAGTGAACAGGGAATCGCGTTCATGGCGCAGCAGCTCGCCCTTGAGGACGGTGTAGAGCACCACGGCAGCCACGGCGAAGATGAGCAGTGCCGATACCGCCGACATGAGCACCAGGCGCGCCGTGATGGAGCGCTGCAGCGGCAGGCGGCGTTTGTTCCGGCGGGCCCCCTGCGGGATCGGCGTCTCACTCATCGTCGCTGTCACAGGTGGCGCGCGGCTCCAGCACGTAACCCATGCCGCGCACGGTATGCAGCAGCTTCTGTTCGAAGGGCGCGTCGATCTTGGCGCGCAGGCGCTTGATGGCGACTTCGACCACGTTGGTGTTGCTGTCGAAATTCATGTCCCAGACCAGTTCGGCAATGGCCGTCTTGGAGAGGATTTCCCCCTGGCGCCGTGCCATCACGGCCAGCAGGGCGAACTCCTTGGCGGTGAGGTCGATGCGCAGCCCGCCGCGGAAAGCCTTGCGCGAGATCAGGTCGATCTGCAGGTCGCCGATGCGCAGCTGCGGTGCTTCCTGGACACGTCCCCGGCGGGTCAGTGCCTGCAGACGGGCCAGCAGTTCGAGGAAGGAGAAGGGCTTGATGAGGTAGTCGTCGGCCCCCTCGTGCAAGCCCTTGATACGGTCTTCCACGCTGTCCCGTGCGGTCAGCATGATGACCGGCGTCTGCTTGACCGTGCGCAGCGAACGCAGCACGGCAAAGCCATCCAGGCCCGGCAGCATGACGTCCAGCACGATGACGTCATAGTCATGCTGGATCGCCAGGTGTTGTCCGTCGACCCCGTTGCCGGCCACATCGACCGCGCAACCCTGCTCGGTGAGGCCCTTGCAGAGGTACTCGGACATCTTTTGCTCATCTTCGACTATCAGGATCTTCATGCGCTCTCCACTGGCGGCGCCAGGAACATTCCCCGGCGCTCGCCCATGCCGGATTCTACCTTCCCGGCCGGACCTTGTTGATGACGCTGCTGCACAGGCTCAGTGCTCCTGTGCCAGGCGTGCCGCCTTGCGTTGCTGGCGCGCCTTCTTCTTGCGTTCGTACCAGTAGTGGGCGCGGTCCAGATAAAGGTAGACCACTGGCGTGGTGAAGAGCGTGAGCGCCTGCGACAGCACCAGCCCGCCCACCATCGCATAGCCCAGCGGACGACGCAGCTCGGAACCGGCACCATGGCCCAGCATCAGCGGCAGGCCCGAGAGCAGGGCACACATGGTGGTCATCATGATGGGGCGGAAGCGCAGCAGGCAGGCCTGGTAGATGGCTTCTTCCGGTTTCAGTCCCTGGCTGCGCTCGGCGGTGAGGGCGAAGTCGATCATCATGATGCCGTTCTTCTTGACGATGCCGATGAGGAGGATGATACCGATCAGGGCAATCACCGACAGGTCGTAGCCGCCTATCATCAGGATCAGCAGCGCCCCCACGCCCGCCGAGGGGAGGGTCGAGAGAATGGTCAGCGGATGGATGTAGCTCTCGTAGAGCAGGCCCAGCACGATGTAGACCGCAATGAGGGCGGCCGCGATCAGATAGGGTTGCGAGGCCAGCGAATCACCGAAAGCCTTGGCCGTACCCTGGAAGTTGCCCACCAGCGTTTGCGGCACGCCCATTTCGTCCTTGGTCTTCTGGATCACGTTGACCGCCTCGCCCAGCGACACGCCCTTGGCCAGGTTGAAGGAAATCGTCACTGCCGGGAACTGGCTCTGGTGGCTGATCGACAGGTAGGAGGTCTTGCTGGTATCGATCTTCACGAAGGTCGACAGCGGCACCTGCTGACCGGTCAGCGGCGAGGTCAGGTAGAGTTTGTCGAACAGTGAAGGATCCTTCTGCAGTTGCGGCGTGACCTCGAGAATGACGTGATAGCTGTTGATCTGGGTGAAGTATTGCGCCACCTGGCGCTGGCCGATGGCGTCATAGATGGTGGCATCGATCAGCGAGGGCGAGATGCCGAAGCTGGAGGCGCGCGCCCGGTCGATGGTGATGACGGCGGCGGCCGCCTGGTTCTGCTGGTCGGAAGCCACGTCGGTCAACTGCGGCAGGCGACGCAAACGCTCCAGCATGCGCGGCGCCCAGACGTTGAGTTCATCGAGGTCGGTATCGGTGACGGTGTATTGGTACTGGGTACGCGAAAGACGGCCACCGACGTTGATGTCCTGGCTGGCCTGCATGAACAGGTTCACTCCCTGGATCTTCGCGACCTGGGGACGCAGGCGCGCGATGATCTCGTCGGCATTGGTGGTGCGGCCTTCGTCCTTTGGCTTGAGCGCGATGAAGAATTGGCCGGTGTTGAAGGTGGTCGAGCCGGCACTCATGGCAAAGCCGAGCACGTCCGGATCACGGCGGACCACCTCGGCCACCTTCAGCAGGCGCTCGTGCATGGCCGCCGATGAGGTGTCCTGCGAGGATTCGGCAAAGCCGACGATGACGCCATTGTCCTGCTGAGGAAAGAAGCCCTTGGGGATGAAGATGAACAGCACCACCGTCAGCGCCACGGTAGCGATGAAGCTCATCAGGGTGATGAACTGGTGCCGCATCACCACGTCCAGCCCGCGTTTGTAGCCATTGAGCATGGCATCGAAGCCGCGCTCGAACCACTGGTACAGCTTGCCGTGCTGGTGACCATGTTCGTTCTTGAGGAAGCGCGAGCACAGCATGGGAGTCAGGGTGAGCGAGATGATGACCGAGACGGCGATGGTCAGCGTGACCGTGACCGCGAATTCGCGGAACAGCCGCCCCACGATGCCACCCATGAGCAAGAGAGGAATGAACACTGCCACCAGCGACACCGAGATCGAGATGATGGTGAAGCCGATCTCGCCGGCCCCCTTCAAGGCCGCCTCCAGCGGCGTCATGCCTTGTTCGACGTAGCGATAGATGTTTTCCAGCATGACGATGGCGTCATCCACCACGAAACCGACTGCAATGGTCAGGGCCATGAGCGAGAGGTTGTCCAGGCTGTAGCCGACCACATACATCACCCCGGCCGTGCCCATGATGGCCAGTGGCACCGTCACCGAGGGGATCAGGGTAGCGGCGACGTTGCGCAGGAACACGAAGATCACCATCACCACCAGCGCGATGGTCAGCACCAGGGTGAATTCCACATCCTGTACCGAGGCACGGATGGTCTGGGTGCGGTCGATCAGGGTATTGACGTGGATCGCCGCCGGAATGGCAGCGCGCAGGCGGGGCATGGCGGCCTTGATGCGGCCGACCGTCTCGATCACGTTGGCGCCGGGCTGCTTGGTGATGGCCAGCACGATGGAACGGCCATTGGTGATGGTGTGGTCGGCGGTATTGGCGGCCCCCGCGAAGGCCCAGGCGGCGATCTTGTTGTTTTCCGGGCCATCGACGGCTACGCCGATGTCCCTGACCCGGATCGGCGCGCCATTGCGCCAGGCCAGGACCATGTCATTCCATTGCTCGGCCTTGAGCAACTGGTCGTTGGTATAGACGGTAAAGGCCTGACGCGCACCATCGACGGTGCCCTTGGGCTGGTTGACGGTGGTGGTGGCGATGACGCCGCGCAGGTCTTCCAGGCTGATGCCCAGCGTGGCGATCTTGGCCGGATCGACCTGGATGCGCACGGCCGGTTTTTGCTGGCCGTTCACGTTGACCAGGCCGACACCGGAGATCTGCGAGATCTGCTGGGCCAGGATGTTGTCGGCGTAGTCGTTGACCACCGTCAGGGGCAGCGCATCGGACTGCACCGACATGATCATGATGGGCGAGTCGGCCGGGTTGATCTTGCGGAAGGTCGGCGGATTGGGCAGGTTCGAGGGCAATTGCCCGGTGGAGGCGTTGATGGCCGCCTGCACGTCCAGCGCGGCGGCATCGATGTTGCGGTTGAGATCGAACTGCAGCGTAATCTGGGTGGTCCCCAGGGTACTCTGCGAGGTCATCTGCGACAGGCCGGCGATGAGCGAGAACTGGCGCTCCAGCGGCTGCGCCACGTTGGAGGCCATGGTCTCGGGACTGCCTCCGGGCAATTGCGCCGTCACCTGGAGGGTCGGGAAGTCGACCTGCGGCAGCGGTGCCACCGGCAGCAGCGGCCAGACCGCAATCCCCACCAGCAGGAGGGCGATGGCCAGCAGCGTGGTGCCGATGGGGCGCTTGATGAAGGTGGCCGAGACGCTCACTTGGTGCTTCCTTTCGTCTGGGCACCGGACGACTGCGGCTTGCTTTCGACGATGCGGCTGCCGGGCTTGAGCTTGTACTGTCCGTCAATGACCACGCGCTGGTCAGCGCTCACGCCGCTGTCGGCGGCCAGGACGGCAATGCCGTCCTGGATACGGTCGACCTTGACCGGCTGCATGTCGGCCTTGTCGTCCTGGTCGATGGCATAGACGTAGGTGCCTTGCTGGTTGCGCTGGATGGCCGCTGCCGGGACCGTCAGGGCGTTGCCGTGGCTGTTCATCTGCAGGCGGGCATTGACGTACTGGCCTGGCCACAGCATGTGTTGGGCATTGTCGAAGCGCGCCTTCAGTTGCACGGTGCCGTTGCCGGTGTTGATCTGGTTGTCCAGCAGCACCAGTTTGCCGGTGGCCAGTATCTCCTGCGAATCGCGCGCATAGGCGATCACCCTGAGCGGCTGCTGGCTGCTGCGCTGAGCGCGATTGATGCCGACCACGGCGTCTTCCGGCAAGGTGAAGACCAGGGTGATGGGATCGATCTGGTTGATCACCACCAGCCCGTTGGCATCGCTGGCATGCACGATATTGCCCGGATCGACCAGACGTGCGCCGACGCGCCCCGAGATGGGCGCATGGATGGTGGTATAGCTCAGTTGCACCCGGGCATAGGCCACTTGCGCCTCATCGGTCTTGACCGCAGCTTCCAGCTGCGCCACCAGCGCCTTCTGCGTATCGAGCTGCTGCTGTGTCGCGGCATCCTGGCTGCGCAGGGTGGTATAGCGCTGCAGGTCCAGTCGCGCATTCATGAGGGTGGCGGCGTCCTTGGCGCGCTGCGCCTCGGCCTGGGCCAGCTGTGCCTGCAGGGCACGCGGGTCGATCCGGGCCAGCAGTTGTCCCTTCTTGACCTCGGCACCTTCCTGGAACCCGACCTGGTCCAGCTGGCCGTCGATGCGCGTCCTGACGACCACGCTCGCATTGGCGGTGACGGTGCCGACCCCGGCCAGGTAGAGCGGCAGATCGCGCTCCTGTACGCGGGCCAGCGAGACCGATACTGGCGGTGTTGCCTTGGCGGCCGGCTGGTCGGCGGCGCGGGCGCGCTGCAGGGTGATCCAGCCGCCAGCACCGGTGGTGAGGATGAGTGCCGTCGCCACGAAGAGGGCCAGGCGGGAGCGTTGCGCAGTCGGGGAAGTCTTGCGGGAGTTGGGTGAGGTGGTCATGCCGGAAACTCGTCCTGGAAAATGCACATGGGATTGGGAAGATGCAGCACGCCCGTCAGCGCGCCGCCATCGGTACCGGCACGCTGGCGGCAGCGGGCTGTCCGACCTGCCAGCCGCCGCCGGTCGCCTTGATCAGCGCGACGCTGGCCACCAGCTGGCGGCCCAGCAGGGTGACGGCATTGCGCTGATTGTTCAGGGACGTGGCCTGGGTGGTCACGACCGACAGGTAGGTGACGGTGCCGGCCTGGTACTGGCTCATGGCCAGCCGTTCGGCCAACTGCGCCGATTGCACCGCCTGGGCCTGGGCCGCGCTTTCCTGGTCCAGCACACGCAAGGTGGAGAGGTTGTCTTCCACGTCCTGCAGAGCGGCCAGGACCGTCTGCTTGTATTGCGCAGCGGCGGCGTCATAGGCGGCGACAGCGGCATCGTTGCGGGCACTGCGTGCGCCGCCATCGAAGAGGGTCTCGGCCAGCGCTGCGCCCAGCGACCAGACGCGGCCCGGGGTATTGAACAGATCGGCCAGGGAAGCGCTGTTGTAGCCCCCGCTGGTCGACAGGGTCAGGGTCGGGAAGTAGGCTGCACGCGCCACGCCGATGTTGGCATTGGCGGCGGCGGCCAGGCGTTCGGCATTGGCGATGTCGGGACGGCGTTCCAGCAGGTCCGAGGGCAGTCCTGCCGGGATCTGCGGCAGGCTGGCTTGCAGGTGCAGGGCGTTGGCATCCATGCCGCGGTCGCTGGCCGCGGCGGGCGGCAGCGGTGCCAGGCTGAAGGCGGCCGGGGCCTTGCCGATGAGCATGGCGATGGCGTGTTCCAGCTGGTTGCGGGTGGCGTCCAGATCGATCCATTGGGCTTGGGCAGCGCGCAGTTGTGTGTCGGCCTGGGCGACGTCGGAGCGCAGGGCGGTACCGGCTTCGTACTGATGCGTGGTCAGTTGCAGGGAGCGTGTATAGGCCGCCACGGTGCGGCGATACAAGTCTTTCTGCAGGTCGGTCACGCGCAGTTGCAGGTAGTTTTGCACCAGGGTCGCCTGAATTGCCAGGCGGGCAGCCGCGAGGCTGGCGGCACTGGCTTCGGCGCCGGCGTCACCGGCCTCGGCGCCACGGCGGATGCGGCCCCAGAGGTCGGCCTCCCACGAGGCGTTCAAGCCCACGGTATAGCTGTCGCCCAGGCGTTGTACGCCGTTGGTATTGGTCTGTGCGCGCGTGGCCCCGGCCTGCGCACCGATGGTCGGCCACAGGCTGGCCCGCGCCGCCGCAGCCGTGGCCTGGGCCTGGCGATACTGGGCCGCAGCCTGCTCGATGGTCTGGTTGGCGGCGTTGGCCTGACTGACCAGCTCATCGAGGACGGGGTCGCCATAGGCTTCCCACCAGCGCTGGCGATCATCGACCTGGCGCGGGGCGGCGACTTTCCAGGGGCCCTGTTCCTTGTAGGCCGCGGGCAGGTCGATGGCCGGGCGCACATAGTCGGGTCCGACCGCGCAGCCGCCCAGGAGCGCAGCCAGCACCAGTACCGTCATTGCCTTCTTGGCGCGGAAGGCGAAGTGTTGTGGAGGATGAGTGAAATGACGAAGACGGGCGCTGGCTGCGACGCGGCAAAACGGGACGACCATAGGGCTCACGATGATGGCTTGCGGATGAAGGACCGGCCGGCCTGGCGGCACCCCTCAGCGCCCAAGGCCGACCTCGGCTTACGGCGACAATGTAAGCGTTGACACTCAACGCGAGGCTGACATCAAGATGACAATTTTGTCAGCCAGAGCGCACACCGGTGCAGGCCGCGCCCCTGGCCCTGATATCCTGCCGGGATTGCTGAGCACTTTTCGAGGATATCCATGACCACATACTCCATTGCCCACGCCATGCTCCGCACGATCTGGAACGCGCTGGACGGCGCGCCCGATGCACTCGCCGCCGTGCGCCTGAGCGGCCAGGGTGACTTGCCCTCGGTGTTTGCGACCTCCGATCTGGCCCAGGCCTCGGTGGCCGCCGCCGGGCTGGCCCTGGCCGGACTGGTTCAGAGTGACGGTGCCGCGCCTGCGGAGGTGGTCTGTGACCGCCGCCTGGCGGCGATGTGGTTCAGTGGCAGCCTGCGCCCGCAGGGTTGGGCGCCGCCGCCCTTGTGGGATGCGGTGGCGGGGGACTATCGCGCCGCCGATGGCTGGATACGCCTGCACACCAACGCCAGCCATCATCGTGCGGCGGCACTGGCCGCGCTGGGGCTGGACGCCCGGCAGGCCACGCGCGAGGAAGTGGGGCAGGCCGTCGCGCGCTGGAAGGCGGGCGAACTGGAAACTGCGGTGGTAGCACAGGGAGGTTGCGCTGCTCAAATGCGCAGCCAGGCGCAGTGGGCGACCCATGCGCAAGGTGCGGCCGTCGCCGCAGAAGCGCTGGTTGCACGGCAAGGCGTCGAGGCCGCCGCGCAGCCATCGGGTTCCATCGATCCACGGCGACCCCTGGCGGGAGTGCGGGTACTGGATCTGACGCGGGTGCTGGCCGGGCCGACGGCCACGCGCTGGCTGGCCGGTTTCGGGGCCCAGGTGTTGCGCATCGACCCGGCCTGCTGGGAGGAGCCCGGGGTGGTCCCCGAGATGACCCTGGGCAAGCGCTGTGCCGGGCTCGATCTGCGCCAGCGTGCCGATCTGGCTTGCCTGGAGGATCTGTTGCGCCGGGCGGACGTGCTGGTACATGGCTATCGCGCCGATGCACTGGAACGCCTGGGCCTGGGCGTGCAGCGTCGGCGCGAGCTCAACCCCGCTCTGGTGGACGTGGCCTTGAACGCCTACGGCTGGAGTGGTCCGTGGGCGCAGCGGCGCGGTTTCGACAGCCTGGTGCAGATGAGCAGCGGCATTGCCGAGGCCGGCATGCGCGCCGCCGCCAGCGACAAGCCCGTGCCGCTGCCGGTACAGGCCCTGGATCACGCCACCGGCTATCTGATGGCCGCCGCCGCCGTACGCGGTCTGACGCTGCGCCGGATTGCCGGTGAAGGCAGCCAATACCGCCTGTCGCTGGCGCGCACCGCGCAGTTGCTGGCCGACCATCCCGCCGCCTCGGGGCTGGCCGGACTGGCACCGGAAACGCCAGTCGACCTGCATCCGCATCTGGAACAGACCGTCTGGGGCCCGGCCCGGCGCCTGCGCGCGCCGCTCAGCGTGGGCCAGGCCGAGATGGCCTGGGATCATCCGGCCTCGCCCTTGCGTTCGGCGCGGCCTGAGTGGCTCTGATTTCGTTTAACATGATGGCCTTGTGAATACGGGGCAGGCAGGCGGCATCATGACATCCACGCTCAAGGAACTGGTGGCAGGCAACAAGGGCCTGCTGGCCTTCATCGCGCTGATGGTGGTGTTTCGCAGTGCCATCGCCGACTACAACGTGGTACCCAGCGGTTCCATGCTGCCGACCGTGATGGTGGGGGACCGCATCCTGGTCGACAAGCTGGCCTACGACCTGCGCCTGCCGCTGACCCATATCAGTCTGTGGCGCCTGGGCGAGCCGCGACGCGGCGACATCGTCACCATCGATTCGCGGCAGGCCGGCGAATTGCTGCTCAAGCGTATCGTTGGCCTGCCTGGTGACGTGGTGGAACTGCGCGACAACGTGCTCTTCATCAATGGCCGGGCCGCCAGCTACGGTCCGGCCCACGCCCCTCCCGAAAGCGGTGACGGCATCGACCAGGCGCGCTACCGCGATGAAGAGATCGATGGCATGAACCACCTGGTACGTCTGTCCGCAGCGCATCCCAGCCTGCACAGCAGCTTCGGCCCGGTGGTGGTGCCGGCCGATCACTACATGATGCTGGGCGACAATCGCGACAACAGCATGGATTCCCGCTACTTCGGTTTCTTTGCCCGCAGCGAGCTGATGGGACGTACCCGTCGCATCGCCTTTTCCCTGGATGCCGACCACTTCTTCAAGCCGCGCCCGGATCGCTTCGCTCTTCGCCTGGATGCCGTGACCCGACCGCAGTGAGATTTCGGCGATTTTTTGTCACAATAATCTTCATTTTTTTGCTGTCAATCGCTCAAGTTGTCCAAAAGCATGCCGTTACCAGTGACGGAAAACATGCCTTTGTCATCTGGAGCACATCATTTCTCTCACCTTCATCTCCGATCCGGCCACCGGTCGCCGCAGGAATGCCGTCAGTCATGACGCCATCCTCGATGCCACTTATGTGATGCTCGAGGAGATCGGTTTCGACAAGCTCTCCCTGGAAGGAGTGGCGGCGCGCGCCGGCGTGGGCAAAGCCACCATTTATCGCTGGTGGCCCAACAAGAGCGCGCTGGCCATGGAAGCCCTGCTGCGTGCGGTGGAACCCCTGCCCGCGCTGGGCGACAGCGGTTCGACCCGCGACGACATCGAACAGCACATGCTGCAACTGTCCCAACTGTTGCGCGGCAAGTCCGGCCGGGTGGTGCGCGAGATGATTGCCCTGGCCCAGTTCGAGCCGGAAAGCCGCCGCATTTTCAATGACAACTACCTGGAGCCGCGCCGCCTGGCGCTGGTCAATGTACTGCGCCGTGGTGCCCAACGCGGCGAGTTCCGGGAGGATGCCGACCTCAACCTGGTCTTCGACCTGCTGTATGCCCCCGTACTGCAGCGCCTCCTGACTGGCAGTGCCGACATCGACGAGCGCCAGATTCAGTCCCAACTGAAGCTGGTCCTGGGCAGCATCGCGCTGTCCCAACCCCTTTTGACGTCTAGTAAAATTTCGAGCCAACAAGCGTAAATTTTGTTGAGCAGTCCCCTGATTGCACCTAGAATCCGAGACGAAACGTATCGTATTGGTTCTGGGTAAGTGAACTTTTGCGTCAAAAATCAGCGATTCCGGGCAGCCGGGAGACGCTGGAAGCGCCAGCAGACGGCGCCACACGACGATAAAAATCCATCTCTTCCTCCGCAGAGGGTGCGGAGGACAGCCCACGGGAAATGCGAGCCGCCTGCATGCCGGGCGTCCTGTTGCTTTCCATGCGCCGGTGCAGGCCGGCGCTTGACCAGTCTACGTTGATCCGAACAGACATCGCCGGCTTCCCGCCTCGGGAGGCCGGCACATGGTTGCCGCAGCGCATTTGGGCGTCGTCATGACGGCGCGGTGGCAACCCAGGGGCAGACCACACATGCAAGATATGCCAGTGCAAGGGGGAAACATGCACAGCAACGCAATGCAGCCATGCCGGGGCGGTGACGCCTCCGGGCAGGGAAAACTACGCTGTCGCCGCTATCGCACGATGCGGCGCTGGTGCCTGACCGGCTTTGTCGGCATTCCGCTGTTGCTGGGATTTCTCTGGTTGCAGTTCGCGGCCGCGCGCAACGGTGGCGAATTGTTCTATGCCGATCAGGTCTGCGACTGCCGCCAGGCGATATCGATGTGGGTGCGGGATTATGTCTGGACCCAGATGATCTGGTTGCCGGGCAACATGCTGTTCCTGCTGATCTGGATCGCGCTGGCGGTCAAGCTGTGGAACGGCAAGCGCAACCCTGGCTGAGAACCGAATCAACCGTCGATGTGCGCCACCAGCGGCAGATGATCGGACGCCACCCGTGCCAGTGCGGTGCGATGCACCTGCACCTGCAGCAGGCGCTGGCGCGGACTGATCCAGATGCGGTCCAGCGCCAACAGCGGCCAGCGCGAGGGGAAGGTGGGCGGTGCCGGAGCGGCTTCGAAGTGCGACACCAGCCAGCGCAGTGCGCGCCCCCACATGAACCATTCATTGACATCGCCCATCAGGATCACCGGTGCCTGGTCGGTATCGAAGGCCTGCAGCAGTCGTTTGATCTGGGCGCGCCGCTCGGCAGGCTTCAAGCCCAGATGGGTGGCGATCACCCGCAGCATGTGACCGTGGCAGTCGATATCGGCATCCAGCGCCCCGCGTGGTTCGCGACTGCCGAAGGAAAGGTCGATGCTCTCCTTGGCCAGGATGGGGTAGCGGCTCAGGACGGCATTGCCGTAACGGCGCTCGGCGCTTTGCAGGGTGGGGCCCTCGACCGCATGGAAACCGGTCTCTTCGCGCAGCAGCGCCAGCACATCCGGCTGCGAGCGGCCTCCCAGCGGTACCTCCTGCAGGGCCACCACATCGGCCCGGATTTCCTTGAGCACCCCGGCGATGCGTTGCGGCGCGAAGACGCCATCGGTACCGACGGCACCGTGGATGTTGTAGGTCGCCACGGTCAGCGGCCAGGGATCGCGCTCGCGCAGCGGCATATCCGCCGTGAGGACAAGCTCGGTATCGGCGTGCGGCGCAGAGTGGCCCGGCTCACGATGGGACAGGGTGCCGGTCGTCATCAGGCCTGCCTTGCCTCCACGCCATGCTCGGCATTGACGCGGGCGATGCCGTCATCGCTGGTCGATGGCGGCGGCGCACTGCGGCGCGCCGCCCTTGCGGAGGTGTTCGACGGTCTTGCCGCGCGCGGCTTGAGCAGCTTCTGCAGGCCAAAGGCCATGAGCATCAAGGCGGCAGTCACGCCGACCAGGATCAGCACTGTCTGCACACTGGGATGACGGATCGCTTCAGCCAGATTGTGCGAAAAGACCACCGTCAGGACGATGCCCGGCGCCATTCCGATCAAGGTGCCCAGCAGGTAATCTCGCAAGCCCAGATGAGATGCTCCCGCCACCACGTTGACCACGGTGAACGGGGCAATCGGCAGCAGTCGCACCACGGCCATGGCGGCGATGCCGCGCTGGGCAAAGCGGCGGCTGAGCTTGTTGATGCGCGGCCCCAGCATGTCACGCAGGGCATCGTGGCCCAGCCAGTGGCCGAGTCCGAAGCCCAGCAGAGCGCTCAGGCCCACACCCGCGGTGGCATAAAGGCCGCCGATGACGGGGCCGAACACCACCCCCGCCACGGCGATCAGGACGGTAATCGGCACCATCAGCATGCCCGCCACCACGAAAGCGGCAATCACGATGGCCGGCGTGAAGGGCATCTGGTCGACGCTGCGCGCCAGCGCAATGAGCGCGCTCAGGTTGATCCATTCGCGCAGCGGGGTGAAGCGCCAGGCCAGCGCAAAGATCACCAGCGCCACTGCCAGCACGCCCAGGCCGATCATCCGGCGCGGCACCGGCTTCCTGGCACTGCGCGGCACATAGGCATCGACAATCTCGTCGGGGCTGACAGGGCGCTCGGGATCGAAGACGGCGTTGTCCTGGGTCAAGGCGTCCAGTTCGGGAATCAGGCGCGGATCCATCGGCCGCAGCTCACGCCGGCCAGCCTGGCGCAACCTTGCAATCGCCGCGTGCAGGCCGTGCTCCTGCTGCATGGCGGCCCGCACGTCCTGCACTGAGCAGCCCAGATGTTCGGCCAGCAGACGATTGCGCATGAGGGCGATGGCGGTGCGGATCTGCTCCTCTTTGGCGGCATCGCCCTGTACCTCGATAGTGAGGCTGCATTCGGTATCGAAGGCCATGGAGCGATTGCTCATGTTGGCCGAACCCACCGAGAACAGGCGGTCATCCATGGCAAAGACCTTGCTGTGCACATTGAGGCAGCAGCCATCCTCCAGTCCGGGCAAGTGCGGGCAATACATCTGGTAGCGGGCGGCGGCATGCTCGCCCTGGTTTTCCAGTGCCGTCTTGAGGCGGTGGTGGATGCGCGCCCGCAGCGCGCCCATGGTGGCCTGCTCCAGCCAGCCGCTCTGGGTCTGGGGCGAGATCACGGCCACTTCCGGGCCTTGGGGTTCGCGCAGGCGTGCGCCGATGGCTTCGGACAGCACGTTCGAGGTGAAATACTGGTTTTCGAAGAAGAGGTGATGCCGTGCTCCCGCGATGGCATCCAGATACAGCTCACGGATTTCGAAGACGCCCGGGCGGTCCTCATAGGCCGGTTCGGTACGGGAGATGCCGATCTGCAGGTCGCACAGATCGGGCTCGACACCGTGTGGCCATGGATCGTCGGCAGGCAGGGCCGGCACCGTTGACCAGGACGTGCGCCGCTCGGCATAGCCGGCCAGGGCCCAGCGTCGGCGCGCCAGTTCACCCAGGGCGCGGGCGACATCGCCATCGGCCATGGCCTGGACATCATGGAAGGGAGCGTAGGGCTTGTCATCGGGATCGCGCCGCAGCGGGTTCTCGGGCAAGTGCTCGGGGGTATCCCAGCGGCAGCGCGTCAGGTCCAGTCCGCCCACGAAGGCCAGCCTGTCGTCGATCACCACGATCTTCTGGTGATGCGACGCTCCCACCGGGTGACGCGCGTCAGTGCGGAAGTGCAGGCGCTTGTTGCGCGCACGGCCGGGCTTGCGGGCCATCATCCATTCGCGTTCGAGCGCGTAGAGCATGGCGTAGTCCCAGTTCAGCACATGGATGTGCAGATCCGGCTGGCGTTCCACCAGTGCGTGCAGCAGGTCGCCCAGCTGCGGCGGCAAGCCGTCATCGGTGACACCGGGGACCAGCACGGTGCGGCTGTCGATGTCCCAGCCCAGGATGTAGACGCTGTGCCGCGCATTGAGCAAGGCCAGGCGCAAGGTACGGAAATAATCGGCCGCATCGATGAGCAGCTTGAACCGGTCCGCGTGCGCCAGCCGCCAGCAATTGCGGCCGGGTTGCAGCAGCCCGGCCGGCGAGCGGTCCTGGGCAGTAGGGATCTTGTCGCTCATGGTGTGCTGCTCCTCCATAGGGAAAGCGTGAGGGCGGCACGACGACGCGCACGGTGCCGCAAAAAGCTTCACCTTAGAATCTTCCTGCATCGCCGCCCATCGGACAGCCCCCCAAGCTGATGTAGGAAGATGCTGTCGCGCCGCGCCCGTCGGTGATCAAATGCGAGTTTCCCGATAGTGACGAAGATGTGAATTTTTGTTGTCACGCAGCAGTAATACTTGAGTGCAACAATGCGCCCCGCATCCAGACCGGCTGTTCATTCGTTCAGTTTCCAGGGAAGAAACTGAAGCAAATGATCAAACTTCACCGGTTCACCGCCACCTCAAGGGGAATTCCATGACCATCCGCATGCGTATCACGCTTTTGGTGATACTTACCTTCGTTGCTATCGCCGGTATTGGCGGCTATGCCATGATGCAGTCCCGCAGCAGCGCCCTCGAGGTACGCTCGGTCACGGAAGGCGTCATGCCCAGCGTGCTGGCGTCGGCCGACCTGATGGGCCAGTTGAAGGATGTGCAGCTGGCCGCGATGGTGATGGTCAACGAGACCGACAAGCAGCTGGTGGCCCAGGAAAACGACAAGCTTGCCGAGAAGAAGGCGGTGCTGGAGAAGGCCCTGGCGGCCCAGACCCGACAGGCTCAGGGCGTGGCCCAGCACGGCTTGATCGAGCAGGCCAGGGAGAGTCTGGACAATTACTTCGGCGCCATTGATACCACCGCCAAGTTCAAGCTGGCCGGCAAGAACGAGATCGCCCAGGCGCAGTTCTTCGGCGGCGTGATGCAGTACCAGACCGAGCTGGAAGGCATCGTCAACACCCTGCGCATCGAGAAGAACCGTTTCAAGGACAATGCGATCGCCTCGTTGAACGACAAGCTGGCGCAGACCACTACCACCATCAGCATCGTCACCGTGGTGGCGGTGTTGCTGCTGGGTGGCCTGGGCTTCCTGCTGTATCGCCAGATCACCGGGCCGATCAGCCGCATGGCGGCCATGATGGGCGAGATCGCCACCAGCCAGGACTTTACCCGTCGCCTGCCGGTACAGCGCATGGATGAAGTGGGGCACTCCATCGTTGCCTTCAACGGCATGGTCGAGAAGATCGAACTAGCCTCGGCCCAGGTGCGCCAGAAGACTGCCGACATGCAGGCCATGCTGCAGAACATCCCGCAGGGCATTCTGACCATCGTGGACGGCAACAAGGTGCATCCGGAGTATTCCGCCTTCCTCGAAACCGTCTTCGAGACCACCGACATCGCAGGCCGCGACGTGATGGAGCTGGTCTTCTCCAACACCAACCTGGGCGCCGATACCCTCTCGCAGATCGAAGCCATCGGTGGTGCCTGCATCGGTGAAGACCTGATGAATTTCACCTTCAACGAACACCTCATGGTCGGCGAAATCGAAAAGACCATGGCCGATGGCAGCGTGAAGATCCTCGATCTGTCCTGGTCGCCCATCACCGATGAAGAGGACAGGGTGATTCGCCTGATGCTGTGCGTACGCGACGTGACCGAGCTGCGCCAGCTGGCTGCCGAAGCCAACGAGCAGAAGCGCGAACTGGAAATGATCGGTGAAATCCTCGCCGTCGCGCCGGCCAAGTTTGCCGACTTCATCGGCAGCGCGCGCCGCTTCCTGGACGAGAACGAGCAGATCGTCCACCAGAACCCGGAAGCCACCGCCTTTGCCATCGCCAAACTGTTCCGCAACATGCACACCATCAAGGGCAACGGTCGTACCTATGGCCTGCTGCACCTGGCCAACGTCGTTCACCAGACCGAGCAACACTACGACGACCTGCGCCACGCCGACAGCGGCGCTGTCTGGAGTCAGGAAGCGCTGCTGCTGCAACTGGCGCAGGTGCGCGAGATCATCGACCGTTACGCCCGTATCAACGACGTGACCCTGGGTCGTGGTGCGGCTGCGGGTGTGGAAGCGGTGCTGCCGGGTTATGCGCGCCATGTCCTGACCATCGACCGCAAGCATATCCAGGACAGCCTGCTGCGTCTGGAAAACGTCAATACCGCCAACCTGCATGAACTGGTGGCCGTGCGCAACGATGTGCGCCGCACCCTGCGCCTGCTCGGTACCGAGACCATCGAGGAAATCCTGGCTCCGGTCATCGATTCGCTGCCGGCCCTGGCGGAGGATCTCGGCAAGGCGGCTCCGGTCGTGCTGATCGATGACAACGGCTACGTGGTCCACAGCTTCGCCTCGCCGCTGCTGCAGAACGTCTTCATGCACCTGATCCGCAATGCGGTCGATCATGGCCTGGAGACCGGTGAAGAACGCCTGGCCAAGGGCAAGCCGGAGGCCGGCACCATCAAGCTGGAGATGGGCGTGATGGACGACATGTTCCAGATGGCCCTGTCCGACGATGGTTGCGGACTGGCGCTGCACAAGGTGCGGCAGATCGGCATCGAGAAGCAGCTCATCACGGTGGACCAGGTGCTCACCGATGCCGAGATTGCACGGCTGATCCTGCAACCGGGCTTCTCCACCCGCAGCGAAGTGACCGAGGTCTCGGGACGCGGCGTGGGCATGGATGCGGTGTTGGACTTCGTGACCCGCGAACACGGCAGGATCGAGATCCGTTTCATGGATACCGAGGAAGGCGCAGCCTTCCGCACCTTCCAGATCATCGTCATGCTGCCCGAGAACGTGGCGGTGGAAGTCGACGGCATCGATGTCCCTTACCCCATGGCGGGGCAGGACGTGGCCGCACCGGTCGTGCTGCCGCAGGGCGGCGACGAGCAGGTGGCCTGAGCTTCCGGGCTGCGATCACGGACCATCATCAAGACAGCAGGAAAACCGATCCATGTTGCATTCTCTTCTCCTGGTGGCGCTGGGCGCCGTGCTGGCCGGTCTGCCGCTGGCCGGGCTGTGGTTGCGCCAGAAACGCCGTGCGCGCCAGCTCATCGATGCCGGCCAGCTCGAACGGGTGCGTGACCAGGCCCAGGCCACCCTGGCCGAGCAACAGCAGCAATGGGCCGCACATCAGCAGCAGCTGGAGCAGGATCGTCTGGCCGCCCAGCAGCACATGGCCGCGATGCGCCGCGAGAGCGAGGCCATGCTGGCCCGCCTGTCCAGCGCGCAGTCCGACCATGTCTCACGCGTGCGCCAGAGCTGCGACGAATCGCAAGACACCATCAGCAAGCTGCTGGGCCTGGTGCGCACCTTCGAGCGCTGGCACGACGACATGAACGAACTGATCGCTCACAATCGCGAGATGCACCGCAAGAACGACGAGTTCGCCCTGATCGTGAACCAGGTCATCATCGTGGCCCTCAATGCCTCCATCGAGGCGGCGCGCGCCGGGGTGCATGGTCGTGGCTTTGCCGTGGTGGCACAGGAAGTGCGTGATCTGGCGCAGCGTGCCGAGAAACTTTCCAAGAGCTATCGCGCCAACCTGTACCAGAACGACCTGATCACCACCACCACCTTCCAGGACCTGCAGGCCGGCGGCAAGATGATCATGGGCGCCGTCATCGGCCTGGACCTGATCAACAAGAAGACCCGCCAGGCCCTGGCTGAAGCCGCATGAGCGCCAACGACATGGACGAATTGCAGGCGGTGGCCGAGGTGGTGGGCGACGAACGCATCAGTGCCAGCGCCCGAGACGGCTTCGATAGCCTGCTGCTGCAGGCGCTGCGCAGCAGCCTGATACCTGCGGACACCAGCGCGGAGATCTCGGTGAGCGAGGATGCGGCCGATCTCACCGATCAGAAGATGGTGGTGCTGACCATCTCGTCTTACCTGTTCCGCCTGATGGTGATGTTCCACTTCAGGCCCGACGCCGGCACCCGTGCGCATTTTGCGCGGCTCACGCGAGCCGCCGCCAGCGAGATGGACGATCAGGCCCTGCTGGATGCCATCGCCGAATGCGGCAATCTTTGCTGCGGCATCTTCAACCGCGAGCTGGGGCGTTATTTTCCGCACCTGGGCATGTCCACGCCCAATGTGATTGATACCCGGTGTGTGGCTTATCTGCAAAAACTGAACTGTGCGCACGTACGGCATTTCGCCATCGACCTGCCCGAGGCGCCGCGCCAGCATGTCTCGCTGGCGGTCTGCGCCTACGACCGGCTGGACTTTGCCGTGGCAGCGGGCGAAGCGGGCGATGCCACGGGCGAACTGGAACTGTTCTGACCCATCAACGATTCGGGGTAATCTCATCACCATGGAAACCACTGCCAGCCTTGACGACGCCGTCACCAGCAAGATTCTGGTGCTCGATCGTGACGCCGATTGCTACGACACCATCAAATCCTTTTGTGATCGCCACAATCTGGTGGGCCTGAAGGCCCATGAGGAACACGTGATGGCGGTCCTGCGCAGCAACGTCGATCTGGGCGGCATCATGCTCTCGGAAAGTCTGGCCGGACTGGGCGGCACGGTGTCGGGCCTGGCCCGTCGTATTCGCGAGGTACGTCCGGAACTGCCGATCTTCCTGCGCCGTCGCCGCGAGAGCGCGGATAGTGACTTGTCCGATCGCGACAGCGAACTCTTCAGTGCCGTCTACCGCATCGAGGATATCGATGCGCTGGCACCGGCGGTGGCCTCGTCCATCTTCAGCCAACGCTATCCCAACGCGCTGGTGCGGGGCATTGCCGAGATCAGTCGCATGGTGCTGGAGAGCCAGTTCCCCGGCAAGCAGGTGGAGATCGAACAGCCTTACCTGGTGCGCGACCGCATCATCTTCGGCGAGGTGTTCACGCTCATCCCGCTGGAGAGCAGCTGGTGCCGTGGCTACATGATGCTGCAGGCTGAACAGAAGACGTTGCAGGCACTGGCCCCGGAGGAGTCGGGTGATTTCCGCCATCTCAACAATGCGCTGGGCGAACTGACCAATCTGATCTGGGGCTGGTTCAAGAACCGCTTCATCAACCAGGCCCCGCCCATCCATCAGTTGAGCCAGGTGCCGATCATCATCAATCATCAGCATCGTTACATTTCCTTCGGTTCCGAGGATGCGCAACTGTGCTTCAAGTATCTGCTGCGTCGTGATGACGGTGCGCCGCTGGTGCTGTTGCAGCGCTTCATCTTCAACCTGTCTTGGTCGCCGGAGGATTTCACCGAGAACCAGACCTCTGTCGAGGAACTGTTCGAATCCGGCGAACTGGAACTGTTCTGAAACCGGGCTGCCCGGCACTGATTTACCTTCCCCCCCAAAGCAAAGAGAGCATTCAAGATGGCACAAATCTTGGTAGTGGACGATTCGAGCACCGTGCGCGCCGAAGTCGGTGACTTCCTCAAGAAGAATGGCCTGGACGTCGCCCTGGCCGTGGACGGCCGCGATGGCCTGGCCAAGCTCAAGGGCGACCCGGCCATCAAGCTGGTGGTATCCGACGTGAACATGCCCAACATGGATGGGCTGACCATGGCCGAGAAGATCCGCAGCGAACTGGGCAATGCCAGCGTGAACATCATCATGCTGACCACCGAGAACTCGCCCATCATGAAGGAGCGCGGCAAGGCGGCCGGCATCAAGGGCTGGATCGTCAAGCCCTTCAAGGGGGAGGCAGTATTGCCGACCTTCAAGAAGCTGGTGGGCGTCTAAGCCTTGCCTGGCGGGCGATCAAGCCGGCTCCCTGCCGCAAGGGGCCGGCTTCATTTTTCTTCCAGCACCAATTCGAAGCAGATCAGGACCGGATTGCGACCGCGTGCGAGCACACCCTCACAGACCTCGCCTTGCGGATTGATGAGCCCGATGTCCAGCTGCCCGAGTCCCTCCCGGACTTCGCCCGAGCGAATCAGGATTTCGGTGGCGCGGTCCTCCAATACCCGTCCATCCGCGAATTCGGCGCCGATGATGCTGCCCACGCTGCCGCGCACGATGGCATGGTCGATGCCATGTGCTGCACAGGCGCGTTCGACGGCGATGGTCAGGTCCTGGTCCGGGCGGATGCGCGCCAGCACGACGCGTTTGCCGCTGCTCGCAGTGGGCCGGTCGCTGAGGCGGGTGGGGTAGAACAGGGTGAAATTGGTTTCAGGGTCGTAACGGGTCGCCATGGTGGCGTCGTGCAGTCCCCAGGCTTGCGCCGGTGTACTGGTCGCGACCATGGTCTTTTCCATCATCAGATGTCCGCCCTGGCGCTGGCCGTTGCGGCCGCGCCAGACGGCGTGACAATGCACGAAGGGCTCGCCGTCCTTGCGGCCCACGGTGGCGCAGGCGTATTCGATGACCGTGCCTTCCTCCATGGCATGCGGTGCACTGTAGAAGGCGGCATGCTGGTCATCCACCGCCAGCGCTGGCATGAGGAAGTGCAGGGCGGCAATCGGCAGGTTGGCAAAGCGCACGGTGCCGCCCTCCAGGCCTGCGCGCGCCAGGGGAATGCAGATGGCGTCCCGCAGGTTGAGGCCGGCTTCGAGGGTGAAATCAAGCTGCATCGCCGGACCCGCCAGCGCGACGATGCGCTGCGGGTCGGGCGTGCCGGGATGACGGACGGTGCGGGCGAAGGATGGTGCGACGACTGGCATGGGGTCTCCTGGTCAGCTGGCTGCGGGCGGTGCGGCTTTGGCGGGCCGTCTGGGCATATCGGGAGCAAGGATTATCGCGCGTTCGATGCAAGCATGCGGGTGAATGTTTTTAATCTTCCGGCATGACGGAAAAGTCTTGATCAAATAATGCGGACGATTGTTTGACGAGATTTGCAGCCTGGAACAGTTGCACCTCTGAAAGGGAACGCACGGGAAATCGGCATTTACCCTGACACCGTCCGTACACATCAGCTTCGAGCAGCAGTACGGATCGTAGCCGGGGCCATTACAGTCCCAGTACACTTTACTGTACAGTTCTGGCGCCGACATCCTCTCTCACAAGACCGGATGTCGGTCCTGGTCCAGGCTCACTGTTCGGTAACGCTCTCCTGCTCGCTCTCCGCCCGGCGGCGCGCCCGATAAGCCCCGATCTCCCCGATCTTCAAGCCCTCCGGCAGCCGCAGATACTTGCCTTGTCCCACTCGCTGCGCATGATAGATCCCGGTATGCCCTGAAAACAGGTATGCCACCACGCAAGCCAGCGCCGCAAACGGTCCGATCTCCGGACCGAACAGTTCGATGGCCATGATGGTAGAGGCAATCGGCGTGTTGGCCGCACCCGCAAAGACCGCCACGAAACCGATTCCCGCCAGCATCGAGAACGGCAGATGCAGCAGCGGCGCCATGGCATTGCCCAAGGTCGCGCCGATGTAGAAGAGTGGTGTGACTTCGCCACCCTTGAAGCCGCTGCCCAGCGAGGTCACCGTAAAGACCAGCTTGCCCAGAAAGTCCCAAGGGGCCAGCGGATGCTGGAAGGCTTCCACGATCACCGGGATACCCAGACCAATATAACGATGTGTGCCGATCGCCCAGACCGCCACCGCGACCACCGCGCCGCCGATGAAAGGCCGCAGCGGCGCATAGCTGACATGACGCTTCATGAAGGCCGACAGGCGGTGTGTGCTGTTGGCAAACACCATCCCCGCCAGCCCGAAGACCACGCCCGCCGCGATCACCGCTGCCACGCTCCAGAGCGCGACAGGCGCACTGCCGCTCATGAGGTAGTGCGTATGATGCACCCCCCAGGCCAGGCCGACCTGGTCGGCCGCGATGGCAGCGACGAAGCAGGGCAGGATGGCGTCATAGCGCATGCGGCCGATGGCCAGCACTTCCAGCCCGAAGAGCGCGCCTGCCATGGGGGTGCCAAACACCGAGGCAAAGCCGGCGCTGATGCCGGCCATCAAGAGAATGCGCCGGTCCTGGGTGCGCAGGCGCAGCAGGTGCGTGAGCTGGTCGGCCAGCGCGCCTCCCATTTGTACGGCCGTCCCCTCGCGGCCCACCGAGGCGCCGAAAAGATGCGACATCACGGTGCCAAACAGCACCAGCGGCGCCATCCGCAGCGGGATCACCTTGCGCGGATCGTGGATCTCATCGATGAGCAGGTTGTTGCCAGCTTCCACCGGCTTGCCGGTATGCAGATACAGCCAGCCCACGGCAAAGCCGCCCAGCGGCAGCAGCCAGATGATCCATGGATGGGCTTCCCGCCATTGGGTGGCATAGTCCAGCGCGAAGAGGAAGAAGGCCGAGGCCGATCCGGCCAGTACCGCGATCAGGCAGGCAATCAGACACCATTTGAGAATGTAAGGCAGCAGGTGCAGCTGTTCGGGGATATTTTGATTTTTCATGTAACCAGAGTGCTGAATGAACATCCTGGCACACGGAGCGTGGAGCGCGCGAAGCAGAAAGGCGAACGCCTACAGCCCCGGATTGCCAGGTCACTGTAGGCATCATCAGCCCCAACATGAAGTTGGTGGCGGTTGGAGGAGGAATGCCATCTCCTTGGCGGCGATAGTAGCAATTTTGCAGCTCATCGGCAACGGTACGTTGCTTGTTACCGACATGGTGTGGCGGTAATCATGCCCGCAAGGCCGCTTCCAGGTCACGCATGTGCAGCCAGAGGCGGCCGCTGGTGCCGGCCGTGAGGGCGTGGGCGATGCGTCCGAACCATTGCGGTTGCAGCCTGAGCGCCGTGCGGAAGGCTTGCAGGGCCTCGTCCATGCGATGGACTTCCTGCAGGGCCACGCCCAGGTTGAGGGCGGCATCGGCATAGTCGGGGCGCAATTGCAGCGCCCGGGCGAAGGCCTCGACGGCGGCGGCCGTCTCCTGCAGATCCTGCAGGGTCAGTCCCAGGTTGAACCAGGGTTCGGCCAGGTCCGCGCGCAGGCGGCACGCTTGGGTGAAGGCGGTGCGCGCGGCGGCCAGGTCTCCCAGTTCGCGCAGCGCACTGCCCAGGTTGAGGACGGCTTCCATCGCCTGCGGTGCCAGCGCCACGGCCTGGCGCAGGGCCGTGGCCGCTTGCGCATGACGGCCCAGGGCCGACAGGCTGGTGCCGAGATGGAAATGGGCCTGGCTCAGATCGGGCTGATGGTGCGCCGCCGTCTCGAAACAAGCTACGGCGCCTTCCGGATCGGCGTTGGCCAGCGCAATTCTCCCGGCGATGAGCAACGAGGGGACATGCTGCGGGCGCGGCGCCAGGCTCAGCAGGATATGTTGGCGCGCCTGTTCCAGCGCTTGACGGTTCAGCGCCAGCATGGCCAGCAGCTGATGCGCCGCGGGATGTTGGGGGGCCAGCGCCAGCACGGCATGGCTGGCCTGCTCGGCTTGCGCGAAATGCCCGGCATTGTAGTGCTGCAGGGCGCCAGCCAATAGCTGGTCCGGACTGGGCGACGGGGCTGGCATGGGAGCGCTGGGCAGTGGCCGGAAGGCGTCAGCCAGCGGCGCGTTCAACAATGACGTAATGCTTGCGGACCGGCTCGACCACCTCAAAGACACCCTTGAAGCCGGCCGGGATCACCATGGCATCCCCCGGGCCCGCCTCGGCAACCTTGCCCTGCTCATCGATGACGCGGCAGCGGCCCTCCAGCACGCAGAAATATTCATCCTTGTCGGGGGCGAAGGCGATACGCCAGCTGCCTTTTTCGCAGGCCCAGACGCCGGCGTTCATCTGGCCGCTGGCGCTGGTGAAGTAATTCCACGTGGTGCGCAGGGGATTGCCCTCCAGTCGGCGGTCTTCGCGGGGATGGTCGTATTCGGGCGTGGGCGCGGCAAGGCGAAACTGGGTGATGGCGGGTGTGGCGGACATGATCGGCAGGCGTGGCGGTAAAGGGTCGACGATGAGGTCAGCAGTGTAACAGCAGCAGACGCGTGGCCGATGAGGATCAAGGCGCTGAATCGGTCCGGGGAACCGCTATAATGACGCCCCTGACGCGGAAAAATGGGCTGCTATATCAGTCACCAGTCACTTGGTCACGCCTGCCGATGCAGGACGGTCCTATTTGATGATGCCCTGGCCGTGTCGTGTACATTCATCCCCGTGCGGCCCCGCGCCTGCCTTTCGTCTTTCCTATCGTGACTTACAGTATCAAAGAAATCTTCTATACCTTGCAAGGCGAGGGGGCGCATGCCGGTCGTCCGGCGGTGTTCTGCCGTTTTTCCGGCTGCAACCTGTGGACCGGTCGCGAGGAAGATCGCGCCCGCGCCATCTGCCAGTTCTGCGACACCGATTTCGTCGGCACCGATGGCGAGAATGGCGGCAAGTTCAAGTCGGCCAGCGAACTGGCCGACCGGATCAACAGCTTCTGGCCGGCCCGCCATGCCGCCAGCAAATACGTCGTCTTCACCGGGGGCGAGCCGCTGCTGCAACTGGATGCGGCCCTGATCGAGGCGATGCACGCGGTCGGCTTCGAGATCGCCATCGAGACCAATGGCACCATCGAGGTACCACCGGGGGTGGACTGGATCTGCGTCAGTCCGAAGATGGGCGCGGAATTGAAGGTCAGGCAGGGCAGCGAACTGAAGGTGGTGGTGCCGCAAGCCGGACAGCCGCTGGACGAGTATGAACAACTGGACTTCCGACATTTCCTGCTGCAACCCATGGATGGCCCGCAGGCGGCGGCCAATACCCGCCTGGCCATCGAGATGGTCAAGAACAACCCGAAGTGGAAGCTGAGCATCCAGACCCACAAGCTGCTCAATATTCCCTGAGCGATTTTTTGCTTTTTTCTTCATGCGGCTGCGCGCCGCATGATTACAATGGCTTTACCCCGCCCGCTGCACGGCTTGTGCGGCCGGCATCCTCGAAGAAACATTCATGCTGACCATTACCCGCAAACTCGAATTCGACGCCGGCCACCGCATTCCGGACCACAAGAGCCAGTGCCGCAACCTGCATGGCCACCGCTATACGCTGGAAATCACCCTGACCGGCGCGGTCATCGACATCGAGGGCAATTCCGACAATGGCATGATCATGGATTTTTCCGACATCAAGGCTCTGGCCAAGGAGCATCTGGTCGACGTCTGGGACCATGCCTTCCTGGTCCATGAAAAGGATGCGCCGGTGCGCGACTTCCTGGCCAGCCTGCCGGGCCACAAGACGGTCATCATCGGCAGCATCCCGACGGTGGAAAACCTGGCCCGCGAAGCCTTCGCCATACTCAAGGCGGCCTACAAGGACCGCTACGGCACCGGCCTGCATCTGCAAAAACTGGTGCTGCACGAAACGCCCAATTGCTGGGCCGAGATCACGGCGGATTGATGGACGGCGCCAGCAGCCCCTTGCCAGCGGTCATCACGGAGGCCGACCTGCGCCACATGCGCGCTGCGCTCGACCAGGCCAACCATGCCTGGGCGCTGGGCGAGGTGCCGGTGGGTGCGGTGGTGGTCAAGGACGGGGTGGTCATCGCCAGCGGCTTCAACCAGCCCATCGGCAAGCACGATCCGACCGCGCATGCCGAGATCATGGCGCTGCGTCGCGCAGCCGAAAAGCTGGGCAATTATCGTCTGCCTGGCTGTGAACTCTACGTGACGCTGGAGCCCTGCGTGATGTGTTCCGGCGCCATGATGCACGCGCGTCTGGCCCGCGTGGTCTATGGTGCGGCCGATCCCAAGACCGGCGCCTGCGGCTCGGTGGTGAACCTGTTCGAACAGGAGAAGCTGAACCATCATACCGAGCTGCTGGGCGGCGTGATGGCCGAGCAATGCGGTCAGTTATTGAAAGAATTTTTCGCCATGCGACGCGAACAGGTGAAGCAGCAACGGCTGCAGGAAGCCGCCGCGCAAGGCGATGCCCCCACATCAGGTGAACACGCATGAAGACTGCCTCTGCTGGTCGCGAATTGCTGGAAGAACTGGTGCCACCGGGCACCGGGGTGGCCGTCGTCGCCCCCTGCGGTCATGCCGGGCTTGATCCGACCGGCGTACAGCGTGGCGTGGCCTTGCTGGAGTCGCTGGGCTGCCGGGTACGCAACTTCTACGACCACGCCCGGCGTTACCAGCGCTTCGGCGCCAGCGATGAACGGCGTGCTGCGCAACTGATGGAGGCGGCGGCCGATCCGGACATCGACATCATCCTGGGCCTGCGCGGCTCCTATGGCATGAGCCGTATCCTGCCGGCGCTGGATATTGGCGCGCTGGCGGCCAGCGGCAAGCTGCTGGTGGGCTATAGCGATTTCACGGCCCTGCAGTGTTGCCTGTTGGCGCAATCCGGTCACGCCGGTTTCCAGGGGCCGATGCTGTGCGGGGACTTCGGTGCGGAGTCGCCCAACTGGGGCGCGCTGGCGACGCTGTGGCGTACCCTGAGCTCAGCGCAAGTGGTGGTGCGCAACTATGACGGGCAGGACGGTGCGGACCGGGCGCCCAATGGTGATCGCCGTACCGATCCCTTGAGCCCGGTCGTGCAGTGTGCGGGCAAGCTGTGGGGCGGCAATCTGGCAATGGTGGCGCATATGGTGGGCCATCCGCAGTTCCCGTCCCTCGAGGGCGGAATTCTGTTCCTTGAGGATGTGAATGAACATCCTTTCCGGGTGGAGCGCATGATCCTGCAGCTGGAGCAGGCCGGCGTGCTCGGTCGGCAGAAGGCCATCCTGCTGGGTGATTTCTCCGCCTACCGGCTCGCCGAGATCGACAACGGCTACGATTTCGGCGAAATGCTGGCCTACCTGCGCGGGCGCATCGCCACTCCCATCGTGACCGGCCTGCCGTTCGGTCATGTGCGCGACCTGGTGACGCTGCCGCTGGGCGCGCATGCGGTACTGGATGCCCGCGGTGCAGAAGGCTTCACCTTGACCTTGTCGGATTATCCGACGCTGGCCCGCCGTTGAGGTGCCCGGCGGACGCGCGGGCAGCCTTCGGCGCGACGGAAGGAAAGCTCACTTTTCGTTGATGTCGACCTTGACCGCGTCCTGTTCGACGGTGATCTTGCCCGGCTCGAAGGTCTTGCCGTTCATCTGCAACTGTTCCGGCTTGAAGGTGTAGAGCGCATAGTCGCGCAGGAACTGGTCGGCGGCGGCATTGCCCAGGGCCGTCAACTGCTGCGCATATTGCGGCGGCAAGTCAGTGCTGTCGACCTTGTCCACCTTCGGGCCGTCCAGACGCAGCGTGCGTGTGGACGGATCGTACTTGAAGGCGCTGCTCAGGGTCAGCACCGCGTTGACCGGGCGCTGCAGCAGCAGGGGATTGGCGATCTGGGCGTCGACCACGGTCTCCATGCGATTTTGTGCCGGCAACATGCCCAGGCGCGGGTTGCTCAGGGTGACATCGAAGATGTCCATGTAGCGCAGCTTGCGCGGAAATTGCGGCGCAATGGCGCTTTGCAGCTGCTGCTTGGAGACGGTGTATTCGCTGGTCCAGATGTTGTAGCCGGTATCGGCAGCGTGCGCCGATACCGGCGCAAAGACCAGCGTAGACAAGGCCAGGACGGCGGCTGCGGAAATGAGGGCTTGCTTCATGCTTGCTGTTTCCAGAGTGGCAAAGTGGATCAGAGCGCCCGTGATGGGCAAAAAATCCCGGGCAATTGTAAGCCGGTGCCGGTCGGCAAGCGCAGAAACATAGCATTTCAGCAAGTTTTGGCCGCCACCCCGGCCCGCAACGCAAGCCGCCACAGGCTTGCAGTGGTAAAATGCCCGGTTTCGCGCGCCGCCCCTTTGGCTTTGGTCGGCGCACGCAAGTTACATTTTTGAAAAGGTTTTCGCAGTGCTATCCACCGCAAACATCACCATGCAGTTCGGCGCCAAGCCGTTGTTCGAGAACATTTCCGTCAAGTTCGGCGATGGCAATCGCTACGGCCTGATCGGCGCCAATGGCTGCGGCAAATCCACCTTCATGAAGATTCTGGGCGGCGACCTGGAGCCGTCGGCCGGCAACGTCAGCCTGGACGTGAACGAGCGCCTGGGCAAATTGCGCCAGGACCAGTTTGCGTATGAAGAAATGCGCGTGCTGGACGTGGTCATGATGGGCCACGTCGAGATGTGGGCCGCGATGTCCGAGCGCGATGCCATCTACGCCAATCCGGATGCCACCGACGACGACTACATGAAGGCGGCCGATCTGGAAGCCAAGTTCGCCGAATACGACGGCTACACCGCCGAAGCGCGTGCCGGCGAGCTGCTGCTGGGCGTGGGCGTGCCCATCGAGCAGCACAATGGCCCGATGAGCAATGTCGCACCCGGCTGGAAGCTGCGCGTGTTGCTGGCGCAGGCCCTGTTCTCCAACCCGGACATCCTGCTGCTGGACGAACCGACCAACAACCTGGACATCAATACCATCCGCTGGCTGGAAGAAGTGCTCAACGAGCGCAATTCCACCATGATCATCATTTCCCACGATCGCCACTTCCTCAACCAGGTCTGCACCCACATGGCCGACATGGATTACGGCACCCTGAAGATCTATCCGGGCAATTACGACGACTACATGCTGGCGTCTTCGCAAGCGCGCGCCCAGCAACTGGCCGCCAATGCCAAGGCCAAGGAAAAGGTGGCCGAACTGCAGGACTTCGTGCGCCGCTTCTCGGCCAACAAGTCCAAGGCCCGCCAGGCGACCTCGCGCGCCAAGCAGATCGACAAGATCAAGGTGGAGGACATCAAGCCGTCTTCCCGCGTGAACCCGTTCGTGCGCTTCGAGGGCGAGAAGAAACTGCACCGCCTGGCCGTGGAAACTCAGGGCATCACCAAGACCTATGATCGTGACATCTTCAAGAACTTCAGCATCATGGTTGAAGCCGGCGAGAAGATCGCCATCATCGGTGCCAACGGCGCGGGTAAAACCACCCTGCTGCGCAGCATCGGCGGCGACGTTACCGGACTGCATCCCGATTCGGGCGAGGTGAAGTGGGCCGAGAACGCCAATGTCGGCTACATGCCGCAGGATCCGACCGAGGAATTCGCCGGTGGCGAGACCCTGACCGACTGGATGGGCAAGTGGACCCAGGAAGGCGACGATGACCAGGCCGTGCGCGGTATCCTGGGCCGTCTGCTGTTCTCCGGCGACGACGTGAAGAAGTCGGTGAAGGTGCTCTCCGGTGGCGAGAAGGGCCGCATGATGTACGGCAAGCTGATGCTGGGCCGCCACAACGTGCTGCTGATGGATGAACCGACCAACCACATGGATATGGAATCCATCGAGTCGCTCAACATCGCGCTGGAAAAGTACGCCGGCACGCTCATCTTCGTCTCGCACGACCGTGAATTCGTGTCCTCGCTGGCCACGCGCATCCTTGAAGTCAAGGATGGGCAGGTGATCGACTTCCAGGGCAGCTACGAAGACTACCTGGCCAGCCAGGGTATCGAATAATTTCCCCAACCGCATCAGCACCGTATTGTTGACCGCCATGCAAGCAACAGCAACCAAGGTCGTCGAGTTCGAGCGACCGCAAATGGAGACCGGCGGCAGTTGTACCGCCAATGCGTGGGCCAAGGTACCGGCCACGCCCAGCCCCGAGGAACGCGCGCAATTGAAAGCGCGCATCCGCCAGCTGCTCAAGGAGAAGCAGGCGGTGCTGGTGGCGCACTACTACGTCGATGGTGACCTGCAGGACCTGGCCGAGGAAACCGGCGGCTGCGTCTCCGATTCACTGGAAATGGCGCGTTTCGGCCGTGACCACGCCGCCCGGACCCTGGTGGTGGCCGGCGTGCGCTTCATGGGCGAGACGGCCAAGATCCTGAGCCCCGAAAAGCGCATCCTCATGCCCGACCTGGACGCGACCTGTTCACTGGACCTGGGTTGCCCGGCGGACGAATTCGCCGCTTTCTGCGACCAGCATCCGGACCGCACCGTGGTGGTCTACGCCAACACCAGCGCAGCGGTGAAGGCCCGCGCCGACTGGATGGTGACCTCCGGCATCGGCCTGGAAATCGTCCAGCACCTGCATGCGCAGGGCAAGAAGATCCTGTGGGCACCGGACAAGCACCTGGGTAGCTACATCCAGAAACAGACCGGCGCCGACATGCTGCTGTGGCAGGGTTCCTGCCTGGTGCATGACGAATTCAAGGGCGTGGAGCTGGAACTGATGCGCGCCGAGCATCCGGATGCTCTGGTGCTGGTGCACCCGGAATCGCCCGAAGCCGTGGTGGCGCAGGCCGACGTGATTGGCTCGACCTCCCAGTTGATCGCCGCCGTGCAGTCCTCCGACGCGCCGGCCTTCATCGTCGCCACCGACAACGGCATCCTGCACAAGATGCGCCTGGCGGCGCCCGGCAAGCGTTTCATCGATGCCCCGACGGCGGGCAACAGCGCTACCTGCAAGAGCTGCGCGCATTGCCCGTGGATGGCCATGAACGGTTTGCAGAATCTGCTGCACGTGCTGGAGACCGGTGCCAACGAGATCCATGTCGATCCTGCAGTAGGTAAAAAAGCCGTGCTCTGCATCGACCGCATGCTGGACTTCGCTGCCCGGCGCAAGGCCAAGGTTCGCCCCTCGGCGCGCCTTGAAGACGAACAGCAACTGTTTGCAGGAATCGGCCCCGCATGACTCTCCACGCTCTCAAGACTGCCTCGACGATTGCGGCCAGCAACCTGCGCAATCCCTTCGGGCCTTTCGATGCCGCGCTGCATGCGGCCTTCGATGCCAATGTCAACCAGGCCATCGCCGAAGATGTGGGTGATTGCGATTACACCGGCTTGCTGGTGCCCGAAAACGAATTCGTGAAAGCCCGCGTGATCGTGCGCGAAGCCGCGGTGCTATGCGGCGCACCCTGGTTCGAAGCCGTCATGACCCGGCTCGATCCGCGTCTGCAGGTGAGTTGGGCCTATGCCGAAGGCGAGCTGATGGCCGCCGACAGCGAAGTGTGCCGCATCGAAGGGCCGGCGCGCGCCTTGCTGACGGCCGAACGCGGCGCGCTCAATTTCCTGCAACTGCTTTCCGGTGTGGCCACGGCAACCCGGCGCTACGTGGAGGTGGTGCAGGGCACCCGGGCGGCCATCCTCGATACCCGCAAGACCTTGCCCGGGCTGCGCCTGGCACAGAAGTACGCGGTCCGCGTCGGCGGTGGAGAAAATCAGCGCCTGGCGCTGTATGACGGCATTCTCATCAAGGAAAACCACATCGCCGCAGCCGGTGGCATCACCGCTGCCGTAGCGGCCGCGCTGAAGCTCAACGCCGGAGTGAGCATCCAGGTCGAGGTGGAGAGCATTGCCGAGCTCGACGAAGCCTTGCAGGCGGGGGCCGAGTCCATCCTGCTGGACAACTTCTCGCTGGAGATGATGCGCGAGGCCGTCACCGTCAATGCCGGCCGGGCGCTGCTGGAGGCCTCCGGCGGCATCAACATGCAGACCGTGCGCGCCATTGCCGAGACTGGCGTGGACAGGATCTCCATCGGCAGCCTGACCAAGGATATCCAGGCGACCGATTTTTCTCTGCGCGTGATCGGCTGATTGCGCTCGCCTGGCGCTGCGAGCCCGCGCCAGGCTTCATTTTCCTGCGCCATCAAGTGCAGGAACGTATTGAGGTTTTCCCCTTCCAATGCCAGATGCCGGCGACAATTGTTCGCCGGCCATGACGATAAACAAAGGGGGAGCCATGAAAACCTTTCACTGCGACAACTGCGGCCTGCAAGTTTTCTTCGAAAACACCGTGTGCGGAAATTGCGGCTGGATGCTGGGTTATCAGCCCGAGTTGCAAGCCATTGGCAGCTTTTCGCTACTAGATCCGGAAGTGGCGCCGCCACAAGATGCCGAGCCCGAACCGGGTTCGGGCCGCTGGCGCAGCGTCAGGCCGGACAACGAGGGCAGGGTCTTCAAGCAGTGTCTCAACTACTGGCGCGAGAACATCTGCAACTGGATGCTCGATGAGCGCGAACCGCACGAGCTGTGCGCTTCCTGCCGCCTGACCCGCGTCATTCCCAATCTCGACGAAGGCAACAACCGCGTGTTGTGGAGCCGACTGGAGACGGCCAAGCGACGCCTGCTGCATTCTCTCTGGACCTTGCAATTGCAGCCGGTACCAAAGATGGAGGATGAAGAAGCCGGCCTGGCCTTCGAATTCCTGCAGGATCTGCCGCATGGCGAGCGGGTGCTGACCGGGCACGCCGATGGCGTCATCACCATCAACATCGCCGAAGCCGATCCCGCCTACCGCGAACAGGCGCGTGAGCAGATGGCCGAGCCGTATCGCACGCTGCTGGGACATTTCCGGCATGAGAGCGGCCACTATTATTTTGATCGCCTGGTGGTCCCGACAGCATGGCTGGAGCCTTTCCGCGCCAAATTCGGCGACGAGCGCCAGGATTATGGCGAGGCGTTGAAGACTCACTACCAAAACGGCCCACGTCCCGATTGGGAAGAAAACTTCGTCAGCGCCTATGCCAGCAGCCACCCCTGGGAAGACTGGGCGGAGACCTGGGCGCATTATCTTCATATGTTCGATACGCTGGAGACGGCCTACGCTTGCGGCGTGCAATTGCGGCCACGTCACGAAGGCGAGCAGAAGCTGGTCATCACGGCGCCGCCGGTAGCGGCTGGCTCCTTCGATGAGCTGGCCCGCGAGTGGTTTGCGCTGACCTATGTGCTCAACAGCCTGAATCGCAGCATCGGTATGCCCGATTCCTATCCCTTCACCTTGTCCACGCCGGTACTGGAAAAATTGCGCTTCGTGCATGAGGTGGTCAATGCGGGCGCACCTGACTGAGGCTCAAAGGATTTCGATTATTGCTCGTTGATTGAATGAGACGGGGAGTCATTCTCCGCCGAGCGACTCGAAGCGGCTCATCAATTCCAGCGGTAGTGCTGGCAAGGAGAGCTGCATGGGGCGTCCCTTCATCGTTGTCGGCGACAAGACCAGCCATGGTGGCACGGTCATTTCCGGCGATCAGACCTTTCTCGTTCATGGCAAGGCCGTCGCGCGTGTCGGCGACCTGACCACCTGTCCCAAGTGCAAAGGGACATTTCCCATCACATCCGGTGCGGGCGACATGAAGTCCATGGGCCAGGCACCGGCGCGCGACGGCGACCGGACGGCTTGTGGGGCCACGCTGATGGCGAGTCAGGGGGTGGCCACGCATTCGGAGGGGCAAACGGCTGGCCAGACCGCGCCCGCCGAGGATGCCGTTACGGCCCAGTCCCTCCGTGATCCAACGCTGGTTGCCTCGTGCCGCAGGCGGGGCGGGGGGCGTGGTGGCGGGTGAGGGAATCGAGAGGCGACGGGAAGAAGCAGATAAGACCAAAAATTCACCACTGGCCAAGGCCGAGGTGGATTCGGCGTCGCGGGACAAGTGCCGGGCTTGCCCGCCGCTGGCGGGGCATGAGATCACCAAGAATTTCAAGGAACACAAATCATGGATGGATTATCAGGCGCGCGTTACCGGCATGCGTGCCGGGCCGCTGTTTTTGACGGAGTGGAAGTACGAGGGTCGGGAGTTTGATGGATTCAAGGCGACCGAATGCTTGTTGATGGATGCAAAGGCTGGATATGACCAGTTTTTTGTCGCCCCGAATCAGTTCAAGTACCACTTCCAACGCGAAATCATGAGTGACATGGTTGAGAAGGCTCGAAAACAGCACGAAGTTGCGCTGCCTCGCCCGCCGGTGCAATTGAGATGGTACTTCCAAGAGCCCTTGTCTTTCCAATACATGGCACCCTTGATCGCCCAGATTTCTCCGACCATTCAAACCATTCACCTTCCCTGAATCCAGATCAAGCATCATGAAACCTTTTGACATGCAAATATTCTTGCCTGCTCCTGTCGTTGCACAGGACCTGATGCAACGAATGGGAACAATCCATGAATTTGTCCGGAACTTGGCTGAACAAGATGGGAATTTGCGACCACAGAACTGGTTATTGGCAACAGGCGATATGGAGGGGTCCTTCCGTTATCCTGCGTTCGATGGGGAAAAAGCTTCCTCGGCCCTGATTGCGGTTCATCGCGAGCGCTACCGAGGGGAGCCTGCTTCATCCTGCCGCCATGTGACGCTCTGGAATGGAGAAATGGAAGTGGGGCGTGGTGCCAGTATTGCATATCAGTTTAATCACGCTGATGGGGCACCGGAAATTATCTCTCTGTCCGTCCAGGATATGTCCGTCTGGACTGTGGCTACAGTGGTTGAAACTATTGAAATGGCAGTTCAGCTTTTTGCTCCTAAAGTACTGTTTGTCCAGCCTGCCCGGTATCGCCCGGTATTTCAAGACAAGCCTGGAGTCGGCTGGATGCTTTACCTGCCCCGGCAACTGTCGACCAGGCAAGTTCCCGAAGCTGCCCGACTGGAGCTTGTGCACGACGCTGCCGGCCAACTGATGGGCACGATCATCATCAGCGTCGCCGATACGATCTTCGACATCGATAACCCCGCTCACGTACGCCTCGCCCATGACATCGAGGTCAGGCTGACGGATCAGAACTTGCTGCCGCGCTACCCGGATCTGCTGATCTGACAGGAGGCTGGTGAATCGCCCAATAAAAAACCCGGAAGTTTCCTTCCGGGTTTTTCCTTCATCATGCCCGCAGTGATGAGCTGCTCAGTACGGTTCAGTCATCCCGCGCCTCCAGCGCCCTGTTCAGACTCAACGCTGCCAGCGAACCTACAGCGCCCGACAGCAGATAGAAGCTCACGTAAGCCATGCCGAAGTGCGCCGACAAGCCCAGCGCCACCAGTGGTGCGAAACCGGCGCCGACCAGCCAGGCCAGATCTGAAGTCAGGGCCGCGCCGGTATAGCGATAACGGGCCTTGAAATTGGCCGTCACGGCACCGGCCGCCTGGCCGTAGGACAAGCCCAGCAGGGCGAAACCGATCAGGATGAAGGCATTCTGGCCGGATTCGCCACCATTCATCAGCGTCGGCACGAAGGCCGACAGGATCGCGATCAGCAATGCCATCGAGCCCAGCGTGTTGCGGCGACCGAAACGGTCGGCGATCAGGCCCGAGACCACAATGCCCACCGCCATGATGAGGCCGCCCCAGATCTGGATCACCAGAAAGTCCACCGCTTCCCGCAGCGAATACAGCTTGATCCAGGACAGCGGAAACACCGTCACCAGATGGAACAGGGCATAGCTGGCCAGGGCAGCCAGGGCACCAATGATGATGTTGCGGCCCTGGGTGGTAGCGAGCTCAACCACGCCGGCCGGTTCCAGCTCACGCTCATCGAGCAGCTTGGCGTATTCCGGCGCCGAGACCAGGCGCAGGCGCGAGAACAATGCGACCACGTTGATGGCAAAGGCCACATAGAAGGGATAACGCCAGCCCCATTCCAGGAAATCGGCGGTGGTCAGGCTGGAAAGCATGTAGGCAAACAGGCTGGCCGCCACCACGAAACCCAGCGGGGCGCCCAACTGGCCCAGCGCAGCATACCAGCCGCGCTTGTTCGGCGGCGCGTTCATCGCCAGCAACGAGGGCAGACCGTCCCAGGCACCGCCCAACGCCACCCCTTGACCAACGCGCAAGAGCGAGAGCAAGATGATGGCCCACATGCCAATGTGTTCAAAAGTTGGCAACAAGGCAATGCCCGCAGTCGAAAAACCGAGCATGAACAGGGCCAGCGTCAGTTTCACCTCTCGTCCGAAGCGTTTTTGAATCGCCATGAAGATCGTGGTCCCGATGGGGCGGGCCAGGAAGGCGAAGGAAAAGATCACGAAGGAATAGAGCGTGCCTTCCAGTTTGGGCTCGTTGGGGAAGAAGACCTGCGGAAACACCAGCACCGAAGCCAGTGCATAAACGAAGAAGTCGAAGTATTCGGACGCTCGTCCGATCACCACGCCGACGGCGATCTCACCGGGTTCGATCGTGCCGTGTTCGTGGGAAGTGGAAGGATTGTTCGCTTGAGGCCGGAGTTGACCCGAACCCTGAGCATTGTGGATGCTGGTGCTTGCCATGGCTTTGTCTCCCACTGTTAGAGGTTTAGTCGCAGTACGTGCTACAAATCCCAACCTGGCAGGTGGCAAGTGACAGGGTGGGACAAAACGTCCAATCGCCAACACACTTTATTGGCGTTACATTACCACGCTCTGATACATACGACTGGAATTTTCCTTCATGGTTTCTCAAATCCTCCGTCGCGGATTGCTCCTGCTTCCTGCGCTTCTGTTGGCTGGGTGCAACACCGTCGTGATGAATCCTTCCGGCGACATCGCTAACCAGCAAGCACGCCTGATCGTCATCTCGACTGCGTTGATGCTGCTCATCATCGTTCCGGTGATCATCCTGACGCTGCTGTTTGCATGGCGTTATCGCAAGGGCAACACTTCCGCTCCCTACGAGCCGGACTGGGATCACTCGACCCGCCTGGAGCTGGTCATCTGGGGCGCGCCCCTGCTGATCATCATCGCCCTGGGCCTGCTGACCTGGATCACCACCCACACCCTGGACCCGTACCGTCCGCTCTCGCGCATTGACGCCGAGCGTCCGTTGTCGCCCCAGGTCAAGCCGCTGGTGGTGGAAGTCGTGGCGCTGGACTGGAAGTGGCTGTTCATCTATCCGGAGCAGGGCATCGCCACCGTCAACGAGCTGGCCGCACCGGTGGATACCCCGATCCAGTTCAAGATCACCGCCTCCAACGTGATGAACTCCTTCTACATCCCGGCACTGGCAGGTCAGATCTACGCCATGCCGAGCATGGAAACCAAACTGCACGCCGTGATCAACAAGGCCGGCGAATACGACGGTTTCTCGGCCAACTACAGCGGTGCCGGCTTCTCGCACATGCGCTTCAAGTTCCACGGCCTGGATCAGGCCGGCTTCGACGCCTGGGTCCAGAAAGCCAAGGCTTCGGCCGGCAAGCTGGACCGTGCCGAGTACATGAAACTGGAACAGCCGAGCGAACGTGAACCTGCCCGCCTCATCGGCAGTGTCGAGCCCGACCTGTTCCACGCCATCGTGAACCGCTGCGTGGCTGCCAACACGGTCTGCATGGACAAGATGATGGCCACCGACCTGAACGTGAAACCGGGCCAGCAAAAGGCCGAATGATTTCCTTGCCTGGTAGCCGTATCAGCGCAGCAGAATACCGCTGCGCCCCCATTTCCTTTTTCCCCGGGAAGTAAAGATGTCTGACAATTTTGACCTGATAAAGCTGATCTTCGGCCGTCTCAGTCTGGAAGCGATTCCATACCATGAGCCGATCCTGATTGGTACCTTCGCCATGGTGGCGCTGGGCGGCATAGTGGTACTGGGCCTGCTCACCAAATATCGCCTGTGGGGCATGCTGTGGCGCGACTGGTTCACCAGTATCGATCACAAGCGCATCGGCATCATGTACATCGTGCTGGCCATCGTCATGCTGCTGCGTGGCTTTGCCGACGCGCTGATGATGCGTGCGCAGCAGGCCATCGCGTTCGGCGACAATGCCGGCTTCCTGCCGCCGCACCACTATGACCAGGTGTTCACCGCCCACGGCGTGATCATGATCTTCTTCGTGGCCATGCCCCTGGTGACCGGTCTGATGAACTACGTCGTGCCCCTGCAGATCGGTGCGCGTGACGTGGCCTTCCCCTTCCTGAACAACTTCAGCTTCTGGATGACCACCTTCGGCGCAATGCTGGTGATGGCCTCGCTGTTCGTGGGCGAGTTCGCCCGCACCGGCTGGCTGGCCTACCCGCCGCTGTCGGGCATCCTCTACAGCCCCGACGTGGGGGTGGACTACTACATCTGGGCCTTGCAGGTGGCCGGGGTAGGGACACTGCTTTCCGGCATCAACCTGGTGGTGACCATCGTCAAGATGCGCGCCCCTGGCATGAACATGATGAAGATGCCGGTCTTCACCTGGACCTCGCTGTGCACCAACGTCCTGATCGTGGCGGCCTTCCCGGTGCTGACCGCCGTGCTGGCCATGCTGTCCCTGGACCGCGTCTTCGGCACCAACTTCTTCACCAACGACATGGGCGGCAACGCCATGATGTACGTGAACCTGATCTGGATCTGGGGCCACCCTGAGGTCTACATCCTGATCCTGCCGGCCTTCGGCGTGTTCTCGGAAATCGTCTCGACCTTCAGCGGCAAGCGCCTGTTCGGCTACACCTCGATGGTGTACGCGACGGTGGTGATCACCATCCTGTCCTACCTGGTGTGGCTGCACCACTTCTTCACCATGGGTTCGGGCGCCAGCGTGAACTCGTTCTTCGGCATCACCACGATGATCATCTCGATCCCGACCGGTGCCAAGATCTTCAACTGGCTCTTCACGATGTACCGTGGCCGTATCCGCTTCGAAGTGCCGATGCTGTGGACCATTGGTTTCATGGTCACCTTCGTCATCGGCGGCATGACCGGCGTGCTGCTGGCCGTTCCCCCGGCTGACTTCGTGCTGCACAACTCGCTGTTCCTGATCGCCCACTTCCACAACGTCATCATTGGCGGCGTGGTGTTCGGCATGTTTGCCGGCATCAACTTCTGGTTCCCGAAGGCCTTCGGCTTCAAGCTCAATGAGTTCTGGGGCAAGTGCTCGTTCTGGTTCTGGCTGGTCGGCTTCTACCTTGCCTTCATGCCGCTGTACGTGCTGGGCCTGATGGGTGTGACCCGCCGCATGAGTCACTTCGACGATCCGTCGCTGCAGATCTGGTTCGTGGTCGCTGCACTGGGTGCCGGCCTGATCGCCCTGGGCATCGGTTCCTTCATCATCCAGATCGCCGTCTCCATCCGCGACCGCAAGAAGCTGGCCGATGTGACCGGCGACCCGTGGAATGGCCGTACCCTGGAATGGTCGACCTCGTCGCCGCCGCCGGCCTACAACTTCGCCTTCACCCCGGTCGTGCATGACAACGACGCCTGGGCTGACATGAAGAAGAACCAGTATCAGCGTCCGCTGGGTGACTTCGTGGAAATCCACATGCCCAAGAACACCGGTGCCGGCTTCATCATCGCTGCACTGTCGGCCGTACTCGGTTTCACCCTGATCTGGCACATGTGGCTGCCGGCCGTGGCGATCTTCGTTGCACTGATCGCTGCCACCATCATCCACACCTTTAATTACAACCGCGACTACTACATCCCGGCCGACGAAGTCGTCCGTGTCGAAGCAGAGCGCACTCGTCTGTTGAATAGCCATGTCTGAAGCAATCAACCACACGGCCGACGCGACGCCAAGCTCGCGCTACTTCGTCCGCCATCATCATCCGGAGAACGGCACCCTGCTGGGCTTCTGGATCTACCTGATGAGCGATTGCCTGATCTTCGCCTGCCTGTTTGCGTGCTACGCAGTGCTCGGCCGCAACTATGCAGGCGGTCCGACCGGCGCCGAGCTGTTCGACCTGCCGCTGGTGGCGCTCAACACTGCGCTGCTGCTGCTGTCGTCGATCACCTACGGTTTCGCCATGCTGGCCATGCAGGCCAAGAAGCAGCAGAACACCATCATCTGGCTGGTCATCACGGGTCTGTTGGGTGCGGGCTTCATCTACTTCGAACTGTATGAGTTCCTGCACCTGATCCACGAAGGCGCCGGCCCGTCCCGCAGCGGCTTCCTGACCTCGTTCTTCGCGCTGGTCGGTACCCACGGTCTGCACGTCACCTTCGGCATCATCTGGCTGATCGTGCTGCTGTTCCAGATCAACAAGCATGGCCTGACCGAAGCCAACGGTCGCCGCCTGATGTGCCTGTCGATGTTCTGGCACTTCCTGGACGTGGTCTGGATCGGCGTCTTCACCTTTGTCTATCTGATGGGAGTCCTGCCATGAGCCGCGGCCACCAAGAACACCCGGCCCGTCCGATGGGCCAGCATGACGACCATGGCCACGGCCACGGTCATGGCGACCACGCCGCCCACGGCACGATGAAGGATTACGTCACCGGCTTCGTGCTGGCCGTGATCCTGACCGCGATCCCGTTCTGGATGGTGATGAACAAGACCATTTCCAGCTCGTCGACCCTGGGCATCGTGCTGCTGGCCTTCGCGGCCGTGCAGATCGTGGTGCACATCAAGTACTTCCTGCACATGAACGGCAAGTCCGAAGGTGGCTGGAACATGCTGGCGATGATCTTCACCGTCGTCATCGTGGTCATCGCGCTGTCCGGTTCGCTGTGGGTCATGTATCACCTGAACCACAACATGATGCCGACCATGTCGCCTGAAAACATGCCCACCGAAACGGTGCCGCAATCGATGCAAGGTATGCCGGGCATGCAGGACATGCAGCACGGCGCAGCCCAATCGAAATGAGCCCGACGCCAACCGATGGCGTGACGCAAGGCAAAGAAAGCGGGGCGGTGCAAGCCGCCCCGGTATCCCGCACAAAGGCCAGCTTGCTGCTGCTGACGCTTTTGGCGGGATTTTTCTTTCTGGTCTTCGCTGCGCTGGGAACCTGGCAGGTCTATCGCCTGCAATGGAAGCTGGACCTGATCGCCAAGGTCGATGCCCGCGTCCACGCCGCACCGGCGCCGCCGCCTGGTCCGCAGGAGTGGCCGAGCGTGAACGCCGAACGCGACGAGTACAAACGCGTGGTTCTCGCGGGCCGCTATCTGTACAGCAAGACAGTCGCCGTGCAGGCCAGTACTGACCTGGGCAGCGGCGCCTGGCTGCTCACCCCCTTGCAGATGGCCGATGGCAGCGTGGTGCTGATCAATCGCGGTTTCGTAGCGGTCTCGCCGCTCAAGCTGGCGGAAATGCAGCTGACCGATGCGCCTGCGGGACAAATGAACGAAGTGACCGGGCTCTTGCGCATGAGCGAGCAGGGCGGCGGCTTCCTGCGCAGCAATGACGCCGCGCAGAATCGCTGGTATTCACGCGATGTGAAGGCAATTGCGCAAGCGCGTGGCCTGTCGCTGGCGCAGGTGGCCCCTTACTTCGTCGATGCTGACAAGGCTTCCGCGCAAGCCAATGCCGCCGTGGCGCCGGATGCACAGAAACCGGTCGGTGGACTGACGGTGATTGCCTTCCACAACAGCCACCTGGTCTACGCCCTGACCTGGTATGCCCTGGCTCTCATGTCGCTGGCTGCAGGCTACTGGGTGATCCGCGACGAGCGCCGCTGGCGCCAGCGCATTCTGGATGCGCAAACCGGGCACTGAGTCATGACCGCCTCCGACACCGTCGCCAAGCGCAAGACGCTGCGCGAGCGCTGGCAGCGTCTGCGCCAGGGCGAGCAGAACCCGGCCGGCCACCAGAACATGCTGCTGCTGATCCAGCTGCGCTGGCTGGCGGTGCTGGGGCAGGTGTCCACCATCGCCTTCGTGGTGCTGGTATTCGACCTGCACCTGCCGCTGCCGCACATGCTGGAGGTGCTGTCCTGCCTGATCGCCTTCAATATCGCCAGCCACCTGCGCTGGCACGAGCGGCGCATCGCCACCAATGCTGAACTGTTTCTGGCCTTGCTGGTGGATGTAGCCGTACTGACCTTCCAGCTCTATCTCAGTGGCGGCATCACCAATCCCTTCGCCTTCCTGTATCTGATGCAGATCATCCTCTCGGCGGTGCTGCTCAAGCCCTGGTCGAGCTGGGCCATCGTCGGCGTGACCATGCTCTGCCTGGCCGGGCTGGCGCTGTTTTCCGAACCACTGCCGCTGCCGCCGGACCATAACGCCGGCCTCCTGAGCCTGTACGTCGAAGGAACGCTGATCTGCTTCCTGCTCAATGCCGGATTGATGGTCTTCTTCATCACCCGCATCAGCAGCAACCTGCGCGCCGGTGACGCCTTGCTGGCCGACCTGCGCCAGCGCGCCGCCGAGGAAGACCACATCGTGCGCATGGGCCTGCTGGCCTCGGGCGCTGCGCATGAGCTCGGTACGCCCCTGGCGACCGTCTCGGTGATCCTGGGCGACTGGAAACGCATGCCCGAGATCAGCCAGCGCGCCGACATGCTTGACGACATCGCCGAGATGGAAGCGCAGCTGCAGCGCTGCAAGTCCATCGTCAGCGGCGTGCTGTTGTCTGCTGGTGAGGCGCGGGGCGAATCCTCCATCAAGACCACGATCAATACTTTCCTCGACAGCGTGGCCGAGGACTGGCGCAAGACCCGTCCCGTCGAGATCTTCGAATACCGCAACCAGATCGGGCAGGATGTGCCGGTGGCCTTCGACTCGGCCATCAAGCAGATGCTGGGCAATGTGCTGGACAACGCCTTCGAGGTCTCGCCGCAATGGCTGGCCCTGGAAGTGCGGCGCGAAGGCGATCTGCTGCTCATGGAAGTGAGCGATCGCGGTCCCGGTTTCCCCGACTGGATGATCAATCAGATCGGCAAGCCCTACCAGTCCACCAAAGGCAAGCCTGGACGCGGCCTGGGCCTGTTCTTCGTGGTCAACGTTGCGCGCAAGCTGGGCGGTCGCGTTTGGGCCAGCAACCGTTCCGCCGGCGGCGCGCGCGTGACGCTGGAGCTGCCCCTGTCGGCCATCAGCCTCGAACCGCTGGAGCAGGCTGGTCCCGCCAGCGAAGCGCCGGACTATCCGACCGGCGCTTGAGCTGCCGCAAGCCGCCTCTGAAGCGGCTTTGACCGTGATCATTTCCTTTTTCTTCAGGAGCCGGCCATGTCCGGTGCCGTCTCGCCTTACAATACCGGCTTTGGCAAAGTAGAAAAATAGGGAATGACCATGTCGGCTGATCGCCTGCTGCTGATCATCGAGGACGACGCCGCCTTCGCACGCACCTTGGGACGCTCCTTCGAACGTCGCGGCTACACCGTCCTGCTGGCCGCCAGCCAGGAGGAAGCGGCCCTCCACCTGAAAGAACACAAGCCCGGCTATGCCGTGGTCGACCTCAAACTGGGCGGCAATGCCTCGGGCCTGGCCTGCGTGCAGATGCTGCACACCCACGACGAAAACATGCTCATCGTGGTCCTGACCGGCTTCGCCAGCATCACCACGGCGGTGGAAGCCATCAAGCTGGGCGCCTGCCAATACCTGGCCAAGCCCTCCAATACCGACGACATCGAAGCCGCCTTCGGCCACGTGGCCGGTGCTTCCGAGCTCGAACTGCCGGCGCGCGCCACCTCCATCAAGACCCTGGAATGGGAACGCATCCACGAGGTACTGGTGGAAACCGATTTCAACATCTCCGAAACCGCGCGCCGCCTCGGTATGCACCGCCGTACCCTGGCGCGCAAGCTGGAAAAACAGCGTGTGAAGTAATCTGCACATGCCGTCGGCAGCGGTTATCATTACGCCCGCCCCGCGCGGTGAAGCGGGCCGGGCACTTTCATCAGAGGGAAATGACGTGAACCATTTCAACTTCCAGCGCGGCCTGCTGTGGGCCTGCACCGCAGCCATCGTGAATCTTTCTGCCGGCACTGCCCGGGCCGAGGACACCATCAAGATCGGCGAGATCAACAGCTACAAGGCCCAACCGGCCTTCCTGGAGCCGTACCGCCGGGGCTGGGAGATGGCCCTCGATGAAGTCAATGCCGCCGGCGGCGTGCTGGGCAAGAAGCTGGAAGTGATCGCCCGCGACGACAACGGCAACCCCGGTGACTCGGTACGCGTGGCCGAAGAGCTGATGGCGCGCGAGCGCGTGGCGCTGCTGTTCGGCGGTTTTCTCTCCAATACCGGCCTGGCCCTGACCGATTACGCCAGGCAGCACAAGGTGTTCTTCCTCGCCGCCGAACCACTGACCGACAAGATCGTCTGGCAGAACGGCAACAAGTACACCTACCGCCTGCGTCCCTCGACGTACATGCTGGTGGCCTCGGTGGTCAAGGAGGCGGCCAAGCTGAAGAAGAAGCGCTGGGCCATCGTCTATCCCAACTATGAGTACGGGCAGTCCGCCGTGGCCAGCTTCAAGACCCTGATGAAGCAGGCCCAGCCGGATGTGGAATTCGTAGCCGAACAGGCCACGCCGCTGGGCAAGATCGATGCCGGCGCGGTCACCCAGGCACTGGCCGATGCCAAGCCGGATGCCATCTTCAATGCGCTGTTCGCGGCTGATCTGGGCAAGTTCGTCCGGGAAGGCAACACGCGCGGCCTGTTCGAGAAGGTGGACGTGGTGTCGCTGCTGACCGGCGAGCCGGAATACCTCGATCCGCTCAAGGGCGAAGCGCCGCAGAACTGGATCGTCACCGGCTATCCCTGGTACGCCATCAACACACCCGAACACAAGAAGTTCGTCGAGGCCTACCGCAAGAAATACAACGACTACCCCCGCAACGGGTCGCTGGTCGGCTACAGCGCCCTGATGTCCATCGCCGCCGGCATCAGGAAGGCCGGCAGTACCGATGCCGACAAGCTCTCCGCAGCCTTCTCGGGCCTCAAGGTGGACACACCGGTCGCCTCCATCGTCTATCGTCCGCAGGACCACCAGTCCACCCTGGGCGCCTTCGTCGGCCGCACCGGCATCAAGGACGGCAAGGGCATCATGACCAGCTTCAGCTATGTCGACGGCGCCAGCCTGCAGTTGCCCGATGCCGAGGTCAAGAAGCTGCGTCCGGCCGACTGATCCGCGCAGCAATCGTGTCCGCCTTCGTATCCTGCCCACGCTGAGGCCATGCGCTCATGACGCTTGCCAGTCTCACCGTCCAGCTGCTCAACGGCCTGGCCGATGCCTGCGCGATGTTTCTGGTGGCGGCGGGGCTGTCGCTGATCTTCGGCGTGACGCGCATCGTCAATTTTGCCCACGGCTCCTTCTACATGCTGGGGCTGTATGTGGCCTACAGCCTGGTGGACCGGCTGGGCAGCAGTGCGCCTGGTTTCTGGGGGGCGCTGCTGCTGGCTGCGCTGGTGGTGGCTGCGCTTGGGGCGCTGGTGGAAGTGCTGATCCTGCGCCGCATCTATCGCGCGCCGGAACTGTTCCAGCTGCTGGCCACCTTTGCCCTGGTACTCATCATCAAGGATGCGGCGCTCTGGCTATGGGGTCCGGAAGACCTCTTCGGCCCGCGCGCACCGGGCCTCTCGGGGGCCGTGCATCTGCTGGGACGCAGGCTGCCGCAATATGACCTGCTGCTCATCGTCATCGGCCCGCTGGTGTTCGCCCTCTTGTGGCTGCTGCTCAATCGTACGCGCTGGGGCACGCTCATCCGTGCTGCCACGCAGGACCGCGAGATGCTGGGCGCGCTGGGGGTGAACCAGGCCTGGTTGTTTACCGCCGTGTTCGCCTTGGGCTGCTTCCTGGCGGGGCTGGGTGGCGCGCTGCAAGGGCCGCGCATGCCGGCCAACCTGGCGCTGGATCTGGACACCATCGGCAACGCCTTCGTGGTGGTGGTAGTCGGCGGCATGGGCTCGCTTGGAGGCGCGTTCGCCGCCGCCTTGCTGATCGCCGAAGTCAAGGCGCTCTGCATTGCGCTGGGCAATGTCTCCTTGTTCGGACTGGAAGTCTCGCTCTCGCGACTCACGCTGGTGGTGGAATTCCTGGTCATGGCGGCGATCCTGGTGATGCGCCCGTGGGGCCTGTTCGGCAAGCCTTTGGCGCTGGTGCGCAATGGCGCCGGACATGATGCGCCGCTGCGCGCATCAGGCCGCCAGGCGCGCCTGGCGGGATGGGCCGCGCTACTGCTCTTGCTGGCACTGCCGCTGCTGGCTGCGCGCTTCCCCTATCTGCCGGTGCTGATGGTGGAAATCCTCATCGCCGTCCTCTTCGCAGCCAGTCTGCATTTCCTGATGGGGCCGGGTGGCATGGTGTCCTTCGGTCATGCCGCCTATTTCGGACTGGGCGCCTACGCTGCCGCACTGGTCACGCTCAAGCTGCAATGGCCGATGCCGCTGGCCATGCTCACGGGGGCGCTCACGGCAATGGCCGGGGCGCTGCTGTTCGGCTGGTTCTGCGTGCGCCTGTCGGGTGTCTATCTGGCCATGCTCACGCTGGCCTTCGCGCAGATCGTCTGGGCCGCCATCTTCCAGTGGGACGACCTGACCGGCGGCAGCAACGGGCTGGTCGGCATACGGCCCAGTGCAGCGCTGGCCTCGCCGCTGGCCTACTACTATCTGGCCCTGGGGTGTGCGGCGCTGGGTGTCTACCTGTTACGGCGCGCGATCCACGCGCCATTCGGCCTGGCCCTGCGTGCCGCACGCGATGCTGCCGTGCGCGCCGAATCACTGGGCATGGACGTACGCAGCCTGCAGTGGGGTGGCTTTGCCGTCGCCGGGCTGTTCTGCGGGCTGGCCGGGGTATTGTTCGCTTTTTCCAAGGGCAGCATCTCGCCCGAAGTGTCCAGTGTCGGACGCTCGGTCGATGGTCTGGTGATGGTCTTGCTGGGCGGCGTACAGAGCCTGCTTGGCCCGGTGCTGGGGGCGGCCCTGTTCACCTGGCTGCAGGATCTGGTGGCGCGCGAGACCGATTACTGGCGTGCCTTGCTGGGGGGCGTGATTCTGTTGCTGGTGTTGCTGTTCCCGGACGGTATCGCCGGGGCCTGGCAGCGCCTGCGCCGGCCGGTCAGGGAGGAGGGCACATGAGCCTGCTGCAAATCGACGGCCTGCGCAAATCCTTTGGCGGCGTTGCCGCGCTCGATGACCTGTCCTTCACGCTGCCGGCCGGCCAGATGCTGGCACTGATCGGCCCGAACGGCGCCGGCAAGTCCACCTGCTTCAATGTCATCAACGGCCAGTTGCGGCCCGATGGCGGGCGCGTACTGCTCGATGGTGCCGATATCGCCGGTCTGGATCCGCGCCGCATCTGGGCGCGCGGCGTGGGGCGTACCTTCCAGGTGTCGGCGGCTTTCGCTTCGCTCACGGTACTGGAGAACGTCCAGGCGGCCTTGCTCTCGCATCACCGTCGGCTGTGGCAGTTATGGCGTCCGGCGACCGCCTGCCTGCGCCAGGAAGCCATGCAGCTGCTGGAGCAGGTCGGCATGGCCGACCAGGCCGGGCGGGCCTGTGCTGTGCTGGCCTATGGCGACATCAAGCGGCTTGAGCTGGCCATGGCCCTGTCCAATGCGCCGCGCCTGCTGTTGATGGATGAGCCGACCGCCGGCATGGCCCCGCGCGAGCGTCAGGAACTGATGGCGCTGACGCGCCGCCTGGTCAGCGAGCGCGGCTTGTCGGTGCTCTTTACCGAGCACAGCATGGATGTGGTCTTCGCCTTCGCCGACCGCATCATCGTATTGGCGCGTGGTCAGCTGATCGCCCAGGGCGAGCCCGAAGCAGTCCGCCAGGATGCCCGCGTGCGCGACGTCTATTTCGGTTCCGGCGCCAGTTTCGGGAGTGCCGCATGAGCGCGCCTCTGCTGAGAGTGGAGGGCCTGCATGCGTTCTACGGACAGGCGCACATCCTCTTCGATCTTTCCCTGGAGGTGGGGCGGGGCGAGGTGCTCGCGCTCACCGGTCCCAATGGCGCGGGCAAATCCACCACGCTGAAGGCGTTGATGGGACTGCTGCAAGGCACGCAGGGCCGGGTCATGCTGGACGGACGTGACATCACCCGTCTGGCCCCCTACCAGCGCGCACGCCTGGGACTGGGTTTCGTACCCGAGGACAGGCGCATCTTCACCGAACTGAGCGTCCTGCAGAACCTGGAAACCGGCCGCCAGCCCCCGCGCCAGGGCGTGCCCAACTGGACCGTGCAGGCGCTGCTGGCACTGTTTCCCAACCTGGCCGCCATGCCGCATCGCCCCGGTGGGCGCATGAGCGGCGGCGAGCAACAGATGCTGACCATCGCGCGCACGCTGATGGGCAATCCCCAACTGCTGTTGCTGGACGAACCGTCCGAAGGGGTGGCCCCGGTCGTCGTCGAGCAGATGGCCAGGATGATCCTCGACCTGAAGCAGCGCGGCCTCTCCATCCTGTTGTGCGAACAGAATACGCACTTCGCAAACATGGTCAGCGACCGCAGCTGCGTGCTGGATCAAGGCCGCTTGTTGGTGTAGGAAAACGCCCGATGGCGGCAAGCTCATCCGTGCCAAAGTGGCCTGTGGCAAGGCCCGTAGGGGAGGGCCTGCAAGATGTAACAACGCATGTCCATCCTTGTTGCAAATCGCGGGGAACCGTTGAGGTGGCCCGTGTCCAAACTCCTGAACGCTGCTCGTTTCCTGTTTCCTCACTGCAATCGAGCCCAGCCCAACGGAGAAAAATACAATGCCCAACATCGCCAGGCACCCCACGGTGCATTGGCCTGCCGACGACTTCAATGATGCTGGAATACGCAACGACCACGCCAAGGTCGCGGTAGGCGATGACGCCAACGATATCTTCTTTGCCGCCGTCGAAATGACGCGCATGCCCATGATCGTGTCCGACCCCAACAAGCCGGACAACCCCATCATCTTCGTCAACAATGCCTTCATGAACATGACCGGCTACAGCCGTGCCGAAGTGGTGGGCAAGAACTGCCGCTTCCTGCAAGGACCGGAGACCGACCGTTCGGTGGTGGCCCAGGTCCGCCAGGCGGTGGCCGAGCGACGCGAGATGGCCACCGAACTGTTGAACTACCGCAAGAACGGCTCGACTTTCTGGAATGCCCTGTTCATTTCACCGGTCTATGATCAGCGCGGCGAGCTGAAGTATTTCTTCAGCTCCCAACTGGACATCAGCCGCCGCCGCGATGCCGAACAGGCGCTGGGCCAGGCGCGCAAGATGGAGGCGCTGGGCCAGCTGACCGGCGGTATTGCGCACGACTTCAACAACCTGCTGCAGGTCATCAGCGGTTACCTGGACATCATCAACCTGGCCCTGCGCAGCGATACACCTGACCTGAGCCGGGTCTCGCGCAGCGCCGACAGCATCCGCAAGGCCTCCGGCAAGGCCGCCATGCTGACCCAGCAACTGCTGGCCTTCGCCCGCAAGCAGAGGTTGGAGGGCCGCACCATCAACCTCAATTCCCTCACGGAAGGCTTTACCGACCTGGTGCAGCGAACCCTGGGCGGTGACATCGTGGTACGGACCCAGCTGACCCCGGGTCTCTGGAATTGCCGCCTCGACCCCACCCAGATGGAAGTGGCCCTGCTCAACGTGCTCATCAATGCGCGCGATGCGATGTCCGGCAAGGGAACGGTACGCATCCATACAAGCAATGAAGACCTCACTTCCGAAGATCGTGCGATCCAGCTCGGCGTCAAACCCGGTCTCTATGTCTGTATCGCGGTCACCGACAACGGTCCCGGCATCCCGGCCGACATCCTGCCGCGGGTGATGGACCCCTTCTTCACCACCAAGGAGGAAGGCAAGGGCACTGGCCTGGGCCTGTCGATGGTGTATGGATTCGTCAAGCAATCCGGCGGCTCGGTGCGGATTTCATCGAGCGTGCAGAGCGGCACGACGGTATCGATCTACTTCCCGGCCACGCAGGACCAGGTCGGCGGGGCATTTGAGTATGACAATCGTACGCACACCCAGGGAGGGCACGAGCACGTCCTGGTGGTGGACGACAGAATCGAAGTCGCCGAACTGGCTCAGGCCATGCTGGAGAGCCTGGGTTACCGCGTGACGATGGTCAATTCCCCTACGGAAGCGCTGCAGGTGTTGCGCGCCGAGCCCAAGGTGGATCTGCTGTTCACCGATCTCATCATGCCGGGCAGCATGAATGGCGTGGTGCTGGCGCGAGAAGCCCGGCGCATGGTACCTTCCATCAAAATATTATTAACTACCGGTTACGCCAGTGAATCGATAGAGCGGCATGGGGCCGACGGCGAGTTTCCCGTCATCGACAAGCCATACCGCCATGATGAGCTGGCCCGCAAGATCCGCATAGTCTTGGATGGCGCCACTGGCGTGAGCTGAAAAAAAGAATAACAAGTCGTCCGTACACGTGCCCTCACACGAAGGGGAGTCATCCCATGCAGTTGTGCACCGGCTCGATGCCAACGAGGTCGACGCCATCTATTCCGAGGAAGCCGTCAGCGAACTGGTGGAACTGTCCAACGCCATGGCCGAACTGGGCCTGGCGAGCTACCGCACCATCTACGACAAGCATGTCACGGCGGTGCGCAGCGGCGCCTCCAATGGGCTCAGGCTGGATCTGGCCAAGTAAGGCAGGCGGCTGCTTGCGCTGCCGTCATTGCCGGTGACCACGGCAATCGCCCCAGCAGCGGTGCCTGCAGGCGCTGCACCAGACTGTCTACCATGGCCTCGGCCCGATCTTCGCTCGCATCGATGTGGTTGGCGACCCAGCCAGCCAGGTGCAGGCCACAGGATCGTATCGTCAGTGCGCTGAGCAGGGCATGGTTGATGCAGCCCAGGCGGATGCCCACCACCAGCACTACCGGCAGTCGCAGCCGGGTCACCAGGTCGGCGCTGGTGAAATCCGCATTGAGTGGCACCATGAAGCCGCCCGCACCCTCCACGATCAACACATCGCAGGCCCGCTGCAATTGCGCATGACACCGTACAAGGTGTTCCAGCCCGATCTGCACGCCTTCTTCAGCGGCGGCGATGTGCGGTGCCGTGGCCTGCCGCAGCAGGTAGGGATTCACCAGTGAGTCGGGCAAAAGCACATTGGACGCCGCCTGCAAGGCCTGCACATCTTCATTGCACCAGAGACCTTCCTGCAGGAATGCCCCTGAGGCAACCGGCTTCATGCCTGCTGCGCGCAAGCCCCGTGCCGCCTGCAGATGGATCAGCGCCGCCGCCACCCGGGTCTTGCCCACGCCGGTATCGGTGCCGGTAACGAAATAGCTGCGGCCCGTCATGGGCGTGCCTGCTGCTTCATCGCGGCATCGAACGCCGCATGCAGGCGTTGGCCCAGCCACTGCGCCTGCGCCTCGTCCAGAATGTAGGGCGGCATCACATAGAGGGTCGTGCCGATCGGACGCACCAGCAGTTCACGTTGCGCGGCTTCTTCAGCGAGACAGCGTGAGAAGCGCGCAGCCAGGTCGGCCTCCCCGATGACGGCATCACAGGCCCAGATCATGCCGCGCTGGCGTACATGCCGCACCCGTGCATCCTGCGCCAGCGGTTGCAGCGCGCGCGCCAGCACCGGTGCGAAGCGGGCATTGCGTTCCAGCACCCGCTCCTGCGCAAAGAGGTCCAGCGTCGCCAGCGCCGCACGACAGGCCAGCGCATTGCCGGTATAGGAGTGCGAATGCAGGAAGCCGCGCCGCACGTCGTGATCGTAGAAGGCCGCGTAGATCGCATCGCTGGCCATCACCAGCGACAGTGGCAGGTAGCCGCCGCTGATGCCCTTGGACAGGCACAGCAGGTCCGGCCACACACCGGCCTGCTCGCAGGCGAAGAAGCTGCCGGTGCGGCCGCAGCCCACCGCGATCTCGTCGGCGATCAGGTGTGCGCCGTGGGCATCGCACAAGGCGCGCAGCCCGCGCAGGTAGTCCGGGTCATACATGACCATGCCTGCCGCGCATTGCACCAGCGGTTCGACGATGACGGCAGCGATGCGTCCGCGGCGTTCCTGCAGCAGCCTTTGCACATCAGCCAGGGCACGACGGCTGACATCGGCGGCACTTTCGCCAGGCGCCGCCTGCCGTGCATCGGGGGAGGCGGCGAGATGGGCCGGGCGCAGCAAGGCCTCATAGGCGGTACGGAACAAGGGGAGGTCGGTCACGCCCAGCGCGCCCACGGTTTCGCCGTGGTAGCTGCCGGCCAGGCAGATGAATTCATTCTTGTCGGCATGCCCGGCATTGCGCCAGGCATGCACGCTCATCTTCAGGGCGATCTCCACTGCCGAGGCACCATCCGAGGCGTAAAAACAGTGGCCCAGCGCCTGACCGGTCAGCGCGGCCAGCCGTTCCGACAGCTGCACCACGGGCTCATGCGTAAAGCCCGCCAGCATGGCATGTTCCAGCTGGCCCAACTGGTCGATCAGGGCAGCGTTGATGTAGGCGTTGGTATGTCCGAACAGATTGACCCACCACGAACTGATCGCATCCAGATAGCGCCGACCGTCCGTGTCGAAGAGCCACGGCCCGTGGCCACGAGCCAGCGCAATGGGCGGGACCTCTTCATGCCGGCGCATCTGGGTACACGGATGCCAGACGCTGCGCAGGCTGCGCGCGGCCAGGGGGCTGGTGTGCTGCATGTGTTGTCTCTCCTCAGGCCAGGGCGGTCAGCGCCGTTACCAGACGTGCGACGTCGGCCGATGTATGGAGGGCCGACAGGCTGATGCGCAGACGTGCCGTTCCCTTGGGTACCGTGGGGGGACAGATCGCCGGGACCCAGATCCCCTGCGCGCGCAGTGCGCTCGACATGGCGCGGGCCGCTGCGTTGTCTCCGATGATCAGCGGTTGTATCGCCGTAGCGGAGGGCAACAGCGTCCAGGGCAGACCGGCCAGGCCGCTGCGCAGTTGCGCGGCCAGTTCCTGCAGTCGCTGGCGGCGCCATTCATCCTGTGCAATCAGGCGCAGGCTGGCCGAGGTGGCCGCCGCCAGCGCGGGCGGATGGGCGGTGCTGAACATGTAGGTACGGGCGCGCTGCAAAATCCATGCAAGCACCCCGGCTTCACCTGCGACGAAGGCGCCGGCCACACCGGCGGCCTTGCCCAGGGTCCCCATGGTCAATACGTGCGGCGCGTGGACGCCGGCCAGGGCCAGGCTGCCGCGCCCCTGCGGCCCCAGCACACCCAGGCCGTGGGCATCATCGACCAGCAACCAGGCCGCGTGGCGGCCACAGACGGCCGCCAGTTCGGCCAGCGGTGCGAGGTCGCCATCCATGCTGAAGACGGCATCGGTCAGCACCAGCTTGCGTCCCGCCGTGCAGCGCGCCAGCACCTGCTCCAGGCGCTCCACGTCGTTGTGGGGAAACACCTTCAGGCTGGCCCCGGACAAGCGCGCCCCATCGATCAGCGAGGCGTGTGCCAGGCGGTCCACGATCACCGTATCGCCCTGGCCGACCAGCGCCGGGGTGACACCGAGATTGGCCATGTAGCCATTGGCGAAGAGCAGTGCCGAGGGCATGCCGACGAAGTCGGCCAGTTCGCTTTCCAGCACCTCATGGGCAAGACTGTGGCCGCTGATCAGCGGCGAGGCCGCCGCACCCAGGCCGTAGCGTTGCAGGGCCTGGGTAGCGGCGGCCAGCAGCGCGGGATGATTGGCCAGGCCCAGGTAATCATTGCTGCAGAAGGACAGCTCAGCGCGTCCATCGACCTGCAACAGCGCGCCCTGCGGACCATCGACCACGCGCCGCGTGCGCAGCAGGCCCTGGTCGGCGAGGGCGTCCAGCGCCGAGGTGAAATCTTGCATGGAGGACCTTTCAGAAACAAACAGACAAGCGATCCAGCGCCCGATAGGCGGCCTTGTCTTGCCAGACCGGCGCGGCCTGAGCCAGGGTCAGGGTGGGCAGGCGCTGCATCAGTGCAGTGAAGGCAATCTCCGCTTCCAGTTGCGTGAGGGCGGCACCCAGACAGACGTGCGGTCCCTGACCGAAGCACAGGTGCATGCCTTCATCGCGCCGGATATCGAAGCGCTGCGGGTCGCGGAAGCGCCGTGCATCGCGATTGGCCTGGCCGATGTGCAGGATGGCCAGTTGCCCGCGCCGCAGCGTCTGACCCGCCAGGGTGAGGTCCTGCAGCAGGCGGCGGCCGGTGTATTGCACCGGACTGTCATGGCGCAGCATCTCGCGCACGGCCAGGCGCAGGGCAGCGGCATCTGCTTGACTTGCCTGGAGCGCCGCCCATTGCTGCGGATGCTGCAGCAGGGCCAGCAAGCCATTGCCCAGCAGGTTGCGGGTGGTTTCATAGCCGGCCATGAACAGGGTGCAGCATTGCGCCAGCAGTTCGTTGCGGTTCAGTTGCCCGTCCGCATGGGCTAGCAGCAGCCCGCGCAGCAGACTGTCCGGCGGCAGCTCGGCGGGGTGTGCCAGTGTTTGTCCGAAGAATTCACAGAGATTCTGCATGGCCTGCTGCGCGGCCCCGGTCTGGCTCGCCTCGGGCGTGGGACTGCCGATGAAGGCGGCCAGATCGGCGGCCCAATCGATGAATTGCGTCGGCACACGCTCCGGCAAGCCCATCAGTCGGGCAATCACCAGTGCGGGCAAGGGGCGTGCGAAGCGCGCGATGAAATCGAATCCACTCGCTGCCTGCGGATCGGCCACGATGTCGTCGATCAGTCGATGCGCCAGTGCAGTGATGCTGGCGCGCCGGGCCAGCAGGTCGCCCGGCTTGAACCAAGGAGTGAGCACGCCGCGCAGGCGTCGATGAGCGCGTGCGTCGAGGAACAGCAGGGAGCGCGAGAACAGGCGCTTGAACTGCTGCCGCTGCGGGTCCTGCTTTTGCCCGGCGTTCTCGCCCCGGGTACTGTTGATCCAGCGTGCCGCGCGCCGCGCCGAGAAGCGCGGATCGCGCAATGCCCAAGCCACTTCCTCGTAACCGGTGATGACCCAGGCCCCGCCGCAATGGGCGCTGCTCCAATGCAGGCTCATCCGGCGGAGGCAGCGGCCGCCTGCAGTCCCAGGCGTTGCAGCAGATCAAGGTCGGCCGAGACCGGTGCATTGGCGGTGGTCAGCAACTTGGCCCCCAGGAAGATGGAATTGGCACCGGCGGCAAAACACCAGGCCTGGGTCGCCTCGCTCATGCTCTCGCGACCGGCCGACAGGCGGATCACCGCATGCGGCAGCGCGATGCGGGCCACGGCCACGGTGCGCACGAATTCGAATTCGTCCAGTGGCGCAACATCCTGCAGTGGTGTGCCGGCAATGGGGACCAGGTGGTTGATCGGCACCGATTGCGGCGGCACCGGCAGGCTGGCCAGCTGGGCAATCAGGCCGGCACGCTGGGCGCGTGTCTCGCCCATGCCGATGATGCCGCCGCAGCACACGTTCAGACCGGCTTCCTGCACGCGCTGCAAGGTGTCCAGCCGATCCTGGTAGCTGCGGGTGGAGATGACCTGGCCATAGAAATCCGGGGCGGTGTCGAGGTTGTGGTTGTAGTAGTCCAGCCCGGCCTGCTTGAGCGCCTCGGCCTGGGTCTGTTCCAGCATGCCCAGGGTCATGCAGGTTTCCAGTCCCAGCGCGCGGACCTGGCTGACCATCTCGGTGAGGGCGGCCATGTCGCGCTGCTTCGGATTGCGCCAGGCCGCGCCCATGCAGAAGCGCGTGGCGCCCTGGGTGCGCGCAGCCCGGGCCGCCTGGACCACGTCATCCACGTCCATCAACTTGCCCGCCGGGACGCCTGCCTCCTTGTGATGGGCCGACTGCGCGCAGTAGCCGCAGTCCTCGGCGCAGCCGCCGGTCTTGATCGACAGCAGGCTCGACAACTGGACTTCATTGGGCCGGTGGTGCTCGCGGTGTACGGTCTGTGCGCGGTACAGCAGGTTCAGGAAAGGCAGTTCGAACAATTGCGCAATGGCGCCGCCGTCGACCGTGGTCGGCGCGCGGTACCAACGCAGGGGCGCACTGGCGGGTGCGGCGGTGGGGGAAGGGCACTGGCTCATCGATAAAATCCGGTCCGTGGATAAAAGGCATAGAATTGCGTTCCGGCGGATTCTAACTTCGCTCAAATTCGTTCAACAATTTCTTTTTTAATAGATTATCTATAAAAATATGGTGCATCATTCCGAGCATCCGAGCACCGTGGAACGCATCGCCGAGGTGCTGCGCACACGCATCATTCGAGGTGAAATCGCAGGCGGGGCGGCGCTTCGGCAGGACCATGTAGCCCAGGAATTTCAGTCCAGCCACGTGCCGGTGAGGGAGGCTTTTCGCCAGCTGGAAGCACAGGGACTGGTGCTCACCTTGCCCCGTCGCGGGGTGCGCGTAACGCAGGTGGACCGGGCCGCCGTGAAGGAAAATGCCGAGATGCGCGGCTCGCTGGAAATCCTGGCGCTGCGGCACAGCGCCCGCAAGTTCGGTTCCGAGCACATCGCCCGCCTGGAACAGGCGCAGCAGGCTTGCGCCGAGGCGGCCTCCCTGATCGAATGGGACGCGGCCAACAACCTGTTTCATGACATCCTCTCCAGCGAGTGCGGCATGCCGCGCCTGCTGGCGGTGCTCAAGCAACTGCAGCTGACCAATTCGCGCTACCTGTTCTCGACCGGATTCAAGCGCGGCTGGCAGCCACGCTCCGATCACGATCACCGTCTCATCATCGACGCCTTGCGCGATCGCAAGACCGACCGCGCCGTGCAACTGCTGAGCATGCACATCGGCACCATGGAACGGGTTGGTTTCGTGGCCGCTTAGGCGGCAGGCACGGCGTGCCAGGCCTTAGCACAAAGGGAAGTCACGATGTATGGATTTTTGACGTCCATACATCCATACTAGACGACCGCCCCGCAGGAACGACCTGCTGGCACACTCGTTCATCCCAGGAGCCGCATGGCCAGACCGGAACCCCCACACGCCGCAGGGCATACTCTGCACTGGATTTCCCGCTTTACGGCCGGAGGTGGCCCGCGTTACCTGCAGATCGTCGGCTTCATGGAGCAGGCCATCTCGGAGGAGCGCCTCAAGCCCGGTGACCGCCTGCCGCCGCAACGGGTGCTGGCCGAACGCCTGCAGGTCGATCTGACCACGGTCACCCGCGCCTACGGTGAGGCGCGCCGCCGCCATCTGCTGGAGGCGCGCGGTGCGGCCGGCAGCTTCGTGGCTGCGCCCAAGGTGGATTTGAGTCAGGTGATCGACCTCTCCATGAACATTCCGCCACCCCCGGCCGGCATCGACCTGGACGACCTGTTGCGCCAGGGGGTCTCGCAGGTGCTGATGCACAGCGATATCGATCTGCTCATGACCTACCACCTGGGTGGCGGCAGCAGTGCCGACCGGGCGGCCGGGGCACTGTGGCTGCAGGACATGCTGGGCGCGCTCGATGAGAGTCGGGTGCTGGCCTGTCCGGGGGCGCAATCGGCACTGGCCGCCTTGCTGCTCTCGCAGACCCGGCCGGGCGAGACCATCCTGGCCGAGCCGCTGACCTATCCCGGCCTGCTGGCCGCCGCTGCGCAATTGGGGCGCAACGTGGTCGCCGTCGATGTGGATCACGAGGGCATGCGTCCCGATCTGCTCACTACCATGGCGCGCAGGCATGGCGCCCGCCTGGTGTACCTGAACCCGACCCTGCAGAACCCGACCACCCAGACCATGCCCGCTGCACGCCGTGCCGAGATCGCGGCCGTGGCCACGCGCATGGATTTGCGCATCATCGAGGATGATCCCTATTGGCGCTTTGCCGCCAACGCGCCCAGGCCGCTGGCGCACTATGCGCCCCGGCACGTGTTCTATGTCTCCACACTGGCCAAGTGCCTCTTGCCTGGGCTGCGCACCGCCTATCTGGTCACGCCCCAGGGACAGTCACAGGAGGAGGTGCTGGCGGCACTGCGCTCCTTCGTGCTGATGTCCACGCCGCTGACCACGGCACTCTCGACCCAATGGATACACGACGGCACCGCCGCCGCGCTGACCGCGGGCATCCGCCAGGAAGCCTGGGCCCGCCGGGAGCTGGCCTTGCGCACCCTCGGTGATGCAAGCCTGGCCGACAGCGGCGGCATCCACCTCTGGAAAGCCTTGCCAGAGCGCTGGAAGGGACAGGATTTCGTGGTCAAGGCCAGGGAGGCCGGGCTCAATGTAGTGGCTCAAGACAGCTTCGAGGTCGCTACCCAGCGCTCGCGTTCCGGTCTTGGACCGCACATCCGGATCTCGCTGGGGCGTTCACGCAGCCGCTTCGAACTGGTCCACGCATTGCGGCGGCTGATGGAGCTGGCCCATCGCCGCAGTGTGCGTGAAGTGGTGGTGTAGCGTCGTGACGAAGACGTGCGGCTAGGCAGGCAATGCGCTGGCGGTATGGTCACGCGCGGCGGCCAGGATCTCGCCGACGGCTTCGTCTTCGGAGTGGGCAGCCAGCGGCAGGGAGCCTCGGCTGATTTCTGCACGATCCTTCAGGATCGCGTAGGAAGCTTTCCAGCGGCCCTCGCTGTCATCGGCCTGATAGACCAGCAGGTAACCGTCGAATTCGATTTTCTTCATATGAGCTTCTCGCCAGGGCAAGGGGAGCATGCGCACCATGCTCGGTGCTGCCCAGTATGCCCGTGCCGTGCCGCCCCGCCTGTCATCCCTCATCGCTATCGCGTGTAGGACAAGTGCGCAATCGCATGTCGCCCGTGGCCAGTTGCTACTGCTGTTGCTATTGCGACTGCACCGGTGCCAGCAGGCCGTTGACGGCATCGCTGACGATCAGTCCCGGCAGCGAAGCACGGTCATTGCTGACGATGACGGTGTCCTTTTCCACGTCGCCCGGCAGGGCCAGCTGTGCGATGTAGCGGCAATCGGCACTGCAGGTGTAGCGCAAGACGGTCTGGCCGCGCACGGCTTCGAGGATGTACTGCCCGTTCTCCATGCCGTAATAGCGCACGGCCACCAGCGGCTGTGTCTCGGCTGCCTGGGGATCGCGATAGAAATACTGGCCGCGCTCGACTCGCGCATAGTGCGGCCAGGGCATGCTGCCTTGCGGTGCCAGTTGCTCGATCTGGCGCGTGTCCAGCCCCAGCCTCAGGGCTTCTGCCGCCGCCGGCGCACTTGTGGTGGCGCCTGGCGGCACGGCTGCCAGGGCGGGCGCGGGCGATCCGGCCGGTGACCTGGGTGGCGTGGCCGACAGCGCCACGGGTGATGCAGCCGGCGCCGCCTGGGCCTGCAGTTCGGCCTGGCGGCGCTGATACCAGGCCAGCAGGCAGTCGCGGTCACGGCAATTCTGTTCGCGCCAGCGCCATTGCGCATCGCTGGCCGTCCGGAAGGCGCGCACATCGGTGGCAGCCTGGCGGGCGCGCCGATAGGTACGGCCCAGTTGGTCATCCAGGGCCGACAGTTCGGGGTCGCGGCAGATGGTCTTCTCGTTGGCCGACCCGGCCTTGCTGCAATCGAAGCTGGCGGCGCGGGCCGGCGAGAGTTCAAGTGCACCCAACAGGCTGGCGCTGCCGAGCAGGAGGACGAGGGGCAGGGATTTCATGGCGAGACTCTCCGTATTGCGGGAACGTGATGGGCGCCAGCATCGCACCGCCTGCCAAGGCTCAAAACGTGGAGAAGAAACGGAATTTTTTAAAAATCTTTGCAGCTGAAAAAGCGTGTTGGGGATTCTTCACAATTGCTCTGCCCCATGGGTGCGCAAGGATGCTCACATCCAAGTAGAATCCCGTCTCCATCGCATGTATCCGCAACCGCCGGTGACCGACGCAGCCACTCCCACGACTTCTTCTGCCTTGCGCCCCGGCGAGCGCGCAGGTTTCCTGCTGTCCCGGCATTGGCGCGATACGCCGGCCGGGGTGGAGATCGAGCTGTGGCTGGCCACCGACGACGGTCCGCAATGCCTGCGCCTGCCGCCGCAGATGGCGGTAGCCTTCGTGCCGCAGGAGCATGCCGAACGGGTGCGGGCACACATCGTCAACGAACCCGATATGGAACTGCGCACGCTGGCGCATTTGAAGGATCTCAGTCAGCGTCCTGTGCTGGGTCTCTATGCGCGCCAGTACCGCAAGCTGCTGAAGATGGAGAAGGCTCTGATCGCCGCCGGCATCAGCGTCTACGAAGCCGACATCCGTCCGCCCGAACGCTACCTGATGGAGCGCTTCATCAATGCCCCCGTGGCCTTCCAGGGTGTGGACGATGGCCACGGCGTGCTGGTGGAGGGACGCATTCGTACCTTGCCGGGTTATCGCCCGCCCCTGAAACTGGCCTCACTGGATATCGAAACCAGCTGGCAGGGTGAGCTCTACAGCATCGCCATCGAAGGATGCGGCCAGCGCAGCGTCTTTGCGTTGGGGCCGCCCAGTGGTGCGGTGGCGGCGGTGAACTTCGATCTGCAGTTCTGCCAGAGTCGCAAGGAACTCATCGACTGCCTCAACACCTGGATCGCGCGCCATGATCCGGATGCGCTGATCGGCTGGAACCTGGTGCAGTTCGACCTCAACGTGCTGCAAAAGCAGGCGCAGAAATACCAGACCCGGCTACGTCTGGGTCGTGCCGGGCGCGTGCTGGAGTGGCGCGAACACGGCATGCGCGCCAATCATCTGCTGGTCAATGCGCCGGGCCGCCTGGTGATCGACGGCATCGAAAGTCTGCGTGGGGCCTTCTGGAATTTTTCCTCCTTCAGCCTGGAGAACGTGGCGCAAGCCCTGCTGGGCGAAGGCAAGGCCATCGCCACGCCCTATGAACGCATGGACGAGATCGATCGCATGTTCAACGAGGACAAGGCAGCCCTGGCGACCTACAACCTCAAGGATTGCGAGCTGGTCACGCGCATCTTCGAGCAGACCGACATCCTTTCCTTCCTGCTCGAACGCGCCAGCGTCACCGGGTTGCAGGCGGACCGCAGCGGCGGCTCGGTGGCGGCATTCACGCATCTCTATTTGCCGCACATGCACCGCAAGGGATATGTCGCCCCCAACCTGGGCGATGCCGAGGCGCTGGCCAGTCCGGGCGGCTTCGTCATGGAGTCGCGCGCGGGCTTGTACGACTCGGTGATCGTGCTGGACTACAAGAGCCTGTATCCCAGCATCATCCGCAGTTTCCTGATCGATCCGGTGGGGCTGGTCGATGGCACCTTGAATGAACCCGACAGCGCGACCGTACCCGGCTACAACGGTGCGCGCTTCTCGCGCCACAGTCACAGTCTTCCCGCCATCATCGCGCAGATATGGGAGGCTCGCGAGGCTGCCAAGGCCCAGGGCAACAAGCCGCTACAGCAGGCGCTGAAGATCATCATGAATTCCTTCTACGGCGTGCTGGGCTCGACCGGTTGCCGCTTCTTCGATTCGCGCCTGGCTTCGTCGATCACACGGCGCGGGCACGAGATCATGCACCGCACGCGCGAGCTCATCGAGGAGGCCGGTTACGAGGTCATCTATGGGGATACCGACTCCACCTTCGTCTGGCTGCGGCAGCCTCATGACGACGCCAGGGCGCGCGAGATCGGATTGCAGCTGACTGCACGCATCAACGCGTGGTGGCGACATCACCTGGCCGAGCAATACCAGCTGGAAAGCGCACTGGAACTGCAGTTCGAGGTGCATTACCAGCGTTTCCTGATGCCGCACGTGCGCGGTGCCGACACCGGCAGCAAGAAGCGCTATGCCGGTTACGTGCGCACGGCCGAGGGCCAGGACAAGGTCACCTACAAGGGGCTGGAAACGGTGCGTACAGACTGGTCGCCACTGGCGCAGCGCTTCCAGCAGGAACTGTATCTGCGCATCTTCCGGGGCGAGCCCTACCGCGACTTCATCAGCGGCTATGTGGCCGACCTGCTGGCCGGGCGGCTGGATGCGTTGCTGGTCTATCGCAAGCGGCTGCGCCGCCAGCTCGACCATTACGAGAAGAACGTGCCGCCCCATGTGCGCGCAGCGCGCATGGCCGATCAGGTCAACGAGGAGGGCGGACGACCGCTGCAATACCAGCAGGGTGGCTGGATCAACTACGTCATGACCACGGCGGGACCGGAGCCGCTGGAAAAACGTCGTGCCGCCATCGACCATGGGCACTACCTGGAGCGTCAGCTGGCACCGGTGGCCGACGCCATCCTGGTGTTCGTGGGCGATAGTTTCGCGGCAGTTACCTCGCCGCAGCGGGAGTTGTTTTGATGTGCCGGGGCCAATGACAAAGGGCCGGATTCATCGAATCCAGCCCTTGGCCGACCTGCGGGCATACGGCGATTGTTTACGCCAGCGCCATGACTGTATTCACGCTTCAGCGGTAATGCGAATCCTGCTCGTGCGGCGCCCGGCGTACATGGCGCACGCGCACCGGTACCGGCTGCGGTCCTGTCTTGCCATACACCTTCTGCCACAGCACCAGCCCGAACGCCAGACCGCCCGCCAGCAGGTAGACGGCATAGAAGGCGGCGAGATAGCTACCGTAGTGCAGCAGGGTCTGGATGATGGCCATGGGGTCCTCCGTGGAATGAATCAATGTCGATGGCCCCATCGTATTGCACCTGCCGGGATGCCGATATCAGGGTTTTTCTGATGGGCGCACCTGCAACGATGCCGGGGCCGGGGCCGGGGCCGTCTGCAGGTGCTGCAGCAGCTTGCCGATCATGGCGATCACGGTCAGCCCGACGATGCAGAAGAATACCGCCAGCGGCGTGAGACTCTGGATGGAGACGAATCCGGCCAGCCCCATCATGCCCGAGGACACCAGCAGCAGCGCGAAACCCAGGATGGCGCTGGTGAGCCCGGCAATGTGCGGGAAGATCGAATTGCCCTTGGCCATGAGCGTGGGATACATGGCCCCGGCGCAGAAAGCCATCACCAGCACCGGCGAGATGAGCGTCCAGACCTGCAGTCCCACGGTCAGGCCCAGTGCCAGCATGGCGAAGGCCGCCGCCGTCATCACGCGCGCGCCGATGCGCAGGCGCTGTTCCGCCGTGGGCAGGCGGCGATGGTGGATACGGTTGGAAATGCCTCCCAGGAAATACATCATCCCGATGGCCAGTGCCAGGTAGCCGAAGAAGGTCGGTGGCTGGTGCAAGGTATTTTGCACCATGAAGGGCCCGACGATATTGAACACCAGCAGGATGCTGTAGCACAGCCCCTGGGCCAGGAAGCAGCTCTGGAACACCGGGCTGGCCAGGACCATGCGCGCATTCTTGAGCAACGTGACCGGATGCAGCTGTACCGGCTGCTCCAGCGTTTCGCGGTAGCGCCACAGGATGGCCCACATCGCCAATGAATAGATCAACAGGAACACCAGGCAGGAACGCCAGCCGAACGCTTCCTGCAGGTGCGCCCCGATCACCGGCGCAATGATCGGGGCCAGGCCCCAGGCAATGGCCATGTAGGTATAGGCATGTACCAGCGCCTGTCCGGCGAAGGAATCGGTGATGATGGCCTTGGCCAGCAGGTTGGTGGCAGCGATGCCGAAGCCCTGCAGCACCCGCGCCGCGACAAAGGTCTCCAGGTTGGGGGCGGCCAGCGACAGCACGCAGCCCAGTGTGAACAGGCCCAGGCCCAGCATCAGGATGCGCTTGCGCCCATAGGCATCGGCCAGCGGCCCGAATACCAGTTGGCCGAAGGCATAGGCGATCAGATAACCCGTCACGCTGGTCTGGATGGCCTGAGCCGAAGTGGCATAGTCGATGGCCATTTCCGGCAGGGCCGGTACGTACAGGTCGATGGCCAGCTGACCCGCCGAGGCAAAGGCGCAGATCAGGAACAGCAGGAAACGCGGATGATTGGCAGGACGCGATGCAACGGGGTTCATGGGAAGACAGTCTGCAGGGCAAAGTCCGCTATTGTGAACCTGGATGCAGTTTTCTGCTGGCGCTCATCCAATCGTGAACGCAGCGTCACTCATAAGATGAAAATGTTCTGATCTTTTTGTCATGAACCAAGATAGTTTTAGAGAGAAATTCAAATTTATTCGATAAAAAAAACGAACGAATTCTAGATTCATCGAGCATCTCTGCGGGATTCCTCCCAAACCGAAGCACCGCAAGTATCGTCCGCCTGCCGGTCGGCGAAGCACTGCCCAAAAGGCTTTGCCCGCTGCGCCCGGCTTTTTTTCGGACGAACAGGGAGGGGAAGATGTCGATCTATAAACGGTTTTCAATCAGGCAGATCCTGCTGACGCTCACCGTCATCATCGCGGCGCTGATGGTCACGCTGATGGTGGTGGCCATGGCCGAGGCGCAGGCCGGGCGGGAACTCAACCAGGCCCATATGCGGCGCCATGTCTCGCAGCAGCTGGCGGCGGAATTGCGCCAGAGCTCGGATGATCTCACGCGCCTGGCGCGCACCTACGTGGTCACCGGCAATGCGGAGTATGAGCGCCAGTATCACGCCATCCTGGATATTCGCGACGGCAAGCGCCCACGCCCCGAGCATTACGAGCGTATCTACTGGGATCTGGTGGCTGCCGACGGCCAGCCGCCCCGTCCCGACAGCAACGTGACGGCCTCGCTAGCCGCGCTGATGCAGCAAGCCGGTTTCACGCAGGCGGAGATGGACAAGCTGCTCGAAGCCAAGCGCAATTCCGATACCCTGGTCGCTACCGAGACCCGGGCCATGGACATCGTCCAGGGACATTACCAGGGCCGCCCGGGCACTGACCTGCTGCTGGCCGAGCCGGACCTGGCGATGGCTCGCAAGATCATGCACGACCACGCCTATCACGTGGAAAAGGCGCGCATCATGCGCCCGATTGACGAATTCCTGACCATGCTGGAGACGCGCACGGAGCAGGAGATCGCTCAGGCCAGCCAGCGCGCCGAATCCCTCAGTGCCCTGACCACCTTCGTGGCGGGCATGGTGCTGATGGTACTGGCGGTGAGCCTGGCCAGCCTGTACCGCCTCATTGCCGGGCCGCTCAGTCAGGCCGCCGATGTGGCCACGCGGGTCGCCAAGGGCGACCTGTGCGGGCACATCGAGGTCGAGTTCAAGGGCGAGGCCGGCCAGTTGCTGGCCTCGTTGCAGCACATGCAGCAGGGCTTGATCCACATCGTGCGCCAGGTGCGTCATGGTGCCAGGGTCATGCGCGGATCGGCCGGGGATATTGCCGACGGCGCCCTTGACCTGGCCACGCGCTCGGAGCAGCAGGCTTGCTCGCTGGAGCAAACCGCGGCGGCCATGGAACAGTTGAGTTCGACCGCACAGCAGAGCGCTGCGCACGCCCAGCGCGCAAGCGCCCTGGCCGATTCGGCAGCACGGGTGGCCGCCGCCGGGGGCGCCGCCGTCGAGCAGGTGGTGCTCAAGATGGGAGCCATCCAGGCCGCTGCCGGCCGTATCGTCGAGATCATCGGGGTGATCGACGGCATCGCCTTCCAGACCAATCTGCTGGCCCTGAACGCGGCCGTGGAGGCAGCCCATGCCGGTGAGCAGGGCCGTGGCTTCAGCGTGGTCGCCAGCGAGGTGCGGGTGCTGGCACAGCGCTCGTCGGCCGCCGCCCAGGAGATCAAGGACCTGATCGTGGCCTCGGTGGCGCAGATCGAAGAAGGAAGCCAGCGTGCCCAGGCGGCCGGCCTGACCATGCAGGAAGTGGTCACGCAGGTGGGTTGCGTGAACCAGGTCATTGCCGAGATCGCCAGCGTGAGCATGCAGCAGTCGGCCGGCATGGTGCAGGTGACCGAGGCCGTCAGCGCCATGGATCAGGTCACGCAACACAATGTGGCGCTGGTCCAGCAGTCCTCGGCGGCCGCCGAAGCGATGCGTCTGGCCACTGAACGCATGGCCGAACTGGTGGGGTCGTTCCGGCTGGATCATGGCGAATTCCATGACGGCGATGGCATGGTCATCGACATGGCCGCCTGAGGCGAGCCGCGATGCTGCGCCCGGCCCCGCCATGACGCACCTCAGTAGTCAGTAGCGGGCATCGGCCGGCTTCTTGTCCCGGGGCCAGTCCTTGACCTTGGGTGCGAAATCAGGACGTGGCTGGTGCGTGAAGAACTCGGCCACATCCACCGCCTCCTGGTCCGACAGCCCGCCCTGACCCAGCGGAAAGCGATCATGCAGGGCGATGGGCATATTTTGTTTGACGAAAGCGGCAGCCGTGTAGGTACGTGCCATGCCGGCACCGATGTTGAAGGACTGCTCGCCCCACAGGGCAGGGTAGATCCACTGGCCGGCCTGGCTGCGCAGCCCTTCGCCCTGTGCCCCATGACAGGCAGCGCACTGGGCGCGGTAGATGTGCTCGCCATTGACGGGATCGGGTTTCAGCGTCCGGTCGATTTTGCCGATGCCGCGTCCCGGCACCTTCTGGCCGGGCTGGGTATCGCGACGCATCCATTCGATATAAGCCAGCATGGCCTTCATGTCTTCCGATCCCGGTGGCAGGGGCTTGCCGTTCATGGAACGTTGGAAGCAGCCATTGACGCGGTCTTCCAGTGTGATGATCCGTCCGGCCCGCGCCGCATAGCTGGGGAAAGCGGCCGCTACCCCCACATAAGGCGAACCGCCGCCGACCGTACCGGCATTGAGATGGCAACTGGCGCAGTTCAGTCCGTTACCCACGTGCTGCGGCAGCATTCGCCTGGTCTCGATGTTGATGCGGGCTCCGTTGACCAACTGGGCCGCATTGTTCTCCTTGAGCATGTCGGCCAGGCGCGGGGCGTCGAAGCGTGGACCGCCCCGTTTTTCCTGATCCGCGCCAAGCTGCGCGCGCAGTCCGGCGACCTGCTGTGCGCTGATGCGGGTGTCTTGGCGTCGGCCCCAGCTGGCCCGCACGAAGTTGATGATCTCGGCAATCTCGTCATCGCCCAGCTCGGCAAAGGCAGGCATGCTCCATACCCGCGGCTGGCCATGTGTGCGGGCGGTGCGCCACCCGGTGAGCATGATGTGGATCAGCGAGGACGGCTCATCGCTCCGCACGGTCGGATTTCCGGCCAGCGGAGGGAACAGCGCTGGTACTCCATTGCCGTCGCTGCGATGACAAGACACGCAGAACTGCACATAGCCCAACCCGCCACGCGAGGTGTACAGGTCAGCGGGGACGGTACCGGCGACCTCCATGGCCGGCGTGGCCGCGCCAGCGGCACGGGATGGGGAGGGCAGGCTGGCCAGATAGCTGCCCACGGCGAGCAGATCCTCGTTGGTCAGGTATTGCGTGCTCTGCTGGATCACATCGACCATGTTGCCCGCCACCGTCCCGTGGCGGTTGCTGCCGGTCCTGAGCAGTCGGGCCAGGTCCTCCGGTTGCCATTTTCCGCGCAGGTCGAGGGCGCGCCAGTGTTCCACCGTCTCACCGGAAAGGAACAGCGAGCCATTGCTGCCGGCCTCGCTCATGGTCTTTTCCTGGAAGCCGACGCCGCGTGGCGTATGGCAGGCGCCGCAGTGACCGGGGCCCTGGACGATGTAAGCGCCGCGATTCCATTGCGCCGAGCGCGAGGGGTCCGGCTGGAAGACGCTGCGTTGCAGGAAGGCCATGTTCCACAGCGCCATGCCCCAGCGCTGGTTGAAGGGGAAAGACATCTCCAGCGGCTGGTTGGCTTGCCTGACCGGCTTGACCCCTTGCATGAGATAGACGTACAGATCGCGCATGTCCGCTTCGGTCATCTTCGCGTAGGACGGATAGGGCATGGCCGGATAGAGATGGTGTCCGTCCGCCGTGACGCCTTCACGCATGGCGCGGTCGAACTGCGGGAAGCTGTATTGGCCGATTCCGGTCTGGCGATCCGGGGTGATGTTGGTGGAGTACAGCTTGCCGAAGGGAGTTTCAAGCGCCAGGCCACCGGCCATGGGCTTGCTTTTGTCGCTGGTGTGGCAGGCCGCGCAGTCACCCAGCCGGGCGATGTAGCGACCGCGCAAGACCTGTTCACGGGTGCTGGCGTCGAGGGCGTCACTGAAGTCGGCAGGAAGCTCATCCGGCACGGCGGGCGGGATCGCTGCGCCAGGCGGCGCAACTGCCGGCGGGGCGGCAGCGGCCAGGGGCGAGGTCAGGGTGCAGCACAGCGTGAGCCACGCAAGCAAGAGCGCGGACTGTCGGGCAAGGGCAAGACGAAGCGTTGACATGATGGGTCCTGATCGTTTTTGTCGAGAGGGGATGCCACCATTTAAACCTTGCTCCACAGTCACTTTGACGCGATGATCGGACCCTGCTTGATCTTGCGCAAAGAGCGTTGGCGAGGCACCTGTCAGATTTTTGATGGCCTTCACAAACAGGCCGGGACATGAAAAAACGCCAGCCGGAATGTCCGGATGGCGTTGTCGTCAGAGCAGGGGCAGCAGCAGCTGCCCGCGTCAGGCGAGCGCTACTTGCGCGCTGAACGCAAGGACATCCGCTGCAGGATCGGCATGCGATCGAACAGCTGATGCCACAGTGCGCCCAGCACATGCAGCCCGACCAGGAAATAGACCGCATTGCCCATGAACTCGTGCACTTCCTTGATGGGACCGCGCACGGCCATGTCCTTGGCCAGGATCACCGGCAGCGTCATGCCGAAGAAGACCACATCGCGCCCACCGGCCTGGGTGAACAGGATGCCGGTAATGGGCAGGCCGATCATCACCGCATACAGCAGCAGGTGCACGGCCTGCGCACCGAGTTGCTGCAGGCGCGGCAGCGGCAGCTCCGCTGGCACGCCCAGCGTCTTGCGCGCGATCAGGCGCACCACGACCAGGATCAGTACCAACTGGCCTGCGTGCATGTGCACGGTGCGCAGCAGGTCGCGCAGGGGATCGCTCTTGGGGATGTCATCGCGATATTCGATGGTGGCCAGCGCCACCACGAACAGCAGGAACATCAGCCAGTGCAGCGCGGCGTAGAGGGGGTGATAACGGGTGCCTTGCCCGAGTGCATCATCGGTATTGTTCATCTGGGTTCCCATGGAAAAAAATGTTCCCAATGGTAAGTCAGGAAACTTGGATCAGCATTAGCCTGGCGCAATATTTTTTGACCAATGCTGACCATCGCCCCGTCATTGCCCCGCAACTTGTATGGATCAGATCACGCATCCAGCCATACATGCTCGGCGAAGGAATACCCCATCATGCCGCCCAGCGGAATCGGCGAGAGTCCCTTAAGCTTGCTGCTGTACCCGTCCAGGCTGGCGAGGAACATGGGAATGCCGATCCCGGCCTGCTCATGAATGAGGGTCTGCATGTCTCCATACATCTGCTTGCGCTTGCCGATATCGATCTCGGCGCGCGCAGCCGTCAGCAACTGGTCGAACTGCTCGCTCTTGAAACGCGACTCGTTCCAGGCGGCCTGGGACTGGAAGAACTGCGTGAGCAGTACGTCGGCGCTCGGGCGCGGATTGACGTTGCCGAATCCGACCGGATTGCTGAGCCATTGGTTGGCCCAGTAGCCTTCGGGCGGCATGCGCTTCAATTCCAGTTCCAGGCCGATGCGCTGCGCGGTCTGCTGCAGCACCGTGGCGATATCGACGGAATACATGGCCGCCACCGAGCAGACCATGGGCACCTTGCCGGTCACGCCCGATTTCTGCAGGTGGTACTTGGCCTTGTCCAGGTCCATCTGGCGTTGTGGCAGGCCGGCCAGATAAAAGCGGTTGGTCGGATCGATGGGCTGATCGTTGCCCAGCACGGCGTGGCCGCGGGCGATGTTCTTGCGCATCACCTCGCGGTCCATCAAATACTTCATGGCCAGCACGAAGTCGGGGTTGCTGCCGGGGCCGATGTCCTTGCGCAGGATCAGGTCGGTGTAGGCGCCGGACTGGGTTTCCAGCACCGCAAAGCCGGAGCTGCCCTTGATCCGCTCGATGGTGCGCGGATTGAGGTTGGCCACCAGGTCGAGTCCGCCCGAGAGCAGGGCGTTGACGCGTGCATTCTCGTCGCCGATGCCGACCAGTTCGATCTCGTCCAGATAGGGCTTGCCAGGCTTCCAGTAGTTGTCGTTGCGCACGACCACGGAGCGGATGCCCGGACTGAATTCCTTGAGCTTGTAGGGGCCGGTACCGATGCCGGTGCTGAAGTCGGTCGTGCCGGCCTTGACGATGTGGAAGTGGAAGGTACCGACGATGACCGGCAGGTCGGCATTGGGTGCAACCAGGGTGACGGTGACTTCGTTGGGCCCGCTCTCCTTGACGCTGTCGATCTGGTCGGCCAGGGTCTTGGCCTTGGACGCCGTGGCCGGGTCCTTGTGGCGCATGAGCGAGAACACCACGTCGGCCGGCGTGAGCGGCTTGCCGTCATGGAAGGTAACGCCACGGCGCAGCTTGAACACCCAGACCTTGGCATCCTTGCTGCTGAACGACTCGGCCAGGGCCGGTTGCGGCGTCAGACTGGCATCCAGCGAGGTCAGACCGTTGTAGAGCATGGTGCCACGCGAGTAATCGGTCTTGTTGGCCTGCTTGGCCGGGTCCAGCGTGTCGCTGACCGAGGCGGTGTCGCTGCCCACGCGCAGCTTGCCGCCGCGACGCGGAGTCTGGGCGTAGGCGCTGGCGGCGCTGGTCGCCAGGCTGCCGGCCAGTGCGGCCTGCATGCCGCCGGCCATGAGCACCTTGAGAATATCGCGGCGGCTGGCGCCACGCTTGAGGCAATCCATCACACCGGCGGTAGCGTTGGCCAGCAGAGTGAGATCGTGTTTGTTCTTGCCGTTGTCGTCCATGTTGCAGCTCCCTGTGTGGTTGAGGCGTGAGAAGACAGGCGGACCGGGGGGGGATGGCCGGTCCGGACTTGGATGAACTGATGCAAGCTGGCGCCGCGCAGCGCCAGTCAGGGCGGGCTGTACGGCCCGCCGGGAGGTGGGCGGATCGCGCGATCCGCCCTGCGTCACTGACCTGCTTCTACCGCATCGGCCAGTTGGGCCAGCGTGTGGAAGTGGTAATCCGGTACCGTATGTTCGGAGGCGATGGTGCCGCCCGAACTGGGCTTGCCGTGACGGCGCTCGATCCAGCAGGTGGTGATGCCCAGGCGTTTGGACACGCCGATGTCGTGATACTGGCTTTGCGCCACATGCAGGTTGTCGGCCTGGCGATACCCCCATTGACCTTCGAAGCGGCCGCGTGCGTAGGCGAAATATTGCGGGTCGGGTTTTTCGCAGAGCGCGTCGTCGCAGCTGAGCAGCAGGTCGAAGGGCTCGCCCAGGGTGCGCGCGAAGTGCTGCAGGGCCCAGGTCTGGGCGTTGGTCATGGTGACCAGCTTGAAGTGCTTGCGCAGACGCTGCAGGGCCTCGACCGAGTCCGGGAACGCCGGCCAGTTGGCCACCGAGTCACGCAGACCGCGAGCCAGCGCGGGCGTATCGGGCAGGCCCAGGCCAGGGGCGATGACATGCCAGCAGCGTTCCAGGTCATCCGGATACCAGCCTGTGTTGCCGTCACTGCGGGCGGCGCGATAGGCTGCCAGGAAATCCTCATCCGAGATCTTGCTCTCGGGGACAGCCTTGCGCAGATAGGCGAGCATGCCGCCTTCGAAATCGATGAGGGTACCGACGACGTCAAACGTGAGTACCTTGAAATCCTTCAGAGGCATGTCTTGCTCCAGAAAAAGGGAATGACGATGAGAGTGGAGGCATAGCCACGAATGAGAGCGCTTGAGCTATTGCTTCAAGAATACGGGCGCGCGCGCCAGCACCGGATGCAAAGTAGGCTGGTCAAACCGCACAGAATTTTTTTCTGGACGGCTGCCACAGCATGCTGTGGCATGCCTTCTCCAGCGTTGCCGCAGGACGGGAATGCGCTTCTGCAGGTTCTCATCACGAGGCCGCCAGTACGCCCCGCTCGATCTGGTCGCGTTCAATGGATTCGAACAGGGCCTTGAAATTGCCCTCGCCGAAGCCGTCATCCCCCTTGCGCTGGATGAATTCGAAGAACACCGGACCCAGCAAGGTCTTGGAGAAGATCTGCAGCAGCAGGCGGCGTTGTCCGCCTTCGCTGCTGCCATCGAGCAGGATGCCGCGCGACTGCAGTTCGGTCACCGGTTCGCCATGGCCGGGCAGGCGGCCTTCGAGCATCTGGTAGTAGGTCGCCGGGGGCGCGCTCATCAGCGGCAGGCCGGCGGCTTTCAACTGGTCCAGAGTGCCGATGAGGTCATCGGTGGACAGGGCGATATGCTGGATGCCCTCGCCATTGAACTGCATCAGGAATTCCTCGATCTGGCCTGCGCCCTTGGAAGATTCCTCATTGAGCGGAATGCGGATCTTGCCGTCGGGTGCCGTCATGGCCTTGGAGGTCAGGCCGGTGTATTCACCCTTGATGTCGAAATAGCGTATCTCGCGGAAGTTGAACAGTTTCTCGTAGAAGCCCGCCCAGTAAGCCATGCGGCCGCGATAGACATTGTGGGTGAGGTGATCGATTTCCTTGAGGCCGACGCCCTTGGGCTGGTGCTCCACATCCTCGATGAAGGTGAAATCGATGTCGTAGATGGATTTTCCTTCCTCGAAGCGGTCGATCAGGTATAGCGGTGCACCACCGATACCCTTGATGGCCGGCAGGCGCAGTTCCATCGGGCCGGTGGGCATGTCCACCGGCTGCGCGCCCAGCGAGAGCGCGCGGGCATAGGCGTAGTGCGAATCCTTGACCCGGAAGGCCATACCGCAGGCGCTGGGGCCGTGCTCGCTGGCGAAATAGGCCGCAGCGCTGCCGGGTTCGCTATTGAGAATGAAGTTGATACCACCCTGGCGGTACAGGCTCACTGCCTTGGAGCGGTGGGTGGCGACCTTGGTGAATCCCATCATGGAAAACACCTGGTGCAGCACGGTCGGATCGGGGGCGGCGAATTCAACGAACTCGAAACCCATCAACTGCATGGGATTGTCAAACAGGTCGGGCATGGTCTTCTCCTTGGGCAAGACAGGATCGATGGCTGGCGGATGCGCAGGCTGCGCGTGACCGGCCGCAAGCGGCGACTGGCCGCTGCGGTGAGTCAGGTTGGCATGGGGAAGGCCGGGCTCAGGCGGCCTCGGTCATTCAGTGCCGGGTATCGGACAGGAACTTCTGCGCGCGCGGATGCTGCGGGCGGTGGAAGAAATCCTCGGGCGTGGCGCGCTCCAGTACCTGACCGGCATCGATGAACCAGACGCGATCGGCCACCTCACGGGCAAAGCCCATCTCGTGCGTGACGCAGACCATGGTCATGCCCTGGCGGGCCAGGTCCTTCATCACGGCCAGCACTTCGCCGACCATTTCCGGATCCAGCGCACTGGTCGGTTCATCAAACAGGATCAGCGGCGGTTCCATGGCCAGCGTGCGGGCAATGGCGACACGTTGCTGCTGGCCACCGGAGAGTTCAGTCGGGAAGGCCTGTGCCTTGTGTGCCAGGCCGACCCGTTCCAGCAGGGCATGGGCGCGCTCGCGCGCTTGGGCGCGGGGCATGCCGCGCACGGTGGTTGGCGCCATCATGACGTTCTCCAGCACGCTGCGGTGAGGGAACAGGTTGAACTGCTGGAACACGAAGCCGATCCCGGCACGCAGGGCATTGATGTCGCGTCCCGGTTCGTGCACATCCTGATCGGCCACGCGGATGCTGCCGCGGTCGATTTCTTCCAGTCGATTGACGGTGCGGATCAGGGTCGACTTGCCGGACCCGGACGGCCCGCATACCACCACCACTTCACCGGTGGCGACCTTTTCCGAAATCCCCTTGAGCACAGGCGTATTGCCATAGGATTTGTGGACGTCGATGAATTCAAGCATGGTCATTCCTCAGGCAGGACGGCTGCGGCGGGTACGGGCGATGCGCTGTTCGAGCGCGGCCACGGCACGGCTCAGGGCGAAGCACACCACGAAATAGGTCATCGCCAGCAGGGCATACACTTCAAACGGTTTGGTCAGCAGCTGGCTGTTGACCTGATAGGCGGCGTTGGTCAGTTCATCGACCCCGATCACGTAGGCCAGAGAGGTGTTCTTTACCACCACCACGAACTGGTTCATCATGCTGGGAATCATGTTGAACAGCGCCTGAGGCAGGATCACCTTGCGCAGCGTGGTCCAGTAACCCATGCCCAGCGTGCGCGCCGCTTCGGTCTGGCCACGCGGCAGGGCCTCAATGCCGGCCTTGACGATCTCACCCAGATAGGCGCTTTCGTAGATCACCAGCGCCACCAGCATCACCAGGCTGGCATTGATGCTCTTGCCGAACAGCATCGGAACGGCGAAATACGACCAGAACACCAGTAACAGCAGGGGCAAACCGCGCACCGTGTTGGCATACAGGCCGGCCAGCCGTGCCACCAGCCGTATCGGCGAAGTGCGACCGATGCCGACCAGCACCGCCAGCGGAAAGGACAGCAGCAGGGCGGCGGCGGCCAGAATGAGGGTCATGGCCAGTCCGCCCAGCGGGCCGTGCGGATATTCGCCGATCAGCAGGATCAGCCCATAGTCGTGCAGGATATCGAGCATGTCAGTTCCTCGCGCTGTTCAAGCGACGGCTGGCGTAGGCACCGGCCCCCATGATGAGCCACGACAGCAGCACATACACCACCGAGACCATCAGGAAGGCTTCAAAGGTGCGATAGGTCTCGTTCTCGATCTGGCGCGTGGCGTGCATCACGTCAGCTACGCCCACGGTCATGGCCAGGCTGGTGGCCTTGAACAGGGCCAGGGTCTGGTTCACCAGCGGCGGCAGGGCAGCACGCAGCGCCTGCGGCAGCAGGATGTGCTGCAGCGTCTGGCGGTACGACATGCCCAGCGAACGCGCTGCCTCCACCTGCCCGCGCGGCAGCGAACGCAGGCCGCTGCGCAGGTCCTCGCTCATGTAGGCTGCCGCGTAGAGCGTAAGCGCGATGCAGGAGAAGAAGAACTCGCCGTCGTGGTGGTTGATCCAGCGCTGCACCTCGCGCGGCAGCAGCTGCGGCATGCCGAAATACCACACGAAGATTTGCACCAGGCCAGGCACATTGCGGTGATACTCGACGAACAAGGCCACCAGGGCCTGCCCCAGCCTGCTGCTGGTGCTGCGCACGGCAGTCAGCAGCGAGGCCAGCAGCATGGCCAGGATCCAGCTGGTCACGAACAGCTTTACCGTCACCAGCAAACCATGCGCAAGCAGGCTCTGGTAATCCGGATTGGCCAGCAACAGGTCTTTCATGGGCTCCCCTCGGTCCTCATTCTGGTGGCTTGGCGCTTATTGGGCAAAGGCCGAGATGGGCGTGAGTTTCTTCTCGCGGGCAAAGGCGAAGCGCGTGTTGGGCCCGTACCACTTGTTCCAGATGGAATCGATCTCGCCAGCCTTTTCCATCTCTTCCAGCGACTTGTTGACCGCCGCCAGCAGGGCCGGCTCATCCTTCTTCACGCCCAGCGCGGTCGGCTCCCAGGCCAGAGCATCGTTGATGTAGGTGGCCTGCCCCTTGGATTCGACCAGGTAGCGCAGACCGGCGGTCTCGGAGGTGGAGAAGCCGTCCACCTTGTCCTGCATGAAGGCCAGGAAGGCGGATGGTCCATCCTGGTAGGTCACGATCTCGGTCTTGGGCAGGCCGCGACGGGCGTAGATTTCCGTGGTGGCGCTCTTGACCGCACTCACGCGCAACCCCGCCAGCTTGGCAAAGCTGTCGATATTGGCCGATTTCTTCACCATCACCCGGATCGGCACCTGATAGTGAGCCGAGCTGAAGGCAATCTGCTGTGCACGTTCCTTCGTATAGCCCAGGGCAGCCGACACCACGTCCACCCGTCCCACGCTCAGTTCGGGGATACGCTGCTCGATGGAGAGCCCCTTGTGTTCCATCTTCAGCCCCATGTGCTGGGCCAGGGCCTTGCAGATATCCACGTCGAAACCAACGATCTGGCGCGTCTGCGGATCCTGGTAGCCCAGCGGTTCGGTGCTGGTCAGGGTGCCGCAGACCAGGGTGCCGCGTGCCTTCATGTCGGCCAACTGGTCGGCATGAACGGCGGGCACGGCGGCCAGGCAGGCGGCCGAAACGGAAAACGCGAACAGGGTCTTGCGCAGTACGGAATGGGTGGTCATGGTGAGGCTCCTCGTTTTTGTGGTGGGGTGGACAAAAGGGCGTTGCAAGTCGTGGGTCAGGATCCGGCCGGGCGTTGCGTGACTGCATGCAAATCCCGTGCCGTGGAGAAATGCCCGGCCAGTCGGCTGCGCTCACCGGCGACCAGCGCAGCGCGCAGCTCGGCCAGCGAAGCGCTGAAGCGATCAATCTCGGCCAGCAGGGGGCCAGCGTTATGCACGGCAATGTCGGCCCAGAGTGCCGGATCTGAGGATCCCAGCCGGGTAAATCCGGTAAAGCCAGTGCCGCGATAGTCCAGCCACTGCCGCGCCAGAGGTTGCTGCGCCAGGCTGTGCAGGTAGGCATAGCTGAGCAGCTGGGGCAGATGACTCAGGCTGGCATAGATGGCGTCGTGCTCGTCGGCCGCCATGCGTGCCGTACGCGCGCCCAGCCGCTGCCAGAATTCCTCGATACGGGCCAGCGCGGCCGGTGGCGTGGCGGCATCCGGGGTGAGGATGCAGAGCTTGTCCTGCAGCAGATCGGCATCGGCCGACACCCAGCCGTGGCTGGCCTTGCCGGCGATGGGGTGACAGGGAATGAAGCGCGCCAGCGCGGCGCTGCTGCCATCTTGTTGCAGGGCCTGCAGGACCGGTCCCTTGACGCTGGCTACATCGATGCCCAGTGCGCGGCCGGCCGTGATATCGCGCCGGTGTACCCGCAGGTAGTCCAGCAGCACGCCCACAGGCTGGCACAGGATCACCAGGTCATGGTCGCGAAAGAAGTGTTCGGGACTGGCCGCGACCAGGTCGGCAAAGCCCGCTTCGCATACCTGCTCGGCCAGGGCGCGGTCGATGTCGAACACGGTCACGCGGCCCTGGTAGCCGTCGGCCCGCAGCGCCTTGAGGATGGAGCCGCCGATGAGACCCACGCCGCACAGGGCAATGCGCTCGAAGGGAAGGGACTGGCGTGTGGATGAGGTCAGCATGGGGCAAAGTATCAGATAGACATTCCATAATCACCAATGCCAAAATATCCAGACTCCATAACATCAGGTTAGACCCATGAATTTGCGCCAGATCGAAGTTTTTCGTGCCGTGATGCGGGCCGGCACCTTGTCTGGTGCGGCCGAGGTACTGCATGTCTCGCAGCCCGCGGTGAGCCGGCTGATCCGCTATCTGGAGAGCAAGCTGCAGGTGGCGCTGTTCGAGCGCAGTGGCGGGCGCCTGCATCCCACGCCCGAGGCGATGGCCCTGATGCGCGAGATCGACAGTGCCTGGCGCAGCATCGACCGCGTGAAGATGTATGCCGAGCAGCTGCGGCACGGCGTCTCCGACACCCTGCGCATCTGTACCAATCTGAGCCCGGCACTGGATCTGCTACCGCGCGCCGTTGCCGAGCTCAAGCGCCGCATGCCGGGCCTGCACATCGCGATGGAGATCGCCACGCAGACCCAGATCACCGAGCAGTTGTTGACCGGAGAGTGCGACATCGGCGTGGCGGCCTTTGTCCAGCACCGTCATCCGGCGCTCACGCATCACCTGATCGGCGAGGGCAACGTGCTGTGCGTGATGGCGGCGGACCATCCGCTGGCCATGCGCACACAGCTCAAGCTGGAAGAGATCCAGGCCTATGACGTCATCTCGTTCGGGACCGAAACAGCGCATGGCAAGGTGGTGGAGGCCTTGCTGGGCAGCAGCGAGGCGCTACGCAAGGCCACGGTGGATGTCCGTTATGCCTATATCGCCTGCAGTGTGGCCGTGCATGGCTGGGGCATTGCCCTGGTGGATGACCTGACGGTGGCGGGCTTCAAGGATCCGCGGCTGGTGGCGGTCCCGTTGGCGCAGTCGGTGCGTTACGGGGCCTACGCCATGAGCAGTGCCGAGCGTCCACCGTCTGCCGGTGGACGCGAGATAGTGAACCTGTTGCAGCTCTACTGGAAAGAGGCTTGCCGGACGATGAATGCACAGACCATGGCGCAGTGAATCGTCAAGAGCAAGTCTGCGCGAGCGCAGCACCAGGCGGCATTGCCAGTGCAGTTGGCAAGGCGGCGGGGACACGGTGTCACGGCGCAGGAAAGACCGCACTTGTCGGTGTTGAAATCAGGAAACGCCTGATGGCGCTGCGGCGGGGCGAGCCCTATCTTGGTTTGCACAACAAGGAGGGAGACATGTGTACCAATGCCATGAGCATCGCGCGGCGCCATCTGTGCATCATCGTGCGGCTGTGCGAGATGTCCGAACAGGAGGAACCGATCGGCGAACTGGTGCGTGCCACCGTACGCAATTGCCTGCTGGCCATGCAGACAGCGGGAACCGAGCCCATCGAGGCCGCCGAGATCATCGAGCAATTGCTGCAGCATGAACTGGCAGCGCTGCCTACGGAGCGAGCGAAATGTCGCCAGGTGCTGGAAGCGGCACACCTGCACGCCGAATACCTGACCATGGCCGAGCGGCGAGCGACCCATTGAGCGGGGTGGTGTGCGAGTCCGCGCTCATCCCGATGAGCCGACCATTCAGATAGGCAATGGCCGGCTTGCCACTACATCAGGCGTGCGTATCGATCATTGTGCCGAGCGTGCCGGACATCGGCTTGGCCTTTTCTACTTCACCTGGCCGACTGTTGTCATTATCTCCGTCACTGTCGGTCTTGCTGGCGCTTTGACGCGGATTGGCCGCCACAACATTGTTGTAAAAGCTGCTGGAGAGACTGCTGATCGCTGAAGTCATGGATGGCTCCTTGGGGTGATGGATGTTGCCAGACAATAATTCTGGCAGCTTGAGCTTATTGTTCGAGACTTAGCCAGGCCTTAGCCGCCCGGATATCCGCAGTCCGGTTTCTGCCGCAATACCTTCCTGTCTCATGTCGGCCCAGTCCGTGCTCAGTCCGGGCTAAGTTTTCCTGGCTACATTTCCCCTGTCCACCAAATCTTCCTGCTCATTTTGCAATGCGCCGCGTGTTGTGGTTGTCGCAAGCCATCATCAAGCCGACCGTCCATCATGGTTCATTGCCAGCGCTCCATCATGGAAAATATCAATAACATTGTCTTCTTGTGGTTGAATGCCTCCGCGCATCCCAGTCTGATTGCCGTCGACCTGGCCACGGTGCTCGCAGAATTCCAAATCTGGATCGTTCCGATCGTGATTGCCGTGATCTGGTTGCGCGGCCACGAGCCTCAGCGCCGAACCATGCTTGTCGCGACCGCAGCCGGCCTGATCGCATTGTCCGCCAATCAGCTCATCGGCATGGTCTGGTGGCATCCTCGTCCTTTCATGATCGGACTGGGACACACACTGATCCCGCATGCCGCCGACTCTTCTTTTCCCAGCGATCATCTGTCACTGTGGTGGGCGGTGGCGTTCAGTTTCCTGCTTGCCCCTTCGTTGAGACTTTCCGGGATTATCCTCTGCATTTTTGGTTTGCCATTGGCCTGGGCACGTATCTATCTCGGCGTGCACTTCCCCTTCGATATGGCGGGGGCCGCCATCGTGGCGATGCTCAGCGCAATCCTCGTGCACCGCCTTCCTGCCTGGTGTCTTGATGTCACTTACCGGGTGACGATCCGCATCCACTGCCGTCTTCTCTCCAGGTTCATCGCCAATGGATGGGTTCGTGGCACCAGCTAAGTGAGAGCTAAGTTCAACGGTTCAGACTTCTCAACATTAAATTTCTGTCAGGAGAGCGACATGATCATGCCCAATGTCGAACATCCCAAGCACTGGCTGAACAAGGTTCCCGAAATCGGTTTGTCGTTCTGGATCATCAAGATCATGTCGACTACGGTAGGTGAGACCGGGGCGGATTTTCTCGCATTCCATGTTGGATGGGGCCAGGCAATCACCAGCGCGATCATGGCAAGCATCCTTGCAGTCGTTCTTTTTGCCCAGTTGAAGACTCGCCGGCATATCCCCTGGCTCTATTGGATGAGCGTGATACTGGTCAGCATCGTGGGCACTCAGATTACCGATCTCTTGACTGATAACCTGGGCATCAGCCTTTATGTCAGTACCAGTGTCTTCTCTCTGTTGCTCGCCGTGATCTTCTTCGTGTGGTATCGCGTCGAGCACAGCCTGTCCATTCACCATATCGTGTCACGTCGCAGAGAGCTTTTCTATTGGGCCGCCATTCTGTGCACTTTTGCTCTGGGCACTGCCGCTGGCGACCTGGCAACAGAAGCATTGGGCCTGGGATTCGCATGGGGTGCGCTGATCTTCGGCACGCTGATCGCTATCACCTACCTCGCCTGGCGCCGGGGTGGCAATGCGGTCGCCAGCTTCTGGATTGGCTATATCTTGACACGACCTTTCGGTGCAGCGCTGGGCGATCTGCTGACCCAGAACAAGGCGGACGGTGGCTTGGGAATGGGAACGATGTGGATCAGTGCGTTGTTTCTGGCGGTCATCATCATGCTGGTCGCCGCCGCACAGGTTGGCACCAGCAGGCAGCGATCAGCCTGAACATCTGCGGGCGATCAAACTTTGGCTCGACGAACTGCTGCGTCTACGATCAATTTCGAAGGAAGATAGATGAAAACATATTCTGAAAATGTCTTGGCAAAAGTGCCCGAAGTGACTCTGGGATTCTGGCTCATCAAGATCGCAGCGACCACGCTTGGCGAGACCGGAGGTGACGCGGCCTCCATGTCGATGAACCTCGGCTATCTGACCAGTACGGGCATCTTCGCTGCACTCTTCCTGATCGCTGTGGCGTACCAGATCAAGTCCAAAACTTTCCATCCCTTGATCTATTGGACCACGATTATCGCCACCACCACCGTTGGTACCACGCTGGCTGATTTTGCGGATCGCTCCTTGGGGATCGGTTACGCCGGTGGCACGACCTTGTTGTCCGCGCTTTTGCTGGCGTCCCTGTTGCTTTGGAAGCGCATGCTTGGCTCTGTTTCCGTGAACACGGTAAGCAGCCCGCGAGCAGAAATGTTCTACTGGATGACCATCATGTTTTCGCAGACATTGGGCACGGCACTCGGGGACTGGACGGCCGATAGCGCAGGACTGGGTTATACCGGTGCGGCTGCGGTTTTCGGTGGACTGCTCGTTTTGTTGGTGTTGGCCTACTACGGAACAAAAATCTCCCGCACCCTGCTATTCTGGGCGGCGTTCATTCTGACGCGTCCACTGGGCGCCGTGGTGGGCGACTTTCTCGACAAACCGCTGAGTGCCGGTGGCCTGGCCCTGAGCCGCTACGGTGCGTCCATCGCGTTGCTGGCGTTCATGCTGTGCGCCATGCTGGTGTTCCGGCAGAGGGCGGCAACGGCAGCACATTGACACCATTCCAACGGAGGCAACATGCGGGTACTGCTGGTCGAAGACGACGCAATGATTGGCGAGGCGATCCAGGCCGCTTTGAAGGATGCGTCGTACGCGGTGGACTGGGTCAAGGACGGACAGATTGCCATCACCACCATCACCAGCCAGCATTACGACATTGCCCTGCTGGACCTGGGATTGCCAGGCAGAGACGGGTTGGATGTGCTCAGAAGCATACGCGCGAAGAACATCCCGATTCCCTTGCTGATCATCACGGCGCGCGACGGGCTTGATGATCGGCTGCAAGGACTGGATGGCGGCGCAGACGACTACGTCCTCAAGCCCTTCCAGATGGCCGAGCTGCTGGCCCGCATGCGCGCGGTCCTGAGGCGTAAAGGGGGATTGGCTTCTCCTTTGCTCACCAATGGACTGGTGTCACTTGACCCGGTCAGCAAGGAGGCAAGTCTGCCAGAGGGAGGCGCGACGCAATTGTCCAACCGAGAGTTCGCTCTGCTCCACGCATTGCTGATACGTCCGGGAGCAATTCTGTCGCGCAGCGAATTGGAAGACAGAATCTATGGCTGGAACGAGGAAGTCGAAAGCAACGCGGTCGAGTATTTGATCCACGCCTTGCGCAGAAAGCTTGGCAGCGACATCATCAAAAACGTCAGGGGGGTAGGATGGATGGTCTCAAAAGGCGGCTGAACGAATCGGTTCAGCTGAAGCTATCCGTCACACTTTGCATGGCGATACTGGCCGTAGCCGTTGTGGCAGGGGTGTTTTCATTCGCCTCCGCGCTGGATGAAGCGCACGAGTTGCAGGACGATGTGCTTCGTCAGATCGCACATCTGATGGAACGCCAGCGACTTTCGCCTGGCTCTCCCGTGCCGGAGGTCAGTTTCGCTTCGTCGAACGAAGAGTCTCGCGTCATCGTTCAACATCTTGGCTATGCCGCCAGCAAAGCCGAAGTGGCTGCTGAAGAAGCACTCCCTCTGCCGTCCAACCTGACCGATGGCCTGCACAATCTTGACGCTGCGGGAGAGAATTTCCGCGTGCTGGTTCAGACCATGCCGGGTGGAGAACGCATCGCCGTTGCACAAGAGTCCGATTTTCGCGATGAAATCGCCAGAGACGGTGCCTTGAGGACCGTCATGCCCTTCCTGCTCCTGATGCCGGTCCTGCTGCTGATCGTCGCCGATCTGATCCGGAAAATGTTCCGTCCCATCGCGGCATTATCCAGGGAAGTGGACCAGCGCCAGGATGAGCAATTGCATCCGGTACAGACCAGTCACTTCCCTGTTGAAGTAAGACCGTTTGCGGTGGCCATCAACCGACTGCTGGGTCGGGTCGAGCAATCGATGGCGTCGCAGCGGCGCTTTGTTGCGGACGCCGCACATGAACTGCGCTCCCCCATGACGGCCATCTCTCTGCAGGCGGAAAGGTTGGCGCAAGCCGACATGCCGGAGCAGGCGCGGCAACGCTTGCACGCATTACGTGATGGAATCGACAGAGGTCGCAATCTTCTCAATCAGCTGCTGGACCTGGCAAAGGCTCAGTCGTCCGTGTCGGTGGTCGATACACCCGTCTCCGTCCAATCCGTTTATCGTCGGGTGTTGGAGGAGCTCATGCCATTGGCCGAGTCCAAGCAGATCGATATCGGCGTGGATGGTCAGCGAGATGCTCATCTGATGGTAAGCGAACTCGATCTGTTTTCGCTCCTCAGAAATCTTGTTGATAACGCCGTGCGGTATACGCCGAATGGGGGCAAGGTGGATCTTTCAATCGAATTTGACGATAAAAACGTGGCCTTGATTGTTGAAGATAGCGGGCCAGGTATCCCTGTGATCGAGCGGGCGCGAATCTTCGAGGCGTTCCACCGGTTGCTGGGTAGCGATCAGGTCGGCTCCGGCCTGGGCCTGTCCATCGTCAAGGCCATCGCAGACAGGCTGGGCGCGAGCATCACGCTGGGCTTCAGTGACGAGTCAAGTCAAACTGGACTGCGCGTGGTGGTCAACATCCCGAATCAATGAGTGCGTCAAACAGAAGTCCAAATCAGTGAAATCCAAGGAGCCATCATGTCCAACAGTGTTCAAGAACAATATTCACCCATCGCCAAGTTTTTCCATTGGATCACGGTACTGCTCATCATCGCCCAGTGCACCATAGGCTGGACCATGCCAGATGTGGACGATCTGCAATCGCCCGAAGGATTGGTCAGTCTGCACATCTCGGTAGGATTGCTGATTCTCCTGGTCATGCTGGCCAGACTGATCTGGCGCCTGATCAGTCCGGCGCCCAAACCGCTCCATACGCGTGTGACGCTCACCGTGGTTGTCGCCAAGCTCGTGCATGGCGGACTCTACCTTCTTCTGGCCATCTCACCCATCCTGGGCTGGATGAACGCTGCAGAGCGAGGCTGGAACCTGTCCTTCTTCGGTTTGATGCAGTTGCCCGCCATCTTCCCGGCAAATTCCGATCTGCTGGCCACGATCGGAGATTGGCATATTGCCTCGGTCTGGGCGCTGTTGGCCTTGATTGGCCTGCATGTCTGCGGTGCGCTCTATCATCAACTTGTCGTTAAAGATGGAACTCTCTCGCGCATGCTTCCATTGAGCAAGCGGTAATCGTCAGCTTGTCCGCCCTGCAGGGCGTCGGTTTGCGCCCGGGTTCAAGCCTCAACAGACGTCTTCAAACTGCTCGGCCGGCATCGGACGTCCGAACAGGTAGCCCTGATAGCGCGTGCAACCCAGTGCCGCCAGGAACTGTTGCTGCTCGCGGGTTTCCACGCCTTCGGCAATCACTTCCAGGCCCAGGGCATCGGCCAGCGTGATGATGCTCTTGGCAATGGCCACGTCGCTGGGCGCAAACAACAGTTCGCGTACGAACGACTGATCGATCTTGAGCTGGTCGATGGGCAGGCGCTTGACCAGAGACAACGAGGAATAGCCCGTCCCGAAGTCGTCCAGTGACAAGGCCAGGCCATGCTGCTTGAGTTCCATCATCTTCTCGATGGTGGACTGAACATCGTCGACCATGGCTGATTCGGTCAACTCCAGCTTGAGATGACAGGGGTCGGCGCCGGTCGCCTTGATCGTTTCCAGCATGCACTGCACGAAGTCGGGCTGGCGTACCTGTACTGCGCTGACGTTGACTGCGATCACCACGGGCTGACGACGACTGTCGCGATTCCAGCGGACAGATTGCCGACAGGCCTGCTGGAAGACCCAGTGGCCCAGCGGCAGGATCAGTCCCGATGACTCGGCTACCGGAATGAAGATGGCCGGTGAGACGCTGCCCCGGAAGGGGCTGTTCCAGCGCGCCAGGGCTTCCACGCCGATCAGATTGCCGGCCTGGTCGCGCTGCGGCTGGTAATGCAGCAGGAATTCGCTGCTGCCGATGGCGCGCCGCAGATCGCTCTCCAGGCCCGTACGGAAATGCAGCGCATGCTCCATGGCCTGGTCAAACAGGCAGCAGGTATTGCGTCCTTTCTGCTTGGCCGCGTACATGGCCAGGTCTCCCTGGCGCAGCAGGTCTTCGACGCTGGCGCCTTGTTCCAGCATCAGTGCTACACCGACCGAGCAGGTTGCGAAATGGCTGAGCCCGTTCAGATCGAATCGCTGCTCCATGGCTGCGACGATGCGCTGGGCAAATCCGGTGGCGGTCTCCTCGATGATTGCCTGCGTCGCCGCTGGCTGCTGTTGCAACACCACGAACTCATCTCCACCCAGGCGCGCCACCAGGGCGCCTGCAGCCAGTTCCTGCAGACGTGCGGCAATCTGGCACAGCAGACGATCGCCGATCGAATGCCCCAGCGCATCGTTGAGGTCCTTGAAGTTGTCGATGTCGATAAAGAACAGGGCCGCCTGATGTCCCAGGCCGCTGGCGGCGGCGATTCTGTCGAGCAACAGGCGTCGGTTGGGCAGCCCGGTGAGAGGGTCATAGAAGGCCAGTTGGCGGGTCTCCTCCTGCAGGCGTTTCTGGTCGCTGATGTCGACCTGGGTGCCGACATAGTGCGTAATGCGTCCGCTCGGATCGGCAACGGCAGTCAGCGTCACCACCGCGTAGAAGGATTCGCCATTGCTGCGCCAGACGCGCAGCTCTCCCTGCCACTTGCCGTCGCGCTGGACCAGTGCCCATAGTCGTGCGCGGAAATCCTCATGGTCTTCTTCGCGCTGGCACGGCGGCATGCCTGAGGCGGGTACCTCGTGCTGCTGGTAGCCGGTCAGTGCAGTAAAGGCGGCATTGGCATCGAGCACCTTGCGGTTGGCGTCCATCACCCAGATCGCCTCGGAGGAGTGGAAGGCCGCTGCCGCGATGCGCAGCGAGGTTTCGCTCTGCTGCAATCGGGCCGTGCGCCGGGCCACTTCGCGCCGCAGATAGGCCGCGATGCCCAGGGTGCCCAGCAATAGCGCCAGTGCGCCACACAGCAGCCACCAGACATAGCCAGGCAGGGTGGTATTGCCGCGCCCCCATTTGCGCAGGATCTTGAAATAGATGGAATCGGGATCGCCCTGCCACTGGCTGAGCGCACGGTCGACCGCAGCCAGAATCTCGGGGGGCTGCTGTCTGGCGCTCACGAAGAACAGCTTCACCGGCTGGAATACGATGTTGGTATCGGCCAGGTGATAGCGGTCGACCAGCATGTCACCGACCTGCTGGCTGGCCACGAGGCCATCGATCTCGCCCGCTGCCGCCATCCTGAACCCGTCCTCGATGCTGTGCAGCGCGACCAGCTGGACCTTGATGCCGGAGTTGTCCATCAGGTTGCGGAAATAATTGGACTGCACCGAGTTTTCCAGCAGGCCTATCCGCTTGTCCTTGAGATCGAAGATGGAGTTGATCGCCACCGAGCGGTTGCGATAGAGAATGGACCAGCTGTAGAGCGCCGGAACGGTCGAAAAACGCATCAGTTTTTCGCGCTCCTCGGTCCATGCCACGTCAGGCAACAGGTCGATCTGGCCGTTCTCCACCTGCTGCAGGCAGGCCTGCCACTCACAGGGGACGAAGCGCAGTTGCCAGTGCTCGCGCTCGGCGATGAGTCGGATCAGATCAATGTGCAGTCCGCTGGCCGTGCCTTCGCCATCGAAGAAGATTTTTGGGGGATTCTGGTAAACCCCGACCGTGAGTACCTTGCCCGGTTCAGGTGGCTGCGCCTGTGCGGCAAGCCAAACACCGCAGCCGACCAGCAAGGCCAGCCCCACCAGCGCTGCCCGGCTGCGCAGAGCTACATGCAGCCAGCGCGCCGCTTGCCACGCGCGGTGGCATGGCGGCCGGTCTCGATGGCCGCCGGTCTGACTCTCCCCCGTCGCAGCCGGAATGGGTGCTGGATGCTTCATGCTGCCTGCGCCTGTCCCTGATTTGGTTTTTTGTCTACTTTATAGAACATCCAGCCAAATGGAAACCCTCATCGGAGCAGGGTATTGCGACCTGTCATGGGTGCTGCTTCCGCGTGGTATCCAGACATTCGCCCTACCTCGAAAGACTTCCGCCACTACTCGCCCCTGGAGATGTATTTCCGAAGGGAAACAGGAGTTGGAAGCAACTTCCCTTACCTGGGGTTGATCTGACTAGCACGTGTCCTCCAATCCGGCTCATGATGCCATGCACCATGGAGAGACCCAGGCCTGTTCCCTTGCCGATGTCCTTGGTGGTGAAGAAAGGATCGAACAGGCGTGACATGTGCTGAGAGAGGATGCCGCGTCCGGTATCACGCACTTCGAGCGCCAGATACATTCCGGAAAACCGCTGCTGAGCGAGGGCGCAGACCTGGTTGGTGATTTCCACCCGGTGCAGGATCATGTCGATGCGGCCCTGACCTTCGATGGCATCGCGCGCATTGATGATCAGGTTGACGAGCACCTGATTGAGTTCACCTGGATCCATCTTGATCGGCTCGGCATCTTCGATGCTGATCTGCAATTCGATGCTGGAGGGGATGGATTGGCTCAACATGGAGCAGGCTTCCCTGACGACATCGTCCACAGCGATCAGGCGGGCCTCGTCGCTGGGCTCGCTACGCGCGAAGATCAGCAGCCGTCGAACCAGATCGCGTGCGCGCTCGCTGGAGGCAATGATCTCGGCCAGATAACGTCCCAGCTTCGAGTGTTTGTCCACGACATGCCGCTCCAGTGCCAGGTTGGCATAGCCGAGGATGGCAGTGAGCATATTGTTGAAATCGTGGGCGATGCCGCCGGTCAGTTGCCCCAGAGCCTGGACCTTCTGCGATTGCTGCAGTTGTCTCTCCAGTTCCCCCTTGGCCTTTTGTGACTGTTCAAACTGCTGGCCGGATCGAACAATGCCTCGCACCAGGAGTCCGCCCAGCCCAGCGGCGAATACCAATCCGGCGCCCATCGACAGTAAAGAAATCTGCCAAAGTATGTTGAAGCGGGCTAGCGCCTTCTCGTATTCGGCATTGGCGCTGTCTAGCTGTAGTCGCGCCAGAGTGTGAAGATGGGTCCGATAACGCGCCGAGAGCGGAATCATCACATCGAGCTCGATCTTGCGGATTGCATCGTAATCGGCGGACTTCAATGCAGTCAGGGCTGGAATGAATCCGGCTTCCCGAAAACGCTGAAGATCCGAGCGGAACTCCTCCGCCAGAGCGGCTTCCTCCGGTGGTAGCGGCGTACTGAAATATTCAGCCAGGAGACGATCGACCGAAGAGAGGCTTTCCTCGGCATCCTTGAGATAAACGGCAGTGAACTCCGGTGTGCGGATGTTGCGCCCGATCGAGATGATCAGCCATGTTCGCTGCATCAAGCGCTGGATTTCAGCCAACTTCCACATGGGAACCGTGCGCTGCTCATACACCCGCTTGAGTGAATCATTTGCCTGATGCACACCGGCCAGCCCAATGACTCCTACCAGTAGCAGCAGCGAACTCAACAATGCCACGAGAAGGGTCAGACGACGCGAGATGGAACGTAACATCATGTGTGCAGTCCTTCCTGCGTCGCGCTCATTGGGCGGATTCCGCAGGCAAGTGGTGACTAAGCAGATCGGCAATCGCCTTGAGCAGCTCAGGTGCGGAGACCGGCTTTATGAAGAGGCGGTCGATTTGATAGCGGTCCAGGTCCTTGCTGTCAATCCCTTCGCCGAAGCCCGTACAGATGATCACGGGCAGCCCGGGCCGCAGTTCGCGCGCATGGCTGGTCAATTGCAAGCCGGTCAGGCCGGGCATGGTCTGGTCACTGATGAGCAATTCAATACGCTGGTGATTGCTGCGCAAGGCGCTCAATGCGATCAGGGGATCATTGAAGAGCCTCACCTCATATCCACTGTCATCGAGCAATTCACCCAAAAAACCGGCAACCGCGCGTTCATCATCGACAACCCAGATGGCCTGGCCGTTGCCCGGGCGTGCGCGTTTCTCGCCGATCACAGCCAGGGTGACCTCTTCGCTTCCATGTACCAATGGGAACAAGAGCTGAAACAGACTGCCACGCCCTGGCTGGGACGAGACGATTGCATGGCCACCACATTTCTGCAGAATTCCCTGAACCACCGACAAACCCAGCCCGGTTCCCCTGCCGACTTCCTTGGTAGTGAAAAAGGGATCGAACAGACTTCCTAGGTGCTCGTCTGCGATACCGCTGCCGTTGTCGCCAACCTCGATACAGGTGTATTGGCCGAACAGGCGTTCGTGGGTAATGGCGCACACCTGTCCTTTCATCTTGCAGCCACGCACACGGATATCAATCCTGCCCTGGCCGGCAATGGCATCACGTGCATTGATGATCAGGTTGACCAGGACCTGGTTGAGCTCGCCCGCCTCCATGAGGATCGAGCGCTCTTCGTCACTGCGGCAACTGAGCTGGATGCTGGTGGGAATCGACGGTCGCAGCATGGCTATGACTTCTTGCACTACCTGGGACACGGAAATTACTCGCATCGGACCAACAGGCTGGGTACGCGCGAAGGTCATCATCTTGGCGATCAAATCACGGGCACGCTCACTGGCAGTGACGATCTCGCGCAGGTAAAGGGCAAGTTTGGACTCCTTGTCCTGCGCGAAACGACTCAGCGCAAGATTGGCATAACCCAGGACCGAAGCGAGGATATTGTTGAAATCATGAGCAATGCCGCCGGTGAGCTGTCCGAGTGCCTGGATCTTCTGAGCATGTTGCAACTGGCGCTCCAGATCCTGTTTGGCCATGCTGTGCTGCTCGTGCTCGCTCATGTCGCGGCAAAACACATAGCAATGCAGGGATTGCGGATCGTAGGCCACGGACATGTCCAGAGGAAGAATACTGCCGTCCTTGCGGATGTGGCGGCAGGAAAAGCGTGCATGGCCGTTTTGTACCGCTAGCGCCAGATAACGGCGGATATTTTCCTGCTCAGGCACGCTGGCGAGATCGTAGACGCTCATGTTCAGCAATTCATCCTGAGAGTAGCCGGTCATGCGCGCAAAGGCGCCGTTGCTCTCCAGAAACTTCCCGTCCGCACGAGATAGCCAGTAGCCATCAAGGGCGGTCTGCAAGACGCGCTGATGGCGCGCCTGTGTCTGGACGTTGCGGGTGATGTTTTCCGAGACAGCGACGTAACCTTCCAGCGCACCAACATCACTTCGGATCGGAGTGACCGTGCGATCCAGATAGAGATGCTCCTGATCCTTGTGGAGATGGACCAGATCACGCCACACTTCTCCGTTGACCAGGGCCTGTTTCATCTTGCGTCGTTCGTCCGGATCGGGTGTGAGCACCGGATCGAACAGCGACATGCTCTCATCATGGGCTCCCGGACATAGGGCGATTGCAGCGCGATTGCGCCAGCGGATGATGCCGTGGATATCGGTGACGCAGACCGGCGTAGCCGTCGATGCCAGTGCCAGGGACCGCACACGCAAGGCTTCATTGACTTCACGCAGCGCCTGCGTCTGCTGCGACAGGATTTCGTAGGGCTTGCGCACGCTCAGCAGGAACATCGCCCGGAACACCATCCAATAGGAAACGATCTTGTACAGATGGCCAACCATATTCTGCATGTCGTTAGCGACCAGATAGTTGGCGAAGAACAGTTCGCCCACGGCCGACAGGGAAGCAGCTCCGAACATGATGGCGTAGTAAGCCTCGCCGCTGGAGCGGGCGAGCACGTAGAAACGCCAGGCAGCAACTGCAAAGACGCTGACCAGAACGACTTCCGCACTGCTCTTGAGCAAGGTGGTCCCGTGTCCGCCAATGAAGAAATGCGGTACTAAGCGCTGATGGAACAGCACCATCCATGCCGTTGCCATGCTCGCACCGACAAACAGTAGCGCCAGAGCAATGCGATTGGTTCGCGAAATGGCCACATTCTTGCGGATGATGCAGCCGCTCAGAAGGCCCGCTGCGACCGTAGCCCGTGCCGCCAGCCAGAAGGAGATGCTTTTCTGCGAGTCATTGGTGGTGACGAAGTCAGGCATGCCGTTGATGGACATCATATGCAGAAAGTCCAGCATGCCCGCACTCAGCAGAGACAGCGAGATGATGACCAGCGACGTCGAAACGTGACGGGAGGGCGTGCTCCAGATGATGGCAAAAACCAGGAAGGAAATTAGTACCGAGATAAACTCCAGCACAGTATGAACCGGGACATATCCATCGATGGGCAGATGCACGTCTTCCAATGGCAGCATGACCGTAGCCAGATAGATCAGCAATGCCGTCACCAGCGCTTGCACTTGCGGCCGCAGACTGGCTCGACTGGCTTCCTGCGGTACATGCTCCTGCGCGGAATTCATGGCAATTCCCTGCGGCACCATTCGATCGCTCCCGTCGCCTGAATCTCTCCGAAGAGCCTGCATCCAAGGTCCTCCTGATTAGCCGGCGGAGGTTCGAGAAGCTCTGGCTGGTTCTCTGCGATTTCCAGGAACAAGCTTGTAATTTCGGGATCGCGCCAGCCGCGCTGCATTTCCTCTCGCATCGTCGCGATCACCTGTTCGCGCACCATTGCGGGCTTGTACGGACGGGCATGGGTTAGCGCATCATAGATATCAACGGTCTGGAAAATGCGTGCCAGCAAGGGGATGTCCCGCCCCGCCAGGGCATGGGGATAACCGGTGCCATCCCATCTTTCGTGATGGTGCAGGATGATCGGAGCGGTCAGACGCATACTCTTGAGTTCGCCGACGATGCAGGCCCCGATATGCACATGTTGCTGCATGAGCCGCCATTCCTCCTGCGTCAGCTTGCCCGGCTTGAGAAGGATGCTTTCGGGAATGCCCAGCTTGCCGATGTCGTGCAGCACGCCACCACGGCGCAGCGCCAGAAGTTCCTCAGCAGACAGACCCAGCGCCCGCCCCAGCACCACACTGGTGTGTGAAAGGCGGGTGCAGTGATCGCCCGTCGTGCCGTCCTTCGCTTCGACCATGCGCGCCAGCGAGAACAGAAGACTCTCAGCGCTGTCAAGCTGGTCAGTCAGGCGCTTCTGCGCCGCAGCTGCGTCGACCCTGGCGATCAGTTCCGCCGGATGGTAGGGCTTGCGTATGAAGTCCGTCGCCCCCACCCCCAAGCTGTCGGTAAGATTGGCAATGTCGTTGCTGCCGGTGACCATGAGTACCGGCAGCAAGGCCAGCCCCAGTTCCCCGCGAATACGTCGGCATGTCTCGTCGCCATCCATCCCGGGCATGCGCTTGTCTAGCAAGACTACATCTGTCTCATGATGACGTAGCCATTCCAGCGCCTCTGTACCGGATTCACATTCGCTGACTTGATAGCCTGGTGAGTCGAGCAGTTCTCTCTCCAGCTTGCGATGCTGGGTATCGTCATCGACGATGAGCACCCGGACCGGAGGATGAGCAGGAAGGGCAGAAGAGTTGGCTAACGACATTGCGACTCCTTGGTGTCAGTTGCCCAGGCCGATCGTTTGCAACAGGCGGTCGGTGTCCAGGGGCTTGGTAAAGCAACATTCAGCGCCGACGGCGAGCAGTTCCTGTTCGTCTTGAGGAGTCAGGTAGCCGCTCATGGCCAGCACCCTTATATCGGCATTACCTTCGACCTGCTTGATGCGGCGGCAGACCTCCGTTCCCTTCAGGCCGGGCATCATCAAGTCCAGCAACACCACGTCCGGCCGGAAGGTGTGAACCTTCTGTCCTGCTTCGAAACCGTCGAAGGCCGCCTCTACCACTGTCCTGCCGGAATCATCGCTGAACAGTTCCTTGAGAAATCCGACCAGAGTTCGATCATCGTCTACCACCAGGATACGAAGCGGGCCGGTATTTCCCTGGGGATTCCAGGCACGGGCAAAACGCTCGACCACTTCGGCACGATAGCGCCGATGCCCGCCGGGCGTGACCTCTGCTTCCAGCAGTCCTCTCTGAGCCCAGCCACGCACGGTGATGGGCGAAACCATCATGCGCCTGGCGACTTCGCTGGGCGTCATGTAGGTCTTTTCCTCTGTAATGTCTTCCATGCTTATTCATCCATTAAATCGATTTAATCGATTATCAACAGCTGCTGGATGTTTGTCCATAAAAGACCACCAGAATCAAGAATTGGATTAAATCGCTTAAATCGATTGACCGCGCGCCGATTTGAACTATATCATCGATTCAATCGATTTTAAACGATCAATCGAATTAGCTTCTCATGAAAGGGAAAAGGATGCACCAGACTCCGACCACGGCCAGTAGCAGTCTTGTGACGTCTTCAGTGTCCGAGTACCTGGCATTTGTGCTGGGCCAGGAGCATTACGGGATCGATGTGCAGAACGTGCAGGAAATCCGATCCTATGAGAGGCCCACCCAGTTGGCCGATTCGCCCGCATTCATCAAGGGCGTGATCAATTTGCGCGGCGTCATCGTACCGGTGGCTGATTTGCGGCTGCGCTTTCAGATCGAGGTTGCACGCTATGGCGCATTGACGGTGGTCATCATTCTCAACGTGAAAGGGCGCACGGTGGGGTTGGTGGTTGACGCCGTCTCGGAGGTCGTTGCGCTGTCGAGCGACGAGGTCAGGCCCATGCCCACCATGTCGGCCGCTGTCGGGGCAGCCTGTGTAAGGGGGGTGGGGACTGCCAATGGACGCATGCTCATGCTGGTCGATATCGACAAGCTGATGACGGAAATGGGAATGAATGGCCAGCACGCTTTAAGGGAAGCATCGCTGGCAACAGGCTGCACAACTTAGGCATGCTTTGTGGCCGCTACAACGTACTGAACTAAAAGGGGAAGACATGAACTTCAGCAACATGAAGGTGGGGGCCAGGCTGGCCTGCGGTTTTGCGGTGATCATCCTGACGGGACTGGGCGTGGCCATTTATGGTGCATGGCAGCTCGACCGGATCAAGGCCGAGGTCAACCGACTGGTTGAAGACAGGATCGTCAAAGTCGAGCATGTGAACCAGCTCAAGGACAATCTCAATTCGGTCGCGCGAATCACTCGCAATATCGTGCTGTTGAGAGAGGAAAAGGCCAAACGGGTCGAAATGGACCGCATCAAGCAGATCCGAAACAATAGCTCTGCCATCTTCAAACTGCTGGACCAGGTCGCCAGGGACGAGAAGGAGCGTACGGTTCTCAAGAACCTGGTCGGCTATCGGGTGGCCTATAACGAAGCGATCAACAAGGCGCTGGATCTGGCCATGGCAAGCAAGGAAGAGGAGGCGCGCGACATGTTGCTGGTCGAGACACGGCCGGCGCAGTTGGCCTACTTCAAGATACTGGACGAATTTATCGTCGTACAGAAGCGCGAAATGAATGAAAGCGGTGCGTTGGTGCGTGAGATCGCCCGTCGTACAGGTGTCCTGATGATCGTCATTGCCGTCCTCTCTGCGGCTGCCGCCGGGATCGTGGGATGGCGCATTACCCGTTCTTTGACGCGCCAGCTGGGCGGCGAGCCGGACTATGCTGCTGGCGTGATAAGGCAGATTGCCAACGGCAACCTGCAAGTAGATGTGGCCTTGCGCGGTGGCGACCAGTCCAGCATGCTAGCGGCCATGAGTGCCATGCGCGAGAGTCTGGCCGGTGTGGTGGGCATGGTACGACGCGGCGCCGACAGCGTGGCCGCCGCCAGCCTGCAGATCGCTCAGGGCAATCAAGACCTGAGCGGGCGCACCGAAATGCAGGCCAGTTCGCTGGAAGAGACCGCTGCCTCGATGGAGGAACTCAGCTCCACCGTCAAGCAAAATGCCGAGAACGCTCGCCAGGCCAACCAACTTGCCCTTAACGCATCCTCGGTGGCAGAAGAGGGAGGGGTAGTGGTGGCCCAGGTAGTCGATACCATGAAGGAAATCAGCGATAGCTCGCGCAAGATCGCCGATATCATCAGCGTCATCGACGGTATTGCCTTCCAGACCAATATCCTGGCGCTCAATGCTGCGGTGGAAGCAGCACGTGCCGGCGAGCAGGGCCGTGGCTTTGCGGTGGTCGCCAGTGAGGTACGCAGTCTGGCCGGCCGTAGCGCCGCAGCCGCTAAGGAGATCAAGGAGCTCATTACCCGCAGCGTCGAACGTGTCAGCCAGGGCAGCTCCTTGGTCGATCAGGCCGGCGCCACCATGCAAGAGGTAGTGGCCAGCGTGCGCCGCGTCACCGACATCATGAGTGAGATCAGCGCTGCCAGCGTCGAACAGAGTGCCGGGGTGGCGCAGGTGGGTGAAGCCGTGACGCAGATGGACGAAGCAACCCAGCAGAACGCCGCGCTGGTGGAAGAGATGGCTGCCGCTGGCGCCAGCCTGACCGATCAGGCACAGGCACTGGTGAAAGCGATGTCGGTGTTCTCGGTCGATGGCAGTGTCGCTGCGCCTGTGTTCTCGCATCATCGCGCTCCGAGCGTCCCATTGGTCGCGCTCGATGGCCGCCCTGTGCGCAACTTGCCGGCCAACTCTGGCACGGCTGCCGCCAAGAGCGGTGATGAATGGGAAAGTTTCTGAGTCTTGTCGCCCCGACCTACCTGACAGGAGCTCAATATGCGTATCAACATACCCGTCACCCAGCAGGGCTACAAGCTGACACCAGGTGAAATCCTGGTGTCGGTCACCGACCTCAGGGGGCGCATCACCTATTGCAATCCGCCCTTTATTGACGTCAGTGGTTTCAGTCGGGATGAATTGCTAGGGCAGCCGCATAACATCGTGCGCCATCCGGACATGCCTGGCGAAGCCTTCCGCGACATGTGGCTGACCATCCAGTCAGGCGCGCCGTGGTCGGGTCTGGTGAAGAACCGTCGCAAGAACGGCGACTATTACTGGGTGCGCGCCAACGCAACGCCGATGATGGACGGCCAGCGTATTACGGGTTATCTGTCGGTGCGTACCATGCCTTCAGACCTGGAGATTGCCGAGGCACAAGCTCTCTACCAGCGCATGCGCGATGAAGCCAGGAGCGGGCGCCGCATCCATACGCTGAGCGCCGGGACACTGGTCAAGCGATCGCCGACTGCGACGTTGGGCCGCCTGTTCAAGCCGAGCACACTGGCAAGACTCGCGCTGGCGCAGTTGGCTCCGCTGGCGTTGATGATTGCCAGCGGAGCCTTCGATCTGCCGATCCTGCCGGCGATCCTCGGCAGCGCACTGTGCTGTATCCTGGCGATTTACCTAACCTGGCGCCTCGCTCTCAAGCCCTTGCAGGCCGTGCTCAAGGATGTGAATCGTCTGGCATCGGGAGACTTCTCCCTGACGGTAAAGGTGAGAGACGGCGGTCAGCTCGGGCGTATCCAGCAGGGGCTGAACCAGATGGTACTCAACCTGCGCACGGTGGTCAGCGATGTACGCAAGGAAGTGCAAGGCCTGCGCAGCGCCGTAGCGGAGATCGCCCTCGGCAATCAGGACATGTCGGCCCGTACTGAATCGCAGGCCAGCAGCCTCGAACAGACCTCGTCAGCGATGCACGAGATTAATAGTACCGTCCAACAGAGCGCTGCCTCGGCCAGCTCCGGCGCTGACCTGGCCCGCGAGACCGCCGATATCGCCAACGTGAGCAACCAAGCTGTGTTGTCGATTGCCGCGACGATGGGCGATATCTCCCAGTCTTCCCACAAGATCGAAGAAATTACCCAGGTGATCGAAGGGGTCGCCTTCCAGACCAACATCCTGGCGCTTAACGCCGCCGTGGAGGCGGCTCGTGCCGGAGAAGCCGGACGTGGCTTCGCGGTGGTCGCAACAGAGGTGCGGGCACTGGCGCATCGTACCTCCCAGGCAGCGCGCGAAATCAAGACGCTCATCGGCGAATCGGTGGAACGCGTGAGCAAGGGTGAGGTGCAGACCCAGACCGCTCTGCAACGCATGCAGGAAGCGTTGGCCGCCGTTACTCAGGTGAGTGGCGCGCTCGATGAGATACGGCATTCCAGCCTGGAACAGAGCACTGGCATTGCCCAGGTCAATGACGCCATCGTGCAGATGGATTCGATCACCCAGCAGAATGCAGCCATGGTCGAAGAGCTTGCTTCCTCGGCACTGTCGCTACAGGCGAAGGTGGAAGCGGTCAGCAGTTCGATGCAGCTATTCCGATTGACTCGTGGCGAACAGACCCTGTGCCAGCTCGATGCAGTCAGCTTGCGGCGCGAGATGAAAGCCGGCAAGGACGTCGATGGCCGCATCCAGTCAGCAGCGGCATTGAGCGAAGGATGAGCGGCGAAGAGATGAAGCTGCTGCGAGCGCTGCATGAGTGGCGTGAGCATGGCGAGCACGCGATCCTTGTAACGGTGGTCAAGACCTGGCCACGTTCACCTTGGCCCGAAGGTAGCATGATGGTGATACGGGAAAACGGCACGACCGTAGGACAGGTCGCCGGCGGCTGTGTCGAGGCCGATCTGGTGGTGCGCTTCTTGGCCTGGAGGGAGGAGGCAGGCTTTGCTCCGGCCAAACCGGCGGTGGTACGCAAGCTCATCGAGGCTGCCGCTGGACGTGCATACGGGGTGCCGACGGACGCCGAGATCGTCGTCTTGCTGGAGTTCGATCCACATCCCTTGAATATCCGCGATATCGTCAAGGAACTCGAATGCCGCGAGTTGGTACTCAGACGCGTCTCTCGTAGAGATGGCAGCGTGACCAGCCAGCGCATGAACCGAGAGGCCCGCCTGATGCTCAGTCACGATGAGCTGGTACATCCGCTGGGACCGGTCTATCGCATGCTGCTCATAGGCGCGGGCCCGGTGGCTGAGGCATTGGCTACCCTGGCTAAGCTCAACGGTTTTGAGGTCACGCTGTGTGAGCCGCGAGGCGAATGTTTGCATGGATGGTCGGTGGGGGGGATCAAAGTGATTCACGAGATGCCGACCACCGCCATCGGACAGTTCGCTCCTGATGCGCGCAGCTGCGTCATGAGCGTCTCAGGCGACCCGCTCATTGATGAAGAAGCGACCCGTTGCGCATTGTATTGCGGCGCATTTCACGTTGGCGGTATCGCCGACCATAACCAGAGCAGCGACAGCGATACTCGACTGCGTCGGGAGACACCTCCGGCAGTAGCACTGCGTCTCATGGCCGAGATACTCTCGGCCATGAGTATGGTCGGCCAGTGAACGATGCCGTGTGTAAAGATTCGCGACTTTTCATGGGAAACTCCATGTATCCAGACGAAGTAAAGTACATGCTGGCCAAGCAGCACGCCTTGGAAATCATCGTTCAAGCACTCTGCTTGCACCTGGACGAAAATGAAGCCGCCGTTATCCTGGGGCATGTGCAGCGAATGACCAATCGTCTCGCTAATTTCAATTCGGACAATCCGCTCTCAGAGAGCGTATTCAAGCAGATCGCCGAAGAACTGATCATATTCCAGCGCCTCCTGATGGTTGACTGAGGAAAGGTTGGGTGTGGCCGGGCGCAGACCCGAAGTTCCTCCTCGCTCGCAGAGGGCAGCACGGCCTTCCCCTTTGCACTGATTTGCCAAAAATAAGCACATACCCCTCTTTCAATTGATAATGGTTCTTGTTACTATTTGAGACGTAATTAAAACTTAAAGTGACGACGTGCGCATTCAATGCCTGTGAATGTCATGGGCCAACCGTCGTGACCCCCGCTCAAGAAGCGAGCCGCAAAACAGACAGCCATAGCCTCGATCCGATGTTGTAGTGATCGACGGTCTCCAGCCATCCAATCAATCAAGTCACGCCCCGTGCCGCCACCTTGGCGCCGCGCAGGACCTGCCGCCAGGCAAAGGCCACGTCACTTCGGACGGATTGGTCCTGAACCGGGCCAGATGGTGCCAGGTGCACGTGCGTGATGTTGTAGAGGAAAAGCGCTATGTCTGACCAATCCGATCCGATGGACCTGCGCCTTCAGTTCATCGCTTGCCGCTCGCAGCTGCGTGACGCTGCTGCGAGAATTCTGGGATGTCGCCAACGAGCAGAGGATGTGGTGCAGGATGCCTGGTTCAAGATCGCCGAGTTGCCTGAAGAATTCTCCGCCCGTCATCCTAAGGCCTTCCTGCTCCAGGTCACCCGCAACCTCGCCATCGACCGCCAGCGCCGCATGGCCATGGAGTCCTTCATGTTCGCCGAGGAAGAGGAGGGCATGGATGTCATCTGCCACCAGGCAAGCCCGGAGGGCACAAGCATTTCGCGGCAGACCCTGGTGAGCGTCGCGAATGCCTTGTCGACTCTGCCGGAACGCACCCTGCGAGCCTTCGAACTGCATCGCCTGGAAGGCTATACCCAGCGCGAAGTAGCCGAGCACCTGGGCGTCTCCACCACGCTGGTGAACTTCATGATCCGCGACGCAATGCAATGCTGTCTCAAGCAAGCCGTCTGACACACCGTGGTTGTCCATGCCCGTGCGGATCTGAAAACGCTAAATTTATGGCCTCGTGATTCGTCAATATAAACAAGATTGATTCGCATTTGCATATTGCAATGTGAATAATTCATGTACAGGGCGAACGATCTGTGAAATGAACGTTCGCCGCGAATCAGGAAAGTTGAGACGAACGATGAGCTTCGACCGTGAAGATGGCGTATTCCGCGTGCTGGTCAACGAGGAAGAGCAGTATTGCCTCTGGCCCGACTACAAGAGCATCCCTGGTGGCTGGCGTGACGCCGGCGTCAGTGGCAGCAAGCAGGTCTGCCTGCAGCATATCGAAACGGTGTGGACCGACATGCGTCCGCGCAGTCTGCGCGAATTCATGCAGGGTCCGGGCCAGGCATGATCACACTGTTCTGCCTGCCCTGTGCCGGCGGCAGTGCCAGCATGTATTTTCCCTGGCAAGCCGCCTTGCAGGATGTAGCGCAACTGCAGGCCGTCGAGCTGCCCGGTCGCGGCCGTCGCATCCGCGAGCCGCTGCAGCAGGACTATGTCGTGCTGCTGGATCGACTGACCGATGAGTTGGCCGGCACGGCGGCGCCATCTTCCGGCTACGTGCTGTTTGGTCATAGCATGGGCGGCCTGCTGGCGCAGGGATTGGCGCGCAGCTTGCCGCAGCGCGGCTGGCCCGCGCCCCGCGCGTTGATGGTATCGGCCTGCGCAGCGCCGCTGGCGCGTGAGTGGGTGACGCCGGAGGATTCCGATGCCGCCCTCATCGCCGCCATGCGCCGCCAGGGTGGCACCCGTGAGGAGGTCTTCGACTGTCCCGAACTGCTGGAACTGGCGCTGCCCGTCTTGCGCGCCGATTACCGCGTATGCAGCAGTTTCCAGATGCAGCGTCCAGCCGATGAAATGGCTGACTTGCTCGATCTGCCGGTACATGTCTATGGCGGCATCGGCGACCCGTTGGGTAGTGCAGCGCTGCAGGCATGGCAGCGCGAAACACGGGGCGTCGTCACGCTGGACTGGTTCGACGGTGGTCACTTCTATCTGCAAGGCCAGCAGGACGCGCTGCTGGCCCGTTTGCGGCGTCATCTTCAGGCGCATGCCAATTCCTTGTCCCACGCCGATCATGCTGCAGCGCTTGCTCACGCCTGAGGGCGTTCCCGCGCAGATCGAACTGTGGCAGGTCGCCTTCGACCTGGGTCATGGTGATGACGCAAAGGATGCGCTTGTGCTGAGCCCGCAAGAGCAGGCCCATGCGCGTCGCTACCGCCGCCGCGACGATGCCCGGCGCTTTTGCTGCATGCGTGCCTGCCTGCGCCGCCTGCTGGGCGAGCGCCTGGACTGCGCTCCGCAAGCCGTGCCGCTGGTGCGCAACGCCTATGGCAAGCCGCTGCTGGGCGGGCCGGGCGGGCTGTCCTTCAATGTCTCGCATGCCGGTGACATCGGGCTGCTCGCCATGGCACCCGGTCTGGCGCTGGGCATTGACGTCGAATGCGGCATCGCTGCAGGGCTGCAAGAATTGAACGGTATGGCCAGGCAGGTACTGAGTCCGGATGAATGGGCCGCATTGCCAGCCCCGCTGGACGAAGTGCGCTTCCTGCGTCATTGGGTCGCCAAGGAAGCCGTGCTCAAGGCGCTGGGCCTGGGTATCGGTGAGCACCTGCAATCCATTCACCTCGATCTGGAGAGCCATCCGCGCTACCAGATCTTCCATCAGCAGTCGCAGTGGCCTGCACCCGCACGGCTGCATGCACGCGCCTTGTCCACCCGACCCGGCCATGCCGCCGCGCTGGCCTGGGTCGACGCCTGACCCCGGAGAATCCTCTTGAGCACCGCTATCACCGCCACCATCGATACGCCCTCCCAGATGCCGCTGACCTTCAGTCGTCATCCCCGCCCCGACGCCGGCAGGGACGCCCTGCCGGTGCTGCTGCAGCCGCTGCACCCCGGCCAGACGCTGGCGCAGGCACGGGATGCCTTGTCCGGTCAGATCGAGGTGCATCTGCGCAGTGTCGGCGGGGTACTGTTGCGCGGCTTCGAGGTGCCCGGCGTAGCCGACTTCCAGCAGTTCGCGGCCAGTTTCGGCGATCCGCTGTTGCGCTACGAATTCGCCTCCACACCGCGTTCCTCGGTGGCCAATGGCATCTATACCTCCACCGAGTATCCGGCCCACCAGCACATCCCGCTGCATAACGAGCAAGCCTACACGCGCGAATGGCCGATGCGCATCTGGTTCTACTGCGTGACCGCCTCGCCCACCGGTGGCGAAACCCCGATTGCCGACAGCCGCGCGATCTATCGCCGCATGCCTGCCGCCATCCGCGAGCGCTTCGCCCAGGGGCTGCTCTACGTGCGCCACTACAGCCATGATTTCGACCTGCCATGGCAGGACGTCTTCGGGGTGCAGACCCGCGCCGAAGTGGAGGCCTTCTGCCGCCGCCAGCATATCGAGTGGCAATGGCTGGAGGACGACGGCCTGCGCACCCGCCAGCGTTGCCAGGGCGTGGAGCGCCATCCGGTGACCGGCGAGATGGTCTGGTTCAACCAGGCACACCTGTTCCATGCCTCCAACCTGGCGCCCGAAGTGCGCGCATCGCTCATCGAACTGGTCGGCGAAGACCAGTTGCCACGCAATGTCTGCTGGGCCGACGGCACGGCCATCGACGATGCCGTCCTCGACCAGGTGCGCGAGGTCCTGGCGGCGGAGACGGTGATCTTCCCTTGGCAGGCGGGCGACGTACTGATGCTCGACAACATGCTGGTGGCCCATGCCAGAACACCGTTTTCCGGACCGCGCAAGGTGGTAGTGGCAATGTCGCGCTCCCACACCAATCTCGACTGATCCCTTTGCCCACGATTGCCACGCCATGACGATTACCGCCGATTCCCCCGACCGCGCCACTCACATCGTCGCGCGTCTTTTTCAGCTGGCGCTGACGCGCCCGCATGACCTGGCGCTGACCACGGTCAAGGCCGAAGGCGAGCGCGCCTTCAGCTACCTCGAACTGGCCGACGCCACGCGCACGCTGGCCGCGCACCTGCAACAGCATCACGCACCGGGTGAGCGCGTCTTGCTGCTGCTGGACAATGACCATCATTACGTCATCGCCTTCTTCGCCTGCCTGGCCGCCGGCCTGATCGCGGTACCGCTGCATCGCCCGGAGTCGATGCGTCAACAGCACCTGCAACGTCTGAGCGGGATCGCCGAGGACGCCGGGGCCGCCTGCTGGCTGGTCACCTCCGCCGTGCGCGACGCCTTGCAGGCAGCAGCGGCACCACTGGCCGGGCAGGCGACGATGCTGGCCGTCGATGCGCCGCAGGCCGGGGAGGGCGTCTTCCGCGAACATCCGATCGCGCCCGCCGACGTCGCCTTCCTGCAATACACCTCCGGCTCGACCTCGCAACCCAAGGGCGTGATGGTTACCCACGCCAACCTGATGGCCAACGAAGCCGCCATCGAGGAGCGCCTGGGGGTGGGCAGCGACGATGTCTTCGTCAGCTGGCTACCGCTCTACCACGACATGGGGCTCATCGGTGGATTGCTGCAGCCGCTGTATCGCGGCATCCCGGTGGTACTGATGTCACCGGCCTTCTTCCTCGAACGTCCGGTGCGCTGGCTGGAAGCGATTTCACGTCATCGCGGCACCATCAGCGGCGGCCCCGATTTTGCCTATCGGCTGTGCGTGGACCGCATCGGCGGCGAGCGTGCGGCAGGGCTGGACCTGTCCTCGTGGCGGGTGGCGTTCTCGGGCGCCGAACCGGTACGTCACGATACCTTGCAGGCGTTCATCGACCGCTTCGGTCAGATCGGCTTTGCTGCCGATGCCGTCTATCCCTGCTATGGTCTGGCCGAATCGACCCTGCTGGTCACCGGGGGGCGGCGCGGGCAGGGCATGCAGGTCGCGGCCTTCGAGGCCGAAGGCTTGCGCCAGGGGCGTGCCGATGTCATTGATGTCATCGCGCCGGCAGCGCAGGCGGTTCATCTGGTAGCCTGCGGCATCTCGCCAGCGGGCCATGCCTTGCGCATTGCCGATCCGGCCACCGGCGCCGCGCTGGCCGAAGGCCTGGTCGGCGAGATCTGGGCCGCCGGCCCCAGCATTGCCGCTGGCTACTGGCGCCGCCCACACGACAGCGACCACGCCTTCGTCGAGCAGGACGGCCAGCGCTGGCTGCGCACCGGCGACCTGGGATTCTGCCGCGCAGGCGCCCTGTTCGTCACGGGCCGCAGCAAGGACATGATCATCGTGCGCGGTCAGAACGTCTATCCGCAGGACATCGAGCGCGCCATCGAGCGCGAGGTCGAACTGACCCGCAAGGGCCGTGTGGCGGCTTTCGCCATCCCGCACCAATGGCATCCGCAGGGGATCGAGGGTATCGGTGTGGCACTGGAAATCTCGCGTAGCGTGCAAAAGATGGTCGCGCCACAGCAACTGGTGGAAGCGCTGCAGGAATGTATCGTACAGACCTGCAACGAGGCCGCCAGCGTCATCGTGCTGCTCAATCCCGGTGCCTTGCCCAAGACCTCCAGCGGCAAGCTGCAACGCAGCGCCTGCCGCGAGGGCTGGCACACGCAGAGTCTGGACGCCTATGCCATCCTGGCCTTCGGCCATCTGCAAGGCGACACGCAGCCTACGCCCACGACCGCTCCTGCAACCCGGGGCGACAGCCCCGACACCGCCGCCCTGCGCAACTTGTGGGAGAGTGTGATGCACACGCCTGCGTTGGCGGGCCAGTCACATTTCTTCCGTCAGGGCGGCAATTCGCTCCAGGCGGTACAGCTGGCGGCGGCCATCGGCGAACAGTGGCAGATCGATTTCCCGGTGCGCCTGATCTTCGAATACCCGCAGCTGGAGCAACTGGCCGAACAGTTGCAGGCAGTGCGCCAGAACGCGCCGCGCCGGCCACCTGTGGTCATGGCCGGCCTGAACGAGAGCCAGCGCCAGGCCGGCCTGCCCCTGTCGCCGGGCCAGCATTCGCTCTGGACCACCTGGCAGCTCGACCCTGACAGCCCGGCCTACAACATGCCGGGCATCCTGCATTTGCAGGGTGCGCTGGATGTGGCGGCGCTGGGCCGCAGCCTCGATGACCTGGTCGCGCGCCATGCCATCCTGCGTACGGTGTACCGGGTGCAGGCCGACGGTGTACCGGTACAGTTGGCCTTGCCGGCAGGTCCGGGTGTACTGGAAGTGTTGGGCGACGTGTCCGGCGATGCGGGGCAAGCACGCGCATGGCTGGAGCAACGCGCCCGCCTGCCGTTCGCATTGGCGCAGGAGATTCCCTTGCGCGCATGCCTGGTGCGCATTGATGAGCAGCATCATGCACTGGGCATCACGCTGCACCATATCGCCGCCGATGGTCAGTCGCTGCCGGTATTGCTGCAGGAGCTATGCGCGCTGTATGCGTCGCATCGCCAGGGCCAGCCATTGCCGGCCGCTCCCGTGCGGCAGTTCAGCGATTACGTCATGTGGCGACAGCAGCAGCTGGACAGCGCCGAGATCGCCCGTCAGCTTGACTACTGGCGTAACGCTTTGGGCAGCGAGCACGAAGCACTGCCTTTGCCGGAGGGTCGCCGTCAGGCGAGCCCGGGAGAGGGGTTGCCCGAGGCGCGCCACGCTTTCACCTTGCCGACCGATATCTCACGGGCGCTGCGCGCCTTGTGCGCGGCACAGGGTTGTTCGCTGTACATGGGCATGCTGGCCTTGCTGGATCTGGTGCTGTATCGCGCCACCGGTTGCAGTGATCTGCGTGTCGGTGCGCCCATGGCCGAGCGCAGCCATCCGCAGACGCGGACCATGATCGGCTATCTGCTCAACCTGCAGGTGCTGCGTACTCGTCTGGACAGCCGGCTCGGCTTTGACGCCTTGCTGCGCCAGGTACGCGCGACGGTGCTGGCGGCGCGCCAGCATCAGGATGTGTCCTTCGACATGGTGGTGCAAGCCCTGCAGCCGCAGCGGCAGTCGCACGTGCATCCCCTGTGCCAGGTCAAGTGCACCGAACGTGAGACCTTGCCGGTGTGGCAGGCGGACGCACTGTCGCTGCAGCTGGAAGAGTTGAGCGCAGGCCAGGCCCACTTCGATCTGAGCCTGGACTTCGGTCTGGCGGGCGAGGAGCTGCACTGCCTGTTCGCCTACGCCAGTACGCGCTGGACGCAGGAAGAAATCGGCCAGATGGCCGACGCCCTCGGCAGGTTCGCCCGGCAAGTTTGCGCTGCCCCGACTTCGCCGCTGGGGCAGCTGTCCTGGCCGACAGCGCCCGCCCCGCTGGCCGCGCCCCAGACCGAGTGCGCCGCCATCGACAGAGAGGGGGATGTGATCGCACTGTGGCTGACCCACGCCCGGCGCGCACCGCAGGCCCTGGCGGTAGCCGATGAGCGCATCCACCTGGAGGCGCAGCAGTTGCGCACCCAGGTGGAGCAGTTGGCGCGCCAGTTGCGCAAGCTGGGTGTGCAGGCCGAAGACAGGGTGGCCATCGCAAGCGCGCGCCAGGTCGAGTTCGTCGTCGCCGTGCTTGCCTGTCTGCGCGCTGGCGCCTGCTATGTCCCGCTGGACCCGCAGTTTCCGGACGAACGCCTGGCCTATCAGCTTGCCGATAGCGGCGCCCGCCTGCTGCTGACCACGCCCGAGGCTGCGCGCCTGCACAGCTTGCCGGGCGCGCCGGCACACCACCTGACCATTCCGGCGGCCACTGCCGCCGTCGAGGAAACCGCGCCAGGGGAGGACTGGCCCGCAGTGCATCCGCAACAGGCCGCCTATCTGATCTACACGTCAGGCTCTACCGGTCGTCCCAAGGGCGTGGCGGTGAGCCGTGCTGCGTTGAGCAATTACGTGCAGGCGCTGCTGCTGCGTCTGGCGCTGCCGCCGGAGGTGCGCAGCATGGCCATGGCCTCGACGGTAGCCGCCGACCTGGGCCATACCACCTTCTTCGGCGCCTTGTGTTCCGGCCGTGCGCTGCAGTTGCTGCCGGCTGAGGCCGCCTTTGATCCGGCGCAGTTCGCCGCCTTCATGCAGGAGCGCCGCGTCGATGTGCTCAAGATCGTGCCCAGCCATCTTCAGGCGCTGCTGCAATCTGCACAGGCGACGCAGATCCTGCCGCGCCATACCCTGATCGTCGGTGGCGAAAGCACCAGCCCGGCCTTGCTGGAACAGATCCATGGGCTGTGCCCGGACTGTCGGGTGGTCAACCACTACGGCCCGACCGAAACCACGGTGGGCGTACTCACCCAACTACTGGAGGGCGATCAGCCTTTGCCGCTGCCCTTGGGCCAGCCATTGGCACAACTGAGGCTGCAGGTGCTCGATGCCGATCTCAATCCGGTGCCGCGCGGGGCAGCGGGCGAACTGTATATCGGCGGCGCCGGTCTGGCACGTGGCTACCACGGCAAGCCCGGCGCCACAGCCGAGCGTTTCATCGCCGATCCGGCCGGCAACGGCGCGCGCCTGTACCGTAGCGGCGACAAGGTCAGGCTGGACCGCGCCGGACGGCTGGTGTTCCTGGGCCGTATCGACGATCAGATCAAGATTCGCGGCTACCGTGTCGAACCACAGGAAATCGCCGTGGTCCTGCGCGCCCAGCCGGGCGTGAGCGCGGCCGAAGTACTGGCCCTGCCGGGTCCCGAGCAACGTCTGCAGCTGTGCGCGTATGTGGTCGGCAGCGCCGATCCGGTGGCCCTGCGCAACGCCCTGGCGGCGCAACTGCCCGACTACATGGTACCGGCCCACTTCGTGCCGCTGGCGCAATTGCCGCTGACGACCAATGGCAAGATCGACCGCAAGGCATTGCCGCTGCCGCAGGAGGGCAGCCAGCACAGCACCGGACTGTCCGGGGAGGATAGTCCGCAAGAGGGCGTCGAAAGCGTGATCGCGGCAATCTGGGAAGAAGTGCTGGGAGTGGCTCAGGTGAGCCGCCATGACAATTTCTTCGCCCTCGGCGGCGACTCCATCCTGACGCTGAAGATCGTTGCCCGTCTGCGCAAGGCCGGCTGGCGTATCACGCCGCGTCAGCTGATGCAGACCCAGGATCTGGCCGCCGTCGCCGCGCTGGCGCTACCGCTGGAGGGACAGGGCAATGCACCCGCGGCTGCACCGGCAGCGGCGACCGAAGGCCCGCGCTCATGGCCGCTCACCCCGATCCAGCAGTGGTTCTTCCGGCATCACGCGCAGCCGCCGGCGCACTGGAACCAGAGTGTGCAGTTGGAAGGACCGGCCGATACCCCGGTCGATCGCCTGCACCATGCCGTTGACCAGTTGGGTCGTCTGCATGAGGCGCTGCGTCTGCGCTTTCACCGTAGCGACGACGGTGTCTGGCGGCAAACGGTGGCGCCGCATGCCGGCCAGTGCTTCGACGTCCGGCACGTGGCCGACGCGGCGGCGCAGGCGGCGGCGATTGCAGCCGCCCAGCGCAGTCTCGATCTGTCACAGGGGCCGCTGTGGCGGGTGCTGTGGCTCACGCAGCCGCGTCAGTCGCGCGGCGTGCTGGTGCTGATCGCGCATCATCTGGTAGTCGATGGCGTGTCCTGGCGCATTCTGCTGGAGGATCTGCTGAACCTGCTGCAAGGCACGACGCCACCCGAGAGCAGCAGCGGCTTCAGCGCCTGGGCCGGCGCAGTGGCGGCGGCCCGTCTGAGTACGGCGGAGCAGGCGCACTGGGAGGCTCTGGCGTCGACCGATGATGAGGATTTGCCCTGCACGCCGGCGCATGGCGTGGGCATGCGCGCCACCAATACCATCGGCCGCAGCGCACGTGAAGCCGTGGTGCTGGATCACGACAGCACCACCTTCCTGCTTGGTCCGGCCCACGCCGCCTATCGCACGCGCATCAACGACATCCTGCTGGCCGCTGCCGCCCAGACACTGTGCGAGTGGGCAAAGCGCGATCGCATCCTCATCGAGCTCGAAGCGCACGGCCGCGAAGAGTTGCCCGGTGCCGCAGGAGAAGCGCCGGATCTGAGCCGTACCGTGGGATGGTTCACGGCGCTCTGTCCGGTGCAACTGACGGTCACCAGCAGTGCACCGGGCATCCTGCTGGCACAGACCAAGGAGCAACTGCGCCAGTGGCCCGGGCAGGGGCAGGGTTATGGTCTGTGGCGCAGTCAGCGCGGGCAGGGCGGTCTGCAGCCGCAGGTGAGCTTCAATTATCTGGGGCGCTTCGATGCGCTGCCCGAGACCTCCGGCTGGCAGATGCTGCCCCGCACGGCGGCGCAAGCCGACCTGGAGCGCGATCCGGCCAGCCTGCGGCGCTGCCTGCTGGACTTCACGGCCCTGGTCACCGATGGTCAACTCCATCTGGAGTGCCTGTATTGCAGTGCCTTGCACCAGCAGGCCGACATCGCCGCGTTGCTGCAGCAATACCTGCAGAACCTGCGTGCGCTGCTGGCCCATTGCGCCGGGGTGAGCGGTCTGGCCACGCCATCGGATTTCCCGCTGGCGCGCCTGCAACAGCCCCAGCTCGACCACTTGATGAAGAGCCTGCCGGCCGAACGCGTGGCCGATCTCTATCCGCTCTCGCCGATGCAGGCTGGTCTGTTTTTCCATGCGCTGCTGGCGCCACAAGGCGGCGCATATCTCAACCAGTTGCAGGTGCGTCTGCACCGCCTCGATGTAGAACGCTTCCGCCAGGCCTGGTGGACCGTCCTGGACCGTCATGACATTCTGCGCAGCGGCTTCCTGATGCAGGGCGACCAGCCGCTGCAATGGGTGGCCCGAGACGCCGCGCTGACCATCGACGAACACGACTGGCGCCAGCGCCCCGATCTGGATTGCGCCCTGCAGGCGCTGGCTGCCACCGAACACGCACGCGGCGTCGATCTTCAGCATCCGCCGCTGATGCGCCTGAGTCTGGTGCGGGTGGACGATCAGGTGCATCACCTGATCTGGACCCGCCATCACCTGCTGCTGGACGGCTGGAGCAGCCAGCAGTTGATCGGCGAAGTGCTGCGACTTTACCGGGGCGCGATTCTGCCCGCGCCGACGCTGCGCTATCGCGACTACATCGCCTGGTTGCAGCAGCAGGACCGTGGCAGTGCCGAGCAATTCTGGCGCGCTCATTTGGCTGGCGTCGAAGGCCCGACCAGCCTGGTCAACAGCCTGCCGCCACTGCGGCAGCCGGGCCGGGGCCAGGGCCAGGGCAGTTGCCAGGCCACGCTGGATTTGCTGGCCACGGCGCACCTGCAGAGCTTCGCACGCGAACATCAGTGCACTCTCAACACGCTGGTACAAGCGGCCTGGAGCCTGGTGCTCGCCCGTTATTGTGGCCAGTCCACGGTGATCTTCGGTGCAACCGTCGCAGGCCGTCCCGACGAACTGGAAGGAGCGGAGAATCTGCTGGGCCTGTTCATCAATACCCTGCCCATCGTGACCCGCCTGCAACCGGAGATGACGGTACAGACTCTCTTGCAGCGGCTGCAGGCCAGCAATCTGGCCGTGCGCGAGTTTGACAGCACGCCGCTCTATGACATCCAGACCTGGGCCGGACATGCCGGACAATCGCTGTTCGACAGCATCCTGGTATTCGAGAACTATCCGCTGGATCTGGCCTTGCAGGCCGAGCAGCAGCAGGGCCTGCGTCTGGAGGTGCTGCACAACCGAGAAGAGACCCATTACCCCCTGACCCTGATTGCCACGCTGACCGAACGGCTGCAACTGGAATGGCGCTACGACACCGCGCGCATCGCGCCCGCCAGCGCGCAGGCATTGCGGGACCTGACGGTGTCACTGCTGTTGCAATTGGCCGGACATCTGCACCGTCCGCTGGCCGAACTGACCTGGCACAGCCGGGCTGAACAGACGGCAATGCTGGCCTTGTCGCGCAATGCGCAAGTCCATGAGGCCGGCAACGTGCTGGCGTTGATCGAAGCACAGGCAAAGGCGCACCCCGAGCGGCCCGCCTTGCGGGTACCGCATACCGGGCAGGTACTCGATTACGGCCAGCTCAACGCC
>NZ_JABFMQ010000008.1:0-74445 GCF_013359625.1 Herbaspirillum sp. C9C3
AATGCTGTTGGCCGCGCAGGCGCTGACCATGACCGAAGAACTGCTCAAGGACTTCACGCTGGGACAGGGCACGCAGGCGGCGTATGAGGAGATCCGTCGACAGATTCCGGCCTGCCTGGAGGGCGATCGCTGGTTCCATGATGATGTGCAGGCAGCGCATGACTTCGTGGTCAGCGGATCGGTGCGGCAGGCGGTGATGGCAGCGATCGGGCGCTTCGTCTGATGCGATGCTGACGGAAAGCACAAGGGCCGTCCGGGTAACACCGGACGGCCCTTGGTTGCTGGCATGACGGGAACGTCAAATTTGCATCAACGATATAAATCAAATAAAAAATTGTTGGAAATCAGACATCGGCCCACTGTCGCAACAGATTGTGATAGTGCCCGGTCAGCCCGACCACTTCCTCACTATCGCCCAGCTTCTGGCGCAGGCTGTAGATATTGCGGTCCAGTTCGAAGAGCATGCTGCGCCGCCAGTCGTCGCGGATCATGCTCTGGGTCCAGAAGAAGGAGCACACGCGCGCCCCGCGCGTGACTGGTTCCACCCGGTGCAGGCTGGTGGAGGGATAGACGATCAGGTCACCCGCCGGCAACTTCACTTCGTGCGTACCATAGGTATCGACCACGACCAGTTCGCCGCCGTCGTATTCCTCAGGGTCGCAGAGAAAGAGCGTGGAGGAGACATCGGTACGCAGGCTGCCCGCTGCGTTGGGCAGGTTGCGCACCGAACCGTCGACATGCAGACCATAGTGTTCGCCGCCCTCGTAGCAGTTGAACAGCGGCGGCATGGTCTTCTTGGGCAGGGCGGCGGCAAAGAACAGCGGGTTGCGGCGCAATGCGTCGAGGATGATCTCGCCCAGCTGGAAACCCAGTGGCGAGTGCTCCGGCAACTGCCGGTTGCGCTTGACGCGCGCGCCCTGGTCGCCCACCGTCTCGCGGCCATCGACCCAGCCGGCACGGTCGAGCTCGCTGCGGATGTGGCGCACCTGGTCGGCGCTGAGAACGGCGGGGATGTGCAGCATCATGATGAATTTCTCCTGTCGCTAATGAAAAGGCCCCTCCCGTGAAGGAGGGGCCGTCAAGTCTGGCTGATCCATGACTGGACTCAGTGGGCAGCCTCACTTTAAGCAAGACCGGCAGTGACGCAACTGAGGCAGATCAAGTCATCGCGAGGCGCTGTCTCAGAACTTGAAGTTGGCCGTCAGTGCCACCGAACGCGGCGTGCCCGGGGTATAACGATAGCCGCTCTTGTTGATGGCCGCTACGTAGTCCTTGTCGAAAATATTGTAGATGTTCAACTGAAGATCGACGTTCTTGTTCACCACGTAACCCATCATGCCGTCGAAGACCCAGTAGCTGTTGGCGTACTTGGGGGTGCCGACGGCACCATCGGTGCCGCGCAGCAGCGAGCTGACGTAGCGCGCACCACCCCCCACGGTGAAGCCATGCGGCAGGCGATAGGACGCCCACGAGGTGAAGGCCTGCTTGGGGGTGTATGCCAGGTTGTTGTCACCGGAGGCGGTGACGATGGCGCCGTTGTCGACCTTGGTGTCCATCCAGGTATAGCCGGCCGCCAGCGACAGATTGCTGGTCACGTCACCGGTCACGCCCAGTTCGATGCCCTGCACGGTCTTCTTGCCGGTCTGGAAGTATTGCAGCGAGGTCGGATCGCGCTCGACTTCATTGGTCACTTCGGTATGGAACAGGGCGGCGGTGACGGCCAGCTTCTTGTTCAGCAGATCCCACTTGGTGCCCAGCTCGGAAGTCTTGGTCTTTTGCGGTGCGTAGTTGCTGTTGGCAGCGCTGTTGGCCGAGGCCGACAGGGCGAAGTTGCTGCCGCCCGGGGGCTGCTGCGACGTGGCATACAGCGCGTAGATGCTGCTGTAGTCGGTGGGCTTGTAGATGGCGGCCAGCTTCCAGTTGAACAGGTTGCCCGAGGTCGACAGGTTGGTGATGGTGCCGGCGGCGTTGGCGTAGTACGTGGTGCGGTAGTGGTCTTCGCGGATGCCGGCATTGATCGCCCAGTGCTCATTGAACTTGATGGTGTCGAACAGGTAGGCCGAGACGGTGTCGGTCTTGCCGTCGTTGTAGCCGGTGGCCGTCATCGTGTAGGTCTTGGGATCGTTCGGATTCGGGTTGTACAGGTTGGCCACCGAGAGCGTGCCGCTACGGGTGAAGGACAGGGCATGCTGCTTTTCTTCGGTGAATTCCACTCCGCCCACCAGGGTGTGCTTGAGTCCTCCTGCCTGCAGGTCGGCGGTGATGTTGGTCTGGTTGGTGATGATCTCGTTGCTCTGGTCCTTGCGCGTCGGATTGGAACGCGAAATGGTCCACGCCGATGGATTGCTGGCCGACGGGGTAACCAGGTTGGCCGAGGTTCCCATGAAGGAGGTCAGCAGGTAATCCTGGCTGGTCTTGGCATAGCGGGTGGTGTTCTGCAGTTTGACGTCGGAGGAAAAGTCATGTTCCACACGCGCCGTGAACATGTCGGAGGTGACCTTGTCGTAGTCGCCCGAGAGGCCGTAGAAGTTGGACGAATCCACACGCGCCGCACCGCTCAGGAAGGAACGTGAGCTGTCCGGCGAGGTGTAGCCGGGCAGGCCGATGGTCGGTACGCCGCCATCGGGAACGTTGTCCTGGTCGATATGCAGGTAGTTCAGGAATACGCGGGTCGGGCTGTTCAGGCCGAAGGCCAGCGAGGGCGCCACGCCCCAGCGGTCGTTCTTGACTTCGTGACGGCCGGGTACGCCGCTGTCCTGCTTCATCAGGTTCAGGCGCAGGGCGATGCCGCGTTCTTCATCGACCACCTTGTTCCAGTCGGCGGTGGCGCGCTTCTGGTTCCAGCTGCCGTAGGTGGCCGAGGCATTGAAGAAGTTGCTCATCTCGGCCTGCTTGGTGACCAGGTTGATCGAGCCGGTCGGCGAGCCACGGCCATTGTCGGTCCCCGCGGGTCCCTTCAGGACTTCCACCTGCTGGATGTTGAACATGTCGCGCGAGATCGAACCCAGGTCGCGTACGTTGTCCACGAAGATGGCGCTGGAACTGTCGAAGCCACGCATGTAGATGGCGTCGCCGGTATTGGTCGAGCCGTTCTCGCCGAGATAGAAGGTGCCCACGCCAGGACTGTTGCGCAGGGCTTCGGTCAGGGTGGTGGCGCCTTGCTGGTCGATCAGCTGCTTCTTGATCACGGTCAGGGTCTGCGGGGTATCGACCAGCGGCTGGCTGTACTTGGCCGAGGAAGCCTTGTCAGCCTTGTAGTCCGATTCCTGGGTGGCGGTCACTTCGACCTTGGGCAGAGCGCTGCTGGTCTGGGCATGCACGCCCACGGCGGGCAGCAGCAGGGCGCCGGCAACGGCAGCAGACAGGCGGGTCGAGGCAAACGCGGGTTGTGCGTGCTTGCGGCTCTTGATGTAACTCATGGCTTGGTTCCGAGAGAAATTGTTGAGGGTTCTCTTGGCTGGCTACGAGTCGAACGGGCAATCGCGTGGTCAGAAATGACCTGGCAGGCTCCGCCGCAATGGCTGGCGAGGTTGTCTTTTTGTGTATCCCGTATCGGTCTTTTTTGTAACGAATTGAATCAGGATGCTTACAATTATATACATATTGAAAATAAAAGTGATTCTTATTCCTGAAAAAGTTGGCATGTAGTCCATTGTCACAGCCGGTCGGATGCGGTCAGCAGTCCGATGGTCCGCGCGGGCTCGGGCATGGCGGGCATCGGCAGGATGGCTCGGCATGTGGTGAGGAAAATACACCGTGCTTCTGCCGTTTTGGTCAACGTGATAAATGATTTGCAGGAAGGCGTTGCAGGAAGGGGAGACGGGGGGGCAGTGGCGGCAGAACGCCGCCACCGGAGGAAGTCATCAGAAGCGGAAGTTGCCCGTCAGCGAGACGGCACGCGCACCGCCTGGGGTATAGCGGTAGCCGCTCTTGTTGATGGCGGCGGCGTATTGCTTGTTGAACAGGTTGGTGACATTGAACTGCAGCTCCACCGTCTTGTTGATCGCGTAGCTGGCCATGGCATCGACCAGCCAGTAGGCATCGGTGCGAGTGGGCGTGCCCACGGCATTGGTGTCCGTGCCGCGCAGCAGGCCGTCGGTGTAGCGCAGACCTCCACCCAGCGCCAGGCCCGGTGCCGCGCGCCAGGTCGCCCATGAGGTGAAGGACTGACGCGGTGCGTAGGCCAGATAGTTTTCGCCGCTGGCGGTGGCCACACGTCCCTGATTGACCCGGCTGTTCATGCGGCTATAGCCGGCGGTGAGCGAAATGTCAGGGGTGATCTCGCCGGTGACGCCCAGCTCCACGCCGTCGGTACGTTTCTCTCCGATCTGGAAGTAGGTATCGGCCAGCGTTCCTGCCTCGATTTCATTGCTCACGTCGGTACGGTACAGCGCCCCGGTCACGGCCAGGCGACGATTGAGCAGATCCCACTTGGTGCCGAGCTCGGCGGTGCGGGTCTTTTGCGGCGCGTAGTCGGGGTGCGACGGGTTCCGGCGGCTGGCGCTGAGGGTGATATTGTTGCCGCCCGGCGGTTGCTGCGATGTTGCCAGCAGGGCATAGACGCTGCTGTAGCTGGTGGGCTTGAAGACAGCCGCCAGCTTCCAGCTCAGCAGATTGCCCGAGCTCGAGAGTTGCGTGAGGCTGCCCGAGGCGATGCCGGTGAAGGAGGTGCGGTAATGGTCCTCGCGCAGCCCCAGGTTGAGCGACCAGCGCTCGTTGAACTTGAGGGTGTCCAGCACGTACAGCGAGACGGTATCGGTCTGCCCTTCGTTGCTGCCGGTGGTACTGATGCGCACCGCTGATTCGTCAAAGTGCGGATTCGGCTGGTACAGGTTGGCATAGGGGCGGAAGCCGTCCGTACCGAAGGACAGCGAGCGCTGGCGTTCACGCGTCAATTCCAGCCCGCCGACCAGCGTATGACGGATCCGCCCGGTCTGCCATTGCGTCGTGACATGGGTCTGGTTGCTCATGATTTCGTTGGCCTGATCGCGCCGGGTAACGATGTTGCGAGCCAGCAGCCAACTGCTGCGATCAGTGGCCGAAGGCGTGATGATGCCGGTCTTGAAGCGGCCGCGGTCGGATCCGGTGGCGATGAAGGAGGCCAGACGGTAATCCTGGTCGGTACGGGCGTAGCGGGTGGTGTTGTGCAGCTTGAGTTCGGGGGCGATATCGTGCTCCACCCGCAGCGTGTACATGTCGGCATTGACCCGGTCGTAATCATCGCGATGGCCGTAGTAATTGCTCGGATTCACTTTGGGTGCACGGGAGATGAAAGGTCGAGCAAGATCAGGCGAACTGTAGCCGGGCAGGCCGAGGGTGATCACGCCGCCATCGGGCCGGTTGTGCTGCTCCATGTGCAGGTAATTGAAATAGATGCGGGTCGGCGTGTTCAGGCCCCAGGCCAGCGAGGGGGCGAAGCCGTCGCGGCGGCTGTGGACTTCGTGACGGCCAGGTACACCGCTGTTCTGCTTCATCAGGTTCAGGCGCAGCGCCAGGCCCTGCTCGGGGACCAGCACCTGGTTCCAGTCGACGGTGAGGCGTTTCTGGTTCCAGCTGCCATAGGTGCCGCTGGCCGTCACCGCGTCGGTCAGTTCGGGTTGCTTGCTGACCAGGTTGATGGCCCCGGTCGGCGAGCCGCGTCCGTTGTCGGTACCGGCGGCGCCCTTGAGAACTTCCACCTGCTGCAGGTTGAAGACGTCACGCGAGATGGCGCCCAGGTCGCGCACGTTGTCCACGAAGATATTGCTGGAGGCGTCGAAGCCGCGCATGTAGACCGTATCACCGGTGCTGGTGCTGCCGTTCTCGCCGAGGAAGAAGGTGCCCACGCCGGGGGTATTGCGCAGGACCTCGGTCAGGGTCGTGGCACCTTGCTGTTCCATCAGCGGACGTTTGAGGATCTGCAGGGTCTGCGGGGTATCCACCAGCGGCTGGCTGTACTTGGGTGAGGCCGATTGCTCGGCCTTGTAGGGTGAGTCCTTGACGGCATCGACCTGCACGGCAGGCAGTTGCGCACGGGGTGACTGGGCCTGCGCAGCGACCACCGGCAGCAGCAGGGCGCCGGCGATGGCAGCCGTGAGACAGGAAGGCGTGGAGGCAGCGGAAGGGGTGGAAGGAGTGGAGATAGGGTGCTTGCGGCTCTTGATGAAGCTCATGTCAGGTTCCGAGAGTAAGGGTTGCGAAAACTCTGGGCTGGCAAAGAGCGGTATCCGGCGCGATATGAAGCTTTATGCAGAAAAGCGGGAAGCGCGGTCGGGCAAGGGCTGGCGGGGAGAGGTCAGGAATATCCGGCCGGACGGACAGACATGCCGGGAACGGATCCTGACGAGTATAGGAAGCGGGGCGAAAAAAAGAACTCCTGAAAATTTCGATTTTTTGCAGGAGTTTTAAAGCGCGCTATTTGAATCGGGGAACTCGATTTTTTTCAATCAGAATAGTCTGAATCCTGGAAGAAAAGAATGAGCCCCCCTGGGCGGATCAGGCGTGGATCAGGCGTGGATCAGAAGTGATATTCGGCACGTACCATCGGCGTCTTCGCCAGCGAGCCGGGGACGTTGCCGGGGTTGCCGAACTTGTTGCGCCAGTACTGGTATTCCAGCCCCAGACGGAAGGTGTTCTTGCCCAGGCCCATGGCGGTGCCGACGTCGTACATGAGCTGCCCGTCGAAGTTCAGTTCGGGGGCGGTGGCACCGCCGAACTCGTTCTTGCCCTTGGCGGCGATGTAGTTCATGTAGCCTTCGAAGGCCCAACCGGATGTACCCAGGGGAATGCCCCAGGCCAGGTTCAGCATCGGGTGGGTGTCATAGCGGTAGCGGCTGCTGACGCCCTTGGGTTGGTTGCTCTCGAACAGTGCCAGCACGCTCACGTTCAGGAAGCCCGGCACATCCATCATCAGGGTCGGGCCGATGACCCACATGCGCTTCTTGGAGGCGTAGCTGTTGTCATTCTTGGTGTTCCAGTCCAGGCCCAGCGTCAGGCCCACGCCGCGCGCCGGTCCGAAGGACAGATCGCGGCCGCTGATCTTGCCCAGGTCCAGCGTATGGCGATAGGTGAGATAGGCTTCCTGGGCGTTGTCATCCTTGCGGTCCGACATCAGCAGGTCGACGTTGAGGAAATTGGTGCCGTACTTGTAGCCGCTGGCATGCTGGAAGTTGAGGATGTTCTTGCTGATGTCCTGCGAATTGTAGGGTTCGGCAAAGCGGGTGCCGTAACGATAGCCGATCGAATTGTCGGACCAGTCGGCCGCCAGCGTGCTGCCGGCGGTCACGAGCAGAACGCCGGCAAGCAGGCCGTGTCGGCGCAGGGATGAAATGGGCATGGTGTCTCCTCCAGTGATGGATGTTTATTGATATAAATGATTTAGGATTTTCTGGCCTTGATGCCGCAGCCGTGATCCGCGCACCGGATGTGGACTCCGGTTTGGCAGGGGGTGACGCGGTAAGGCATTATGTCCGCTGCGAGGATGGCCGGTATAAGCGCACTCGTATAGGCATCGGCGGGCGGCGGTATATCATCGGCCCCCAGGACGACTCATCTATCACAAAGGGAAAGGATAGCAACATGGGCAAACTGAGCACGCACGTGCTGGATATCACCAAGGGCAAGCCGGGCGCGGGCGTGAAGCTGGCGCTTTACGCGGTCACTGCCGAGGGCAAGACGCTGCTCAAGCATGCCGTCACCAACAGCGATGGCCGTTGCGATGCGCCGCTGCTGGAAGGTGAGGCCCTGCTGCCCGGCAAGTACGAGCTGGTATTTGCCGCCGGCGAATATTTTGTGGGGCAGGGCGTGAGCCTGCCGGAACCGCGTTTCGTCGATGAGGTGGTGATCGCCTTCGGCGTGGCCGATGCCAGCCAGAACTATCATGTGCCGCTGGTGGTCTCGCCCTGGGCCTATTCCACTTATCGCGGCAGTTGATGGGAGGGGCCTGAATCATCGACTGAAGCGATAAATGAAAAATCCGGTCTTCACGCCAGAAGCCGGATTTTTTTATGTCATCGGCAGGAGGCAGGGTTCAGAACTCGTTCTGCAACTGCTTGTAGCCGCGCACCAGCTCATTGTTGGTGCGGGCCACATCTTCGGAGAATTCCGAGGCGGCCACCGTTACGCGCGGGATGGTGGCCAGGTCGGTCTTGGGTCCGATCCGTTCGGTGGACGGCACGTAGAATCCCGGCGGCAGGTCGCAACCGTCGACCACGGCATTGTGGCGCACCACGCAACCGGCGCCGATGCTGCAATTGAAGAGCACGCTGTTGAAGCCGATGAAGGCACCATCGCCCACCGAGCAGGGACCATGCACGATGGCGCGATGGGCAATCGAGGTGCGCTCGCCGATGGTGACCGCAGCGCCCGACTTGGAGTGGATCACCACGCCATCCTGGATGTTGGAATGGGCACCGATGACGATGGGCTCCATCTCGCCCTGGTCATCGACTTCGTCGGCGCGGATCACGGCATAGGGGCCGATGAAGACATTCTCATGCACGATCACCTTGCCGCACAGGATGGCGGTGTGGTCGACATAGGCAGATTCGTGGACTTGGGGCCGATGGCCGGAAGGGTTGCGGCGAAGCATGGATGGGGGTTCTCCTGGTGATGCGGGTGAAGCGGATCGTGCTGACGCGGCCGGTGAGCACGGCGTCGCTGGCGTGGCACGGACGGGCCGCCTGCGAAGCATTGACTCGCATTGACCCGGCCGTGCTCAGGCGGGTAGCGATCATACCCTGTTTGGGTGGTGGACGGACAGCTGGCCATGGGGCAGCGCCTTGCAAAGATCGTGCGTGGTGGCGGCGAGCTGCTCCGCTACAGCGGGCGCGCGGGCTTGGTCTTGTCGTGATTGTGATGGCTGCTCCGGATGTTTTGCGCGACGGTAGAAGCGCTCGCATGCGCGCAGCGCATTTGATTTGGATTAAGGGAAGGGGCCCGGAAATCGGGTCCAATCTCACCTCCTCTCTGTTGTATTTGCGGGCTGCGGCAATATGTCGCAGCCCATTTTTTTGTCGGTCGGCGTGGCTAACTGCTTGTGTGCAAAGGATTTTTTCCGGGCATGCGACGCGCTCTTGCCGGCCGGCAGCAGACTGGCCGGAGCGCGGCGTACAAGCTGCGTGATAGATTGCGCCGATGAAAAAAACAGGGAGTGCGAACGTCACGGCGGTCGCGGGTGCGGCTGCGCGCGCTTCCCTCACGATACCAAGAAAAGTCCGGACATCCTCGCCATGAACACGCTGCTTGTTTCTTCCCCATCCTCGTCATCTCGCTCGCCGTCGCAGTCATCTTCCCGGTTCATTGATCTGCGTCCCTCGCCCTTGCTCCTGGCCGTGCTGTGCGCCTGGAGCGGCAGTGCACTGGCACAGCAAACCGGGAGCGAGACTGCCAGCAACGAGCCAACGGCCTTGCCGACCGTCGAGGTGCACGGCAGCGGATCGGTCGCCGAGCGCAAGCAGTTGCCGCAGACCACGGCCAGCGTCACTGCCGACACGGCCGCCGACAGCATCAACGTCACCGACAGTTCGGATGCGCTCAAGTATCTGCCCAGCCTGTCGGTGCGCAAGCGCTATATCGGCGATACCCAGTCGCCGCTGGCCACCCGCACCACGGGTGTAAACGCCAGCGCGCGCAGCCTGATCTATGCCGATGGCATCCTGCTCTCGGCACTGGTGAACAACAACAACGGCAATGGTTCGCCACGCTGGTTCATGGTGGCACCGGAAGAGATCGAGCGCATCGACGTGATGTATGGCCCCTTCGCGGCCGAGTATCCGGGCAACTCCTACGGTGCCGTGACCGAGATCACCACGCGCATGCCACAGCAGTTCGAGGCCAGCATCAAGGCGCAATACGCGCAGCAGGATTTCAGCCATTACGGCGCTTCCGGCACCTATCGCGCACAGGAATACAACGTCGGTCTGGGTAATCGCAGCGGGCCCCTGGCCTGGCGCTTCTCGGTCAATCACCTGGACAGCTATTCGCAGCCGGTGACCTACATCACCGCCGCCAGCGCACCGGCCGGCACCACCGGAGCGGTGCCGACGCAGGATCGCACGGGCAAGAATCTCTACGTGCTGGGGGCCGGCAATCTCACCCACACCGTGCAGGATACGGCACGGCTGAAGGTTTCCTATGACTTCACGCCGGCGCTCACGGCGACCTATACGCTGGGCTTCTGGCAGAACCAGGCCCATGCCAATCCGCAGAGTTTCCTGAACAATGCCAGTGGCGCCACGGTCTATACCAGCAGCTTCGCCAGCAATGACGTAGACCAGCAGCAATGGATGCAGTCGCTGGAGCTGCGCAGCAAGACCGGTGGTCAGTGGGACTGGCAAGTGGCCGCCTCGACCTTGTCGGCGTCGCGCGACCTGACCCGCACCTCTACCACCGCCTTCCCGGCCGGCCAGAGCGGCGGCGCCGGTACCATTGCCGATGCCAGCGGCACCGGCTGGAGCACGGTCGACGCCAAGGGCATCTGGCGCCCTGCGGGGAGTGCCCAGGTCGTCAGTTTCGGTGCGCATGTGGATCGTTATACCCTGGCCACGCCCACCTGGAATACCAGCAACTGGATCAGCGGCGGCAATGGCACGCTGGCCTCGGACTCGCGCGGCAAGACCGAGACCTCGGCGCTGTGGGCACAGGATGTGTGGCATCTTGCCCCAGCACTCAAGGCCACGCTGGGGGCGCGTTACGAATGGTGGCGCGCTTTCGATGGACGCAATGTGTCGACCTCGGGCAATACCGTCTTTGCGGTGAACCAGCCGCAGGTCAGTCACAACGGGCTCTCGCCCAAGGCTTCGCTGGCCTGGGCCTTTGCCGACGACTGGATGGCGACACTCTCGAGTGGCCGCGCATTGCGCTTCCCGACCGTGGGCGAGCTGTACCAGAACGTGCTGCTCAATGGCGTCTATCTGCAGGCCAATCCCAATCTCAAACCGGAGAAAGTCTGGTCCACCGAACTGGCCATCGAGAAGCAGTTGCCGCAAGGGCGGGGAAAATGGCGCGTGTCGCTGTTTGAAGAGCGGGTATCCGATGCGCTGATCTCGCAGACCTCGACCATCGGCAGCGGCGTGGCCTCCTTCACGCAGAACGTGGATCGCACGCGCCAGCGCGGCATCGAGGCCGCCTTCGAGCGCAACGATCTGTTCATGCGCGGCTTCTCCCTCAATGGCAGCGTGACATGGGTGGATGCCCGCATCCTGGACAACAGCAGCTATGTGGCCACCACGGCCGGTGCCACCTCGGTCGGCAAGCGCACGCCCTATGTACCCGAATGGCGCGCCACCCTGGTGGCCAGCTACAAGCCCGATGACCGCTGGACCTATACGCTGGCGGGGCGATACAGCGGACGGGTCTATGCCACCGTCGACAATACCGACATCAACACCCACACCTATCAGGGCTTTGATGGCTATACCGTCTTCGACGCCCGTGTGCGCTATCGCATCGACCGTCACTGGAGCGCAGCGCTGGGCGTGGACAACCTGACCAACCGGGATTATTTCCTGTTCCATCCCTTCCCGCAGCGCACGGTCTTTGCCGAGCTGAAATACGATTTCTGAGCGGAGCGTGGGGGAGTTGATGCCCTGGCGTGTCTTGCGGCTGGCCGGGCAGACCGGAGGGGATCCGGCTGCCGGTGAGGTGGAAGGGAGTTGAGAGGAGCTTGAGACCCGGTGAGGTCGAAGCGCCCGCTCAGCCGTTGCGCGCCTTGTCGATGGTTTCCCGGGCGGCTTCCATCAGGGCAGCCGGTTCCGGGGCGTCGGATTGCAGATAGGTGTTTTCCAGCGTGACCGAGAGATTGCTCATCTTCTCCGACAGTTCCGCCAGCGCCACGCTGAGCTCACACATCAGGGCCGAGATATTTTTGGGAGACTGCGTCATTCCGTTTTCCTTTTCAGATGTCGTACCGGGGATATCTGGCGGGCAATGAAGAGCGGGGATTCATCGCGCTGCAGGCCGGTACGGTCCAATCGATTACGTCGTGAGCTGGGACTATTCTAAGCCATGCCGAATGGAGCTACGACTGTACCTTGGTCGAAAAGTGCAACAAAAAATGAAGCTTTCTGCGGGGATGTTGCATGGTGGACATGCTTTTGTGGATGAGTTGCCGTGGCGGCATGCTTATTTCTGAACCTGCCGACATGCCGCCGACTATCCGCCGACGCGCGTCAGCATTGCTCGCTCAGCGCCGTGCCAGGACGACCAGTCCCGGCACGGGTTGCTGCATTTCCACGCGCAGGCTTTCCTCGCGCACCAGCACCATCGCCAGCCCGGCCTCCTGCAGGCACTGTTGCACATAGCTGCGCTGGTGGCGGAAGCGACCGCTGGCGTGAAGATAGTAGCCAGTGGCACGTTCTTCGTCCGCCAGTTCGACGGTGAAGATCAGGTGGCCGCCTTCCTGCAAGGCTTGTACGGCTGCCCCGAAGAACGAGGCCAGCTGGCCACAGTAGATCAGCACGTCGCAGGCCGCGACCAGGCCATAACGTGCCGGATGAGCCCTCATCCACTCCACCGCGTCGGCTTCGGCCAGCGCGGTGTATTGTGCATGCCGTGCAGCGTGGCGCAGCATGTTGGGGGACAGGTCGATGCCTTCCAGCGCCTGCGCATAGGGCGCCAGTACCGGCGCGCACAGGCCGGTGCCGCAACCGGCGTCCAGGACATTGACCGGTGCTGCGTCGGCCAGGCCCGCCTGCAGCATCGCGTCCAGCACTTGCGGCCCACGGTAGTCCAGGTGCGTAACGAGGTTGCTGTCGAAGTGATCGGCGTAGTCATCGAAGCGCTGCACGATGTAGTCACGCGGGACCGTGTCGCTGGGCAGTCCGGCATAGGCGGCAAACATGTGGCTGGCGATAGGGTGGCCGGGCTCCTCCAGCAACCATTGCCGGCATACTTCTGCGGCTTGCTCCATCCGCCCCAGGAAATAGAAGGAGATCGCCAGCAGCTCGCGCGACTTGCCCACGTGCGGCGGTAGCACGAAGGCCATGCACTGGTAGCGCGAACTCTGCATGCGATCGCCCAGCTGGGCGTAAAGCTCTGCCAGCTGATGCAGGGCGGCCAGGCAGTGTGGGTCGTACTGCAAGGCCTCTTCGCCGGCGGCGATGGCGGCGTCGGTCTGGCCCAGGGCGCGCCGCGCTGCGGCCAGGTTGGTCCACAGTTGCGCATCTGCCGCCCGCAAGTCCAGGGCCTGTTCATAGGCCGGTGCCGCTTCCTCGAAACGTCCGCAGGCGAACAGAACATTGCCCAGATCGTTGCACCAGTCGGCATCAGGCGGGGCGTTGCGCGCGGCCTCGTGCATCAGCGCCAATCCTTCCTCGTGGCGACCGCACTGATGCAGCAGCACGCCCAGGTAATGCTGGGCCGGGGCGTGCTGCTCTTCCATGGCGAGGATGAGGCGATAGTCTTCTTCGGCCGCATCGAGGCGGCCCGCTGCATGGTGGTTGAAGGCCGAAGTGAAGCTTTCTTCGATCAGTTCTTCCAGGGCGCCGCTGGACGTCATGGGGGGTCTCCTCTTGGTGTCATCGTCGGGGCGATGTGAATTTATTGACTCGAAACCGCCAGCCGGGGCAGCGACAGGGTCTGCGCATCGGTCGTGTCTGTGCTGCTCATGGCGGCAGGGACGGCCAGGGTGAAGACGGCCACCGACGCCGTGAGCGTAGCCGCCTGTTCGGTCAGGGCGTCGGCGGCTGCCGCAGTCTGTTCGACCAGGGTCGCGTTCTGCCGGGTCGCACGGTCCATGTCCGCCAGGCTGAGACTGACCTGGGAAATGCCTTCGGCCTGTTCCTGTGTCGCCGTGGCGATCTCGTTGACGGTGGTCATGACATGGCCGAACGACTGCACGATCTGGACGATGGCCTGGTCGGCTTCCTTGACCTGTTCTGCGGCGTGGTCGACCGAGCCGATCGAGGTGGCGATCAGGTCCTTGACCTCGCGCGCGGCCTGCGCACTGCGCAGCGCCAGCGAGCGCACCTCCGAGGCCACGACGGCGAAGCCGCGGCCCTGGCTGCCGGCGCGGGCGGCTTCCACCGAGGCATTCAGGGCCAGGATGTTGGTCTGGAAGGCGATGCCGTCGATCACGCTGACGATGTCGGAGATCCGTGCTGCCCCTGCCGTGACCTCGGCCATTGCACCGGCGATGCCGCCCATGACCTGGCCACCGCGCTCGGCATCGCGGGCGGCGGCAGCCGCCATTGCATTGGTGCGGCCGGCGTTCTGGGCATTGTTGCGCACGGCACCGGAGAGCCGTTCCAGGGTGGCCGCAGTCGACTCCAGCGTACTGGCCTGGGACTGCGTACGCTGCGCCAGTTCGCCGTTGCCCTGGGCGATATCGGCGACGCCGTGATGCAGGTCGCGGGTGGCCTCGCGGATGTCGTCGACGGTGCGGGCCACGCCGCGCTGCATGCGCTGCAATGCGGCCAGGAGTACACCGATTTCATTGCCGGAGATGCCTTGTACCGGGCGACTCAGATCACCGTCGGCGATGCGGTCGAAATGTTCGGCGGCGCGCTTGAGCGGTCGCAGCAGCAGGCGGTCGAACAGCAGCCAGCAGACGCCGATGAGCAGGATGGACGCCGCCAGCATGGATACGGCCAGTAGCGAGGCCTGGGCCGAGCGGCGTTCGGAGGCCTGGCGCAGACCGTCCTTGACCTGTTCCGCACGCTGGATCACGGCGCGCAGGGTGGCGGCAAATTCGCGATCGGCTGCTTCTGCGCTGACGGTGGCGGCGGCGTAGTCGTCCAGCGACACGTCATACAGCGCCACCTCGCGCTGGTTCAACACCTTGATGTAACTGTCATAGGCCGCCGAGACACGCAGTGCCTCGGGCTCGGCCAGGGCTTGCGGAGTGAGGCCCTGGCGGTAGCCGTCGAAAGCCTTGCGGGCTTCCTGCAGGGCGGCCGAGGCCCGTCGGCTGTAGTCATTGGACTTGATTTCATCGCCCTTGACCAGATTGATGTAGGCGTTGTCCATGTTGATCAGGGTGGTCAGAAACAGGCGCTCGGTGTCATGCAGGGGCTGGATGTGACGATCCGACAGTTCGATCAGCGCAGCAGTGGCACGGCTTGCCGAGCGCGCGCCCTGCCAGGCCATGGCCACCGCCAGCCACAGCGCCAGGGTCAACAGCCCCAGTACCAGCAGCAGGGCAGTGCGCAGCTTCATTCTGGTCAACATGATGGTCTCCCTCGATCAGTGCAGGCCCAGGCGCCGGTCCAGTGACCAGGCACCACCACCGCGTGCCACCAGCAGCAGCAACAGACCGGCCCACGACAGGTGGGTTGGCCAGGCATCCGGGTAGACGAAGATCTCGATGACCGCCGTCATGCCCAGCAACGCCAGCGCCGCGCCGCGCGTGAACAGGCCCAGCACCAGCAGCAGCGGGAAGAAGTGTTCGGCATAGGTGGCCAGGTGTGCAGCCAGGTCGGGCGGTACCAACGGCAGGCGATATTCCTCCTGGAACAGGACATAGGTGCTGTCCTTGATGTGCAGCCATCCGCTGACCTTGGTCCGGCCGGAGAGGAAGAAGATGGCGGCAATCGACAGCCGTGCCACCAGGGCCAGCAGTGAATCGCTGATGAGGCGGCTGGCCAGGTCGGCGGCGCGGGTGTAGAGGGGGGGACGCGGGCGGGCCGTGGCTTCCAGGGTGAGAGGCGGTTCCATGAGGGTCTCCGTGGGGGTGTTCAATAGAAGGAAGTAAAGGCGCCGGCCAGAACCAGCTGGCCCAGCAGCAGGGCAAGGTCCAGCCCGGGCTCGTGTGTCAGCGCCTGGTCGGCTGCACTGGCGATGGCGCAGCCATCGCGACAGGCATCGAGGAAACGGCAGCCGCCCGGGCCCAGTGCCTGCCATTGCACCTGGCCGTGGGGGCGGGTGAGCAGGGCGCCCTCGCCGCACCATTGCGGGGCCAGTTCCGTGGCGTCTTCTTCGTTGCGGTTGGCGTTCCAGATGGTGTAGACCGGATGTTGCCCATCGTGATGCCAGCGGCAGGCGGCATGCGGGACCAGGGTCACATCCCGGCCCTCGGCCAGTGCGGTGTGCAGGGCCGCGCCTGCCAGGACGGGCTGGTCGGCGGCCAGGTGGGATTCGGTCCAGCAGCGATCCAGCAGGGCGATGCCGGGCAGATAGGGCAGGGCGCGTGCGGCCTCCAGCGTACCGAGAAATTCGGCAAAGCCTTCGCCATAGGCGATCAGGCTGGCCTGGCGCGGCAAGTGGTGACGCGCGAACTCCAGTGCGGCTGATTCCATCCATGCGCGACCCACCAGCCGGTGCACTGCGGGATAGTTGGCCAGCAGCGCATCGACGCAGCCCTTGAAGACGGTATTGCGATAGATCGCGAAAGCCGGCTGGGCGAGCAGCGCGCCGATCTCGGGATCGTCGCTATGACCGCTCAGGAGGGCCTGCAGGAACGCGTCGTGATAGCGGCTCTCGGGGGCATTCATGCGGGCTGCTCCTCTGGTGCCGGTACCTGCGGATGAAGCAATGCAGCGGCCATGTCGCGCTCGGCCAGCAGCACATCGAAGGCCGGCACGTTGCCGTCGCGTTCGATCAGCGTGGGGCGGGGGCCGGTACGGGCCAGCAGATGCTGGTACAAGGCCCAGACCGGGGCCGCGATCGGTGCATCATGCGAATCGACCAGCAGGCCGGGAAGATGGGCGTCGGCACTGTGGCCGGCCAGGTGGATTTCGAGGATGGCCTCCGCCGGCAACTGGTCGAGGTAATCGGTGGCATCGATACCCAGGTTGCAGGCGCTGACGTGGACATTGTTGACATCGACCAGCAAGCCGCAACCGGTGCGGCGTACCAGCTCTTGCAGGAATTCCGGCTCGCTCCAGCTGTGCCTTTCCATGCGCAGATAGTGAGAAGGATTCTCCAGCGCGATGCGACGCTGCAGGACATCCTGGGTACGGCTGATGTTGGCGGCCACGCGCGCCAGCATCTCGGTCGTGCGCGGCACGGGTAACAGGTCGGGCAGGTAGTGTGCGCCGGCACGTGACCAGGCCAGGTGTTCGGAGACCAGTACCGGTTCGATACGTCGGGCCAGTTGTGCCAGCTGGCGCAGATGAGCGGGATCGGGCGCTTGCGGCCCGGCCAATGACAGCGACACCCCGTGCAGGGCCACCGGATGCCTTTCCCGGATGGCCTGCAGCCAGGCCAGTCGGGGGCCGCCTTCCATCAGGTAGTTCTCCGGATGGACTTCGAACCACAGCCCGGGCGTGGTGCAGGCCAGGGCCGCATCGAAGTGCTGCGGCTTGAGGCCCAGGCCGGCAGTGAGGAGGTGCGCTGTCATGACCATTGGCTCCGGATGGATCAGATCGGCTTGAGCGAGCCCATGCCGCGCGGGGTCTTGATGGAAGTGCAGGTGCCGGCCGGAACGTTCTTCCAGGCATTGCCCTGGTAATCCATCTTGGCCGTGCCGGCGCAGGTGGTGCCTTCACCAGCCTTGCAGTCGTTCTGGCCGGCCATGGAAACGCCATAGCACTTCTCGACGGCAGTCTTGTTCATCGGTTGCTTGTCTTGCGCCATGGCTGCGCCGGAGGCGAGGGTGGCGAGGGTCAGGGCGGCGGTGGCGACGAGGCGGTGGTTCATGGTGTACTCCTTGAAATGGAATGAAGTGGAAGATGACACTGACCGGCGCAGGCTGATTTGCTGCAGCCAGGCTGCCGGTCTGATGGTTAATTCGCAGGCGGAGGCTGGCCGGTTACAGCGCATCGAAAATTTTTTGAAGAAATATTTTTCGCGCTTGCTGTAACCCAAACGGTTTTGTGAACGAATACACAGGAGAGCGCGCCGTTGCGCAGTCTGCCCGCAGGGGCGAAACAGGGGATGTGAATGAAAACGATGGAACTGGTCAACATGCTGGCCACCGGCACCGGAGGTTCCGCCGGCCCCGGCCAGCGCACCCTGGTGCGCAACGTGGCCGCGCGCATGGCCGTGGCGCTGGCCTTGGGCCTGATGGGAGCGGCGCTGCTGCTGGCCATTCTGTATGGGGTCCGCAGCGACCTGCGCACCCTGCTGCTGCAGCCTTTGTTCTGGATGAAGGTCTCGTTTCCGCTGGCTGCGCTGCTGGCCGGACAACTGGCCGCATCCCGGCTGGCGCTGCCGGGCATGCGCATCGGCCTGGCACCGGCAGCGGGATTGCTGCTGCCGCCGGCCCTGTTGTGGCTGGCTGGCGGCAGCTGGCTGGCGCTGGCACCACCCTCGCAGCGTCTGGAGCTGCTGCTGGGGAGCAGCTGGGAGGTCTGTTCGGCCAATGTGGCCTTGCTGTCGCTGCCCACGCTGGCAACGATGCTGTGGTTCCTGCGCGGACTGGCACCTACGCAACTGCGCGCAGCCGGTGCCGTGGCCGGTTTGGTGGCCGGTGCCCAGGGCGTGCTAGTCTATTCACTTTATTGCGTGGAGATGGCGCCGCCGTTCTGGGGCGTCTGGTATGTACTGGGGGTGGCGCTGCCGACGGGGGTCGGCGCCTTGTGTGGCCCATGGCTGCTTCGTTGGTAATCTGTCGGCGTGCTCATGACTGAGAGTCCTTTCCTGTTGGCCACTGGCGGCCCGGCCTTGTCGGGTGACCTGGCCGGTCTTCCCGGCAAGCCTTCGCACCCGGCCGAGGAACGCCTGCGTACGCTGCTGCTGGCCGGTCTCGACGGTGACGCCGTGGCCTATCGCCAATTCCTGGCCGAACTCAGCGGACGCCTGCGCGCTTTCCTGCGCAAGCGGCTGGTCCATCTGCATCTGCAGGATGACGTCGAGGACGTCGTGCAGGAAACCCTGCTGGCCATCCACAACGCCCGTCACACCTATCGTCCCGACCAGCCGTTGACGGCCTGGGTGCATGCCATCGCGCGCTACAAGCTGATGGACTTCCTGCGCGCGCGCTCGCGCCGCGAAGCCTTCAATGATCCGCTGGAGGAAGAGCATGACCTGCTGGCCGTCTGTGACGACGAACCGGCCCAGGCCCGGCGCGATGTCGGCGCCCTGCTGGAGGAGCTGCCCGACAAGCAGCGCCTGCCGATCGTGCACGTCAAGCTGGAGGGCCTGTCGGTAGCCGAGACGGCGCAACTGACGGGGATGTCGGAATCGGCCGTCAAGGTGGGGATCCATCGCGGCCTCAAGGCCCTGGCCCTGAAGATCCGGGAGAAACTGCAAGCATGAAGACTGATGACCTTATTTCGATGATGGCCGGTGACGTAGCGCCGGTGGACCGTCGCCTGCCGGCCAGGCAGATGGCCCTGGCATTGCTGCTGGGCGGCCTGGGTTCGTTGCTGCTGATGCTGCCGATCTATGGACTGCGCCCCGATCTGACCGTGATGCTGGGGGTGCCGCTGTTCTGGATCAAGCTGGCTTTTCCCACCACGCTGACCGTGGGTACCCTGCTGGTGCTGCGGCGTCTGGTGCGTCCGGGGCTGCGCGTGGGTGCGCGCTGGGCCGGCATTGCCTTGCCCGGCCTGGCGCTCTGGCTGGGTGGCGTCACGGTGCTGCTCAGTGCGCCGGTGGCGCAGCGTCTGCCGCTGTTGATGGGGATCAGCTGGCGCAGTTGCCCCTTCAATATCGCGCTGTTGTCGGTGCCGCTGTTCATCGGCATCTTCTGGGCCGTACGCGGCATGGCGCCGACGCGGCTGCGCCTGACCGGCGCCGTGGCCGGGCTGCTGGCCGGCGCCAGTGCGACCATGGTGTATTGCCTGCATTGCCCGGAAATGGGCGTTCCCTTCTGGGGCGTCTGGTACTTGCTGGGCATTCTCATCCCGGCAGCGGTCGGCTTGCTGCTGGGTCCGCGCCTGTTGCGCTGGTAAGTTCCCGGGAGTTTTCCAATGAGTTTGCTTTCCCTGTGGCAGCGGGCCACGCAAAGGACCGCTGCAGGCCAGGCTGCACGTGACGAGCAGTTGCTGATGAGTCTGTTTCTGCTGGCCTGGGCGGTCGAGGCGCGCGATCCCTACACGGGCGGGCATCTGTGGCGGGTGGCGCGGCTCTCGCGTTTGCTGGCCGAGTCGGCCGGATTGCCTGCGCAGCAGGTGGCGCGCATCACGATCGGCGCGTTCCTGCATGACCTGGGCAAGATCGGCATTCCCGATGCCGTGCTGGGCAAGAAATCGCGACTGGATGACGCGGAATATGCGGTCATCCGGACCCATCCCGAGATCGGCCATCGCATGCTGGCCGGCCACCCGCTGGCGGCGCTGGCCGAAGAGGCCGTGCTGCTGCATCACGAAACGCCGGATGGCCGCGGCTACCCCTACGGACGACGCGGCGAGGACATCCCGCTGGCTGCGCGCATCGTCGGCATCTGCGATGCCTTCGATGCCATGACCAGCACGCGCCCCTACCGCAGCGGCATGCCGATCGCCCGCGCCATGGAGATCATCGGGGGCGAGCTGGGCAAGCAGTTCGATGCAGAGCTGGGTCAGCTGTTCATCGGCTTGCAGTCCCATCCGGAACTGGCCCACATCGTCGGTCACAGCGACGAGGGTATCCCCCTGCAACGCTGCCTCAGTTGCGGTCCGATCATCGTGCAGCCGCGCCACGCGGCCGTGGGCGATACTCTGTACTGTCCGGCCTGCCATAGCGAATACACCATTGCGGCCGGTGCACAGGGCCTTCTGGCCAGCGGCAAGCAGGATACGGCGCGCGCCCTGGCGGTGCCGCCTGATACCGGTCTGATCCGTCGTCTGGTCGGGGAAAACCGCGCCGCCCTGGCCTGAGTTGCATCACCCATGAAAAAGCCCGCACGAAGCGGGCTGGCGGTACTGCGCTCATTGGCTCAGAAGGTTTCCCAATCCCCTTCATCTTCTCCGGCAGGCAGGCGCGAGGCTTTGGCGGCCGGCTTGGCGGCTGTCTTCTCGGCCTGTGGCTCGGTCTTGGCGGCTGGTGCGGCAGCGGGTTTGGCTGCGGCTGCCTTGGGTGCGGCAATGGCCGCATGAGCAGCCGACGTCGTCGCCGGCTTGCGTGGCGCCGCAGCCGTCGGCGCCGGGCGCGGTGCCGCCCTGGCGGCCACGGGTGCGGCCGGTGCCACTGGCGTGGCCTGGGCGGTACGTGCCTGGTTGCCATCGATCTGGAAACGTCCTACCAGTCCGGCCAGGGTAGCGGCCTGGTCCTGCAGCGATTGCGCGGCGGCAGCAGCTTGCTCCACCAGTGCGGCGTTCTGCTGCGTGCCTTCATCCATCTGCGTGATGGCGCGGCCGACTTCGGCGATGCCGGCACTCTGTTCCTGGCTGGCCGAGCTGATCTCGCCGACGATGTCGGTGACCCGACGTACGCTGGCCACCACTTCGGTCATGGTGGCGCCGGCCTGTTCCACCAGCTTGCTGCCGGTATCGACCTTGCTCACCGAGTCATCGATGAGGGTCTTGATTTCCTTGGCCGCCGAGGCCGAACGCTGGGCCAGCGAACGCACCTCCGAGGCCACCACCGCAAAGCCGCGCCCCTGTTCGCCGGCACGGGCCGCTTCCACGGCCGCATTCAAGGCCAGGATATTGGTCTGGAAGGCGATGCCGTCGATCACGCCGATGATGTCGGCAATCTTGCGCGAGCTGTCGGTGATGCCTTCCATGGTCTGCACCACCTGGCCGACCACGCTACCGCCCTGGATCGCCACGTCCGATGCCGATTCGGCCAGTTGGTTGGCCTGGCGCGCGTTGTCGGCGTTCTGCCTGACGGTGGCGGTCAGTTCTTCCATGGCCGAGGCGGTTTCCTCGATGGAACCGGCCTGCTGCTCGGTGCGACTGGACAGGTCGAGGTTGCCGCTGGCGATTTCGTGGCTGGCCGTGGCGATGGTATCGGCCGAAGTCTTGATATTGGCGATGGTGCTCAGCAGGGAGTCACGCATGCTGCGCACCGCGTACAGCAGGCTGCTCTGGTCGCCCGGCGCAGTCTGGATGTTGGGGGTGAGGTCACCCTGGGCGATGCGGTTGGCGACCTCGGCCGCCTTGGCCGGATCGCCGCCGATGGTGCGCAGGATGCCGCGGTTGATCACGATCACCAGCCCCACCAGGGCGGCGGCGACCACGGCGAACAGGATCGCCATGCGGGCCAGCGTGCCCATGAAGGCAGCGTTGATGTCATCCATGTAGGCGCCGGTAGTCAGGTTCCAGTCCCAGGGCTGGTAGGCGATCACGAAGGAAGTCTTGGCCACCGGTTCGGCCGCGCCGACCTTGGGCCACAGGTAGTGCACGAAGCCGCCGCCGGGCTTGCTGCCGGCCTTGGTGATCTCGACGAACAGGTTGTTGCCGGCCGGATCCTTGAAGTTGGTCAGGTCCTTGCCGTCCAGTTCGGTCTTGATCGGGTGCATGACGATGATCTGGGCCGAGGTGGAAATCGAGAAGTAGCCATCGGTCCCGTAGCGCAGACTCTTGATGGCGGCCTTGGCACGTTTTTGTGCCTCTTCCTTGGTGAGGGCACCACTGTCGGCCAGACTGCCATAGGCCTTGACCAGCGACAGCGCGGTCTGGCCGATGTTGGTCAGATCGTTCTTGCGCTCTTCCAGGCGCACGTCGCGCACCATATAGGCGCTGAAGACGGAAATCGCCAGAAGGGCGACGAGGCTCAATACGAGTGGCAGCCACAGCTTCTTGCTGAAGGATAACTGGCCCATGATGTAATCTCCCAATTTTTATCTGGACGCTCGCCGGCATCGTCGTGCCTGGACGATGGCAGCGGACCCCGCGGGCCTGGTGCATCGTCTTGCGTGAGCGTCATTGTTGCCAAGTCAAGGTGGTGTTCACGGGCTTTCGCAGATGAAATGCGCGCGACCTTGCCACTCTAACCCGGTATTGCCTTGCTGAATGCCGGAACAGGAGGCGCAAGTGCGCTCATTTTCGGAAATGAATGGTGCGGTGCGGGACAATTTCACTGCTCCAGCGCCGAGCGGAACCGATACCACCACAGGCCGATCCGTTCACGCAGGGCATAACTGGCCAGCTCAAGGTTGCCGGCGCGCGGCAGGTAGTCGGTGGGTCGCGGGCGTGACCGACCGTGGAACAGGGTAGGCGCTGCCCGGACCTGCAAGCCCGTCTGCGTGAATACGCGCATGGCGCGCGGCATGTGGATGCTGTCGGTGACCAGCAGGATGCGCGTGACGCCATCGGCCTTGAGCATGGCGGCCGAATGGCTGGCGTTCTGGGCCGTGGTGTCGGCCTGCCGCTCCTGCCATCGCACCGCTACCCCGAAATCGCGCTGCAGGTCGCGCGTCATCAGGGCGGCTTCGCTTTCCGGCGAACCGTCGGGGCTGCCGCCGGTCACCAGGATGGGCAGGCCGGTCTGGCGCGCCAGATAGGCACCGTATTGCAGCCGCTTCATGCCGAGGGCGGTGGCGTCGTCGCTGCCACCGTATTCCGGCGCCCGGTCGACCCGACCCGATCCCAGGATGACGATGGCCTGGGCATCGCCGGGGCTGGTCAGCGGCGGATACTGGTCTTCCAGGGGGCGTACCGTCCACAGGGCGCCGACGCGGGTACTGAGGACCAGCAGGATCATCATCCCCAGCAGCATCAGGGCCAGACCGCTGCGCGGCGCGCGGCGGCGCAGCCATCGCCCGGCCAGGTACAGCAGGAGGGGCGAGACGGGCGGCAGCAGGAGGCTGCTGGCCATGGCGGAGAGGAGGACCGGCAAGGACATGAACAGGATCGGCAGCAATGGTGGACAGCCTGGCATTGTGCGTGATTGTGCCGCTCCGGGCCAGCCTTGCCGCATGCCGATTTGCCTCGCCGCAGGGAATCCCCCAGAATGCGGGATCGCAAAAGGAAGGGCACAGCCCCGGGAATGCCGTGATACGACTTGTCTTGTTATTGCTGGGTGCCGATTTCATCCGCCGCAACTGGCACGCTCTGGCCGTGGCCGGTCTGGCCTGGGGAGCCGTCGGCGTGTCGCTGATGATCGATGCACTCGATGGCGTGCTCAATTTCCCCTTGACCCTGTTCGGCTACCTGCTGCTGCTGGAGAGCCTGGTCACCCTGTGGGTGGCCAACAGCGGCATGGGCGCGCAGAAGACCCTGCGCTACGCCAAGGGCGGCTTGTTCCTGCTCATTGCTATCCTGGTCATCACCCAGCACTACGCCAGCAACATGGCGCTGGCCATGCTGTTTGGGCTGGCCTTCACCATCGGCGGTGCGCTGCAGATCACCTCGGCCCTGGTGGTGCGCTTTCCGCGCTGGCGCACGGCCATGTTCGGCGGGGTCGTGCAGATCGGGCTGGCGATCTTCTTCTTCCAGCCCTATCCCACCCACTACAAGGGGACCGTGCCGTATTGCCTGGCGCTGGGCCTGGTCTTCGGTGGCTGGAACATGATCTGGGTGGCCCTGCGCAGCCGCATGCTGCCGCAGCAGGCCGCCGCTGACGTGCTGGCCGAGCGCAACAGCGGCGATGACTTGCCCTTCGATGCCGGGCTGCACGACGCTGCCCCCGACCTGCAGGCACAGCTGTGCACCCCGGCCACGGCTGCTGCGACACCAGGGCCGCTGTCACCGATGACCCTGCACGTATGGACCCCCACCGGCAGCGCCAAGGGACAGGCCCGGCGGCAGCCGGTGATCGACCGCTACATTGCCGCCGTCGACACCCAGGGCGTCATCTCGACCGGCCACGCCGCGCTGGAGATCCTGCCTGATCTGTATATCAGCCTTTATCCGGCCGAAGAAATCGACCGCTCGCCGGATCAGTTCGCCCGGCTGCTGCGCGCCACGGCCGACAACGACGTCAAGGGCCGCTACCTCACCGATTACCGCAGCGAAGCCGCGGCCTGGTGCGAATCGACCGAGAAGATCGTCTTCCGCGACTACCGTCGCGCCTCGCTGGAGCGCTTCTGGCAGCATTACCGCCAGACCGAGATCTACAACCTCACCTATCGCAACTGCTCCAGCACCGTGGCTCATGCCCTGGAGGCCGCGCTTGAGGGTGTCATCGGCACCCGGGACCGGCACTGGTTCAATGCGGTGCGCATGATGTTGACGCCCGAGATCTGGGTCGCCAGCCAGATCCGCAAGCGCGCCGTGACCATGGCCTGGACGCCGGGCATGGTGCTGGACTATGCCCGCGCCTTGCGCGCGGTGGTGCATCCGCGTCCCTTGTCCTGGGCTGCGTCGCTGCAGCTCGCCCTGCGCCAGAGCCGGCGCCTGCGCAAGGCCTGGCGAATGACGCGCCGCCAGGCGGATGCGCAGTCCTCTTCCTTCAGGAAACCATGAGCCATCCTCTCCCCGTACAGGAACACTGGATCGACGCCGCCGACGGCACCCGCCTGTTTTGCCGCGACTGGCTGCTGCCCGGCGCCACCTCGGCGGTGCAGATGGTGCATGGCCTGGGGGAACATGGCGGGCGCTATGAGGCATTGGCACAGCTGTTCAATCAGGCCGGCTTTTCCGTGCGCATCTGCGACCATCGCGGCCATGGCAATTCGGGTGGCCGCCAGGGCAGCCTGATCCGACCGGATGATCTGCTGCGCGACCTGAAGCAGAGCTTCGATGACTTCAGCCGCCGTACGCAGTGCACGCCGCTGCTGTTCGGTCACAGCATGGGCGGCCTGGTGGCGGCGCGCTTTGCCACCGGCGGTTTCAGCCCGGTGCGGGCACTGGCCTTGTCCTCACCGGCGCTGGCGCTGGATCTGTCGCGCTGGCAGCGGCTGCTGCTGAAGGTCTCCTCGGCCATCGCCCCGGGCCTGGCCCTGCCGACCGCCTTGCCGGCTGCGCGCATCTCGCACGATCCGCAGCAGGTAAGAGCGTACCGCCAGGACCCGCTCAATCACGGCAAGATCGCGCCGCGCATGCTCAACTTCATGCTCGATGCCATGCAGCAGACGGCGCGCGATGCCGTCCAGTTCACGCGGCCAGTGCTGCTGCAGGTCGCCGGCGATGACGCCTTCGTCGCCCCGCGCGGCAGCCGGGCCTTCTACGAGGCCCTGCCCGGCCAAAGCAAGACGCTGCACTGGTACGCCCAGGCTTACCACGAGATCTTCAATGAGGAAACCCGACTGCGTGAGCAGGCCATGCAGGACTTGCGGGAGTGGCTGGGACAGTTGCCGCCGACCGAGCAAGCCAGTCCAATGCCGACGGTATCGATGGGGTAAAACCAGAAGACGCTGAAGCTAGCGTGAAGAAGGGTTCAGGAATTAACCTGGAATTACGCATGTAAAGCACCGCGACAGGCTTCTGAAGGGGCCAATCCGGTGCTTTTTTGTTCACTCAGGGTTGCCCGCTGGGAACGTTGCTGAACTGGCAGCGGCTGTCAAAGCCGACGAAGCCAGGCGCGCAGGCGCAGCCTTGCACGGCCAGCAGCAGGGCGGAGGCGGCGAGGAGGGAGGCAAGTCGCTTCATGCGTCACTTTCGTTGCGTTGGCAAAGCTTGCGAGTGTAATGCGCTGCAGCAGCTTTGCAAGTCAGACGACGACACGACATTTACCACACCGGCAAGCCAGAGTTGCACCATGGTACATCGTTGAGATATCAACGATGATGATAATGGTGCGAATTTGCCCTAAATCAGTGCGAATCGATCCGCGACCGGTGCCAAAAGAAAAAGCGGCTTGTCAGCGTTGCAACGCGACAATAACCGCTTTTCAGGACTGCTCCGAAGTGGCATCGTGTCTCCGTGCGGAGACGGGCGATCACCCGGCCAGGAGGCTGCTTACTTGACCGAAATCAGGTAGCGCGCAACCATGGCGCCGATGAGCAGGGTGTACGGGAGGATGTCGGCGATGATGTTCATGGTGAGCTCCGTGAGGAAGAAATTGATCTGTTGCATTGCAATATATTCGCTTCACGGGCGTGCTTCCACTTTTGAATCCCAATACCAGTTATCTATTTTGTGAATGATTGGCTGTCCGGGTATCTCCGATGTCTTTTTTCTTGAGAAAAACCGTTTTTAATCAATGGCTTGCGTAAAACCCTTCGGGCTGACGCAGCAAGCCCCCGTGGCACGGTGTGTCATCCGTACGACAGGGGCTATGGGGCAACATCACGAATTCCGGCACGTTTTGTCGTGCAGGATGCTCAGGCTTACTTGACCAGTTGCAGGTTCAGGCCGCGCAATTCGGTATTGATCCGGAGCTCGTAGCGGCCGCCTTGGGCCACGGGCAGCGTCAGCTTGTCCGTCGTCGGTCCGGCATTGCTGCCCAGGCTGTTGACGCGCTTGATGCTGAAATCATAGCTGCCGGGCTTGAGCCAGATCGACAGATGTTCACCGCCGGCGATCTGGGCCAGCACCACATCGTTGATGGCCAGTTCCAGCATGTCGTTGTTGAGCAGGCCGGCGGCACGGGTGAAGGTGACGGGCGACAGGCCCGCGGCCTGCTCGGTCATGCTCTTGATGTAGACGCGCGCGGCGGGGATGGCGCCGCTGGCGGTGCGTTCCACCGGGGTGGTGCAGGCGGCCAGGGCCATGATGAGGGTGAGGCTGGTGGCGAGGGTCTTGATCATGTTGCTCTTCCTTGTGGTCGTAGGCGATGCGGGACTCAGGGGCGTGCCGCAGACGATAGCACGGGCGGCTGCCCGATCAGTTGCAGCAGATGTCGTTCGATGGCGAAGACGTGGTGGTCTTCGGCGCCCAGCTCGCGCAAAGCCTGGGCCAGCTTGAGCAGGTATTCGCTGTTGCGCCCGCTGGGACCGACGGCGCCAGCAATCTGGCGCGCGATCTCCAGTTCGCTGGCGGGCCCGGCGAAGGCTTCGTTGTCGTCGGCAGCGATGTAGATCAGCCCTTCGGCGACCTGGCCATCCTCGAAGCTCATCTCGGTAACCAGGCGCAGGTAACCGTTTTTCTCGCGATGATCCAGATGGGCAAAGACTTCCGGAGTGATCAGGTAGGCCATGCCGGCGCAGACGGCATCCTGCTCCGGTACCAGGGTTACCACCCGGCCCGGGGCTTGGGCTGTGCCGCGATGATCGTGGGAACTTTGCCAGAAGCGTCGCGCCCAGCCGGTGATGTGGGCCGGGCGGCGTTCCAGGTAGGGGAAATCGGCCTTGAAGATGATGGAGCCGTAACCGAACAGCCAGACGCTGGCGTGGTCATCGAAACGACGCATCTGGCGGTTGAGGGCGATGGTGTTGACGGACATGGACACAAAGCAGGGCGACGGCCTGGCCGCCGGAAGCCTGCCATTATAGAGGGGAACGGGCAGCCGGTTTTGAGCGAAAACTTTCACTGATAGTCATTGCGAAGTGATCTTTTGCGCATAAAATGGCGCCTGCCGGCCCCCTATACCGGTCGCACAGGCCCGTCCTGCGGCGCTATCCGCCTGCTCCTCGAAGGGGCGTGCGGCCATCCGGGGCCTCATCCGAATCTTCAGGGGAATATCATGCGTTTTGTCGTCATGCTGCTGACGCTGGTCGTCGGTGTTGTGTTGGCCGGTTGCGAGAAGACCGATTTTGAAAAGAAGTCCGAATCCGACGCCAATGCACGCCGGATCTTCAATCTCAAGAAGGAGTCCTCCAAGGATTGAGCATCACCCACGGGCGAGCGCAGCGCTCCCGGAAACACAAACAGCAGGCACCTGGCCTGCTGTTTTCGTTTGTGCGGTGCGCGCCGCTTCAGTGGTGCGCCGCGTGTGCTGCCTGCGGCACGCGCAGGGCGTCGGCACATTCGTGCACCAGCGCCGGTCCCTGGTAGATCAGTCCGGTGTAGAGCTGTACCAGCGAGGCCCCGGCCTCGATCTTGGCGCGCGCATCGGCCCCGCTGAAGATACCGCCCACGCCGATGATGGGCAGCGCCTCGCCCACTTCGGCCTTCAGGCCACGGATCACCTGGTTGGACAATTCCAGCACCGGCTTGCCCGACAGGCCGCCGGCTTCTTCCCCATGCGGCATGCCTTGCACGGCATCGCGGGTGATGGTGGTGTTGGTGGCGATGACGCCATCGATCTGGTGACGCAGCAGGGCGTCGGCGACGTTCTTGACCTGTTCCATGTCCATGTCCGGCGCGATCTTGAGCGCCACCGGCACGTAGCGACCATGACGGTCGGCCAGGCGGCGCTGGGCCGATTTCAGCTGCGAGAGCAGGGAATCCAGTTCGGAGGCCCCTTGCAGCTGGCGCAGGTTCTTGGTGTTGGGCGAAGAGATGTTCACCGTCACATAGCTGGCGTAGGGATAGACCTTTTCCAGGCAGTGCACGTAATCTTCGGCGGCGCGCTCGATGGGGGTATCGGCGTTCTTGCCGATATTGAGGCCCAGCACGCCCTGGCGCTCCTGATAGAAGCGCGAGGATTGCACATTGGCCACGAAGGCATCCACGCCGCCATTGTTGAAGCCCATGCGGTTGATGACCGCGTTGGCGGCCGGCAGGCGGAACATGCGCGGCAGCGGATTGCCCGGCTGGGCGCGCGGCGTGACCGTGCCGACTTCGATGAAACCGAAACCCAGCGCCGCCAGGCCGTCGATGTAGGCGCCATCCTTGTCCAGCCCGGCGGCCATGCCCACCGGGTTGGGGAAGGTGATACCCATGACCGTGCGCGGATCGGAGGCCGGTTTTCTGGTGATGAAATCGGTCAGGCTGTAGCGTGCGGCGCAGCGCAGCGCGGGCAGCACCAGGTGGTGTGCGGTTTCGGGTTCCAGGGAAAACAGCAGCGGACGCGCGAGCGCGTAGAGAAATTTGTCGGACACGATGGGGCGATCAGGTAAGGAAGAGGGCCAAAAAACTGCCGCTATTCTAACGCGTGCCGCCTTCCGTTCTCCGTATCCGGGCCGTTGTCGCCCATCATTTGCAGTTTCTGCGGCTGTTTTTGCAGACGTTGCGCCACAGACGTGAAGCCCGCTTCAGCCTTCGAGCAGGCTCCAGTGGCCCTCATGCAGGGCTTCCAGCGGCTGGTAGTTGGTCTTGTAGGCCATCTTCTGGCTTTCCTTGATCCAGTAGCCCAGGTAGACGTAGGGCATCTCCAGCTGGCGCGCTTGCTCGATCTGCCAGAGGATGTTGTAGGTACCGAAGGAGGCGGCCGGCAGGTCGGGATCGAAGAAGGTATAGACCGAGGACAGCCCGTCATTGAGCACGTCGATGATGCTGACCATGCGCAGCGTGCCGTCGGCCTCGCGGAACTCCACCAGTCGGGTGTTGACTTTGCTTTGCAGCAGGAACTGCGCGTACTGGTCGCGGCTGTCCTGGTCCATGCCGCCGCCGGCATGGCGGGCGCACTGGTAGCGCAGGTAGAGTTCGTAGTGCTCGTGGGCGTAGGTCAGGTTGGTGACCAGGGTTTGCAGGCCGCGATTGCGTTCCCAGGCGCGGCGCTGGCTGCGGTTGCGTTCGAAGTCGGCTACGCGGATGCGTACTGGAGTGCAGGCAGTGCAGCCATCGCAGTAGGGGCGGTAGGTAAAGATGCCGCTGCGCCGGAAGCCCGTCTTGACCAGTTCCGAGTACACATCCGCGTTGATGAGATGCGAGGGTGTGGCCACTTGCGAGCGGGCCTGCTGGTCATCGAGATAGCTGCATGGGTAGGGCGCGGTTGCATAGAACTGCAACGTGGAGAACGGCAAGTCTTTGAGATGCGTCATGTGCGTCCTGTCCTGTCTTGCGGGAGGCCGGCGGCGAGGTGTCGAGCGCACCGTGGGTCCCTGGAGTCAGGTTCCAATTTACACCATTTTGATAGTCGCAGTGAAGGATGGAGCCAGGCTCAGTCACGTGGGCCGGACGGGATGCCGGTTTCCAGCAGGTTCAGGGGTGCCCATCCATGGATCTGCGGCCACTGGATGGCGGCGCGCAGATGGTGCAGGAAGTCGCTGCGGGGGATGGGGCGTGCGCCCAGCGAGGCCAGGTGGGCGGTTTCCTGCTGGCAGTCGATCATCTGCACGCCATGGCTGCGCAGGAAGAACACCAGGTGTGCCAGGGCCACCTTGGAGGCATCGCTGACGCGGGCAAACATCGATTCGCCGTAGAACATGCGACCGATGGAGACGCCATAGGCGCCGCCGACCAGTTCACCGTTGAGCCAGACTTCGGAGGAGTGGGCGTAGCCGGCGCGATGCAGCCCGGTATAGCCTGCCATGATCTCGGGCGAGATCCAGGTGCCGTGTTCGTGTCGGCGCGGGCCGGCGCAGCCTTGCATGACCTGTTCGAAGACGGTATCGAAGGTGACTTGCCAGAGTCCGTCGCCGTGGCGACTGCGCTCGATGCGACGCAGGGTTTTCTTGAGGCTGTCGGAGACGACGAAGTGATCGGTGCGCAGCACCATGCGCGGATCGGTGCTCCACCAGAGGATGGGTTGGCCTTCGGAGAACCAGGGGAAGATGCCGTGGCGATAGGCTTCGAGCAGGCGCTGTGGCGACAGGTCGCCGCCGGCGGCCAGCAGCCCGGCCGGATCGGCCAGGGCGCGCGAGACATCGGGGAAGGGCGTATCGAGATCCAGCCAGGCGATCATCCGCGTGCTCCTGCGGATCAGATCATGCGGCGGCGGATGTCTTCGGTGTGCAGCGTGAAGCCGCCTTCACCGCTGCGCACTTTCTTCATCTGGGCAAAGAAGGCGCGCAGGGTGAATTCCACCGTGGGGAAGGCGATGTCCTGCCAGGGGATCTGGTCTTCTGTATAGAGGGCCACTTCCAGGCTTTCGATGCCGGCCTGGTAATCGAGGTCGAGCAGGGTAGCGCGGTAGAAGAGGTGGACCTGGTGGACGTGGGGCACGTTGACCAGGGAGAACAGTTCGTGCAGCTGGATACGGGCACCGGCCTCCTCTTCGGTTTCGCGGCGGGCGGCGTCTTCGGTGGTTTCCGCGTTTTCCATGAAACCGGCCGGCAGGGTCCAGTAACCCAGACGCGGCTCGATGGCACGCTTGCACAGCAGGACCTTGACCTGGCCATCCTGTTCCCAGACGGGGATGGAGCCGACCACCATCTTGGGATTCTGATAGTGGATCGCTCCGCAGTTGGTGCAGACATGGCGCAGCCGCGTGTCATCGGGAGGAATCTGCTGGGATACTGTGTGGCCGCACTCGGAACAGAATTTCATAGAGGCTCGGAAGGTGTCTGTCTTTATATATAGTAGGGAAGGGGCCTTGGGTGCATTTTCCTGTGGCGGCACGGACCGCTTGACCGGCTGGCTGGACGGTTGCAGGAAGCTGCAATGCGGTTAGGAGTGTATCACTGTAAAAAGATTGCAGAAAATGTTTGCATTCCCATTTTGGCTGTCCTATAATTGTGTTCTTCAGACGCGGGGTGGAGCAGTCTGGCAGCTCGTCGGGCTCATAACCCGAAGGTCGTAGGTTCAAATCCTGCCCCCGCAACCAGATATCGAGAAACCGTTACTAGCTTTGGCTGGTAGCGGTTTTTTGCTTTTCAGGCGGTGTGCCACCCAGTGAGCCACCTATGCCCCAGATCAAAGCCCCTCGGTTGTACCTGAATCGTTGCGGCGTCTTCTATTTCCGCCTCAAAACCAAAGACAAAGACCGGAAGGTCAGCCTTCGCACGAAATGCCCCGTCACTGCTAATATTGTTGCCTTGCAATTAAATGCAGTCATTGAGCGGGGGCGTGCAATGAACAATAAGAACACCCGGAATCCCAGCCTTGCGGATTTCAACTTCAATCGGGCCGATTTGCGTCAGTACGAGATTGAAGTGGGCAACATCAAGATCAAAGCCGAGGGGCCTGAAGACCATGCTCGGGCCATGGAGGCCGTCGAGGCGGCCAAAGGACTCTTGGCCCTTCAACCCGAACCGCCTTCGCCTGCCGTGACGCAATTGGCTCTGGATGAACAAGCCATTCTGGCCCAGGTGGTGGCCGATGCCCAAAAACGCCAATCGCCCAAACTCTCCCGCATTGCTGCTGAGTGGATTGTTGAGCGTCGTTTGAAAAATTCGGCTCGCACGGTCGATGCCAAGGCATCCCATTTGAAGGACTTCACAGAGCGGGCCTTGAAGAATGAAGACCCGGAAGTGAATGAGTTGGACAAGGCCCATATCGTGGCCTACAAGTCGGCCTTGCTCAAAGAAGGGCAGGCGGCTAAGACCATCGATAACAAATTGCTCTCCATCGCTGACTTCTTTGAATATGCCCTCGGTCAAGGGGCCTATACTCGCCACAATTCCAATCCAGTCACCGGCCTCTACGTGCTGAGTAAAAAGGAACGGGTGAAGCAAACCGAGTCGTATGAGCCGTTTGCCAAAGACGAATTGGCGGCTTTGTTTGAGCCTTTGGCGTACAAAGCGGCGATGAAGGCTCCAGACTTATACTGGGGGCCTCTCCTGGGCATTTACACCGGCATGCGGATCAGCGAGGCGACACAAATTCGTTGCCAAGACGTGATCGAGGCAGAGAACGGCGTTCACTATATTTATGTGTACCGGAGTAAAACCAGTAATGGCATTCGGAAAGTGCCGATCTGTGATGCCCTGGTTCAGTTGGGCTTCTTGGATTACGTGGAAGAGGTTCGTCAGGCTGGGGCCGAGCGGATATTTCCACATCGCTTCTTCGTGAATGGCTCTTACTCCAAGCGGCTGAGTGAAGAACTGCTCAAATACCTTAAGGCTCGGAAGATCAAGAAGTCGAACGACCACAAATCTTTCCATTCCTTCCGAGTCAACGTCATCACGCAACTGGCGAACCATGGAATCTCGGCAACGTTGGCCTCACGTGTCGTAGGTCACGGCACAGAGAAGGGCATGGAGGTGCATTTGGGATATGTGCGAGACCTGCCTGACTTGAAGAAAGTCGTTGATTCGCTCGCATGGCCGGTGAATATCGAGGCTTTGCGTTATTGCGGCCAGTTTAAGAATTTCGTGGCGAATAAGAAAAAGTGGGCAGAGGATGCTTAAAACGGTAAGGCAGCGATGGATTTATTTCGTCGGACTGTTCAAAGAAAACATTGGCTTGAAAATCATTGGTGCCTTGTGGGTTCTATGGGGATTTGCCGCCTTTTATAGAGATGAGATTGCTTTGCGTGGAGATGAGGCTGGGTTCAAGGTTTTGAATTTTGCTCTATCCCTGCCAACAGTATGGTGGGGGCTCATTGCTGCAGTCTTCATTCTTGCTTGGCTTTTTGAGTCCTCCTATCGACTATCTCAACGACAGAAGAGAATCCTCGATGAGTTGGGCAAAGTTGATCGTGAGAACGGGCTAAACATCGGGATAGTTTCTGCATAGGTGTCAACTCGTCCCCTCGTTTTTCTTCTTGATGCTGTAAGTCCTCTGTCTGGCCTTGATCGATCTCGTTCTCTGGCACGTACAAAGAAGTCCGATAACGCGTCCGGCTGGCGGCAACGTAAATCCATTCACGGTGGGCCATTACGGGATTAACGAAGACGTATGCAGAATCAAAAGTTCGCCCTTGGCTTTTGAACGTGGTCAGGCTGTATGAGTGATCAAGATGGTGGAATGTGATCGGAATCAAAATTCGGCTAGCACCCTTGGCATTGGGTTCGTCCAGTTGAATGGAGAGGAAATCCTGCCCATCAAATCCTAGGAGAGTTCCGGTCGCTCCGTTTACGAGGCCCAACGCTGGATTGTTCTTGGTGATGACTATGCGATCCCCAGGAATAAACTCTCGATGATCTAGAAGGCCATCTCGTTGGAGCAGCGGCAGGATTCGAGCCTGATCACGATTCAGATGGCCAGCCGCAATAAGATGCTCTCGTGCTTGCTGGTTGAGGGTCGCAACTTCGTTTCTCAGTCCGGCAATGATGACCTTATTTTTCAATGGACGATCGTCTTTCTTCCATTCTTCAATCAGGGCGTGCATCGTCCTTTCACGATCAGGCTCCGTATAGAGTTGCCCTTTGACGGCCATTTTCGTTAAGGCCGTTTCGGCATGGCCTTGTGCCAGTTGATCGACGACTTCCCGCATCCACAGAAAATCAGACCTGGCTTGCCATGGACGAATGACCGAGGCGAGCAGAGTGGAGCGGCCCGCCAATGCGTCTACCATTGGCGTTATTTTTACGCAGATCAGGCATTTGACTTCTTTTTTTAAACGACTATAATTAGCACACCAACGCCCGCGCGGTGCCTTAGAAGTTTTAAGGTGCTTCGCGGGCTTTTCATTTTTAAAGTGGATTTTTTATAAAGGCGTTGAATTTTAATTGCCTTAATCTGAAAAATATACGGTGGAAAATGAAAAAAATCATCCAACTAATAAAAAACTATAAATGGCGTAGCTTCATTAAGGAACATCCAGGGTATAGAGAATACGTAAAACCCTACCTATCACCTGTGGACCTGATTGCTAAGATGAAAAATGATGGGCTGACCATCCCGCAATCTGACTTGTCTGCGAAGATAATATTTCGTAATAACTATTATCGATTTAAGGCATATTTCATTCCTTTTCACGATAAAAGCAATTTATTTCCCGCTGGGACATATTTTTCGCAGATTTATAGCCTCTATTTGGCTGATCAGAAAATACGAGATTTCTTATTCCCTTTAATTTCAGTTTTAGAAGTAAGAGTAAGAGGGGTCTTAGACAATGTTGTGACGAGCCAAACTAAAAATCCGTTTTGGCATCTCGACGCGACAAATTTTTCTAATTTCGGCAATGTGGAGAGAGTCCTCAAAAAAGCAGGATCGCGTTTTACTAGCAGTCCTCATGAATACGCGAAGCACTATGTAAGTCATTATTTCAATCGCCAATCTTTTGATTACAAGCAGATTCCACCATTCTGGATTCTGAGTGAAATTTTGACACTGGAACATCTAGCAACTTTTGCCAAACATATTGATGAAAAGAAATTTAGGCGAAAAGGCGGGAGTTTTTTGGACGATTGTGCGAATGAATTTGGACTTACTTCTCATGGTGCCTTAGTGACAAATATCTTGTGTATGTTGGAGTTGAGAAATATTTGTGCTCACCATTCAAGGATATGGAATCGCAATCTTCGTGCTCCACAAGGAATTTCGAAGAAAATAACTATCAAAATTCCAACTCTTGCTCCTAAGATAAATCGCCTTTATCAACATCTTGTCATGTTAAGAATTATGTGCAAATCGCAAGGTATTGAAGATGGGATCAAGGAGTTTTTTGTTGCATTAATAACTTCGCAACCTATTTTTCAACGAGATAGAGTCGCAATGGGATTTCCTGTGGGGTGGGAGCATGACGCAGTTTGGAAATAGTCAAACAGCGACCGTTCCACTTAGTTATCTACCTCTAAATATGCATCCGTCTTTGAGCAGGACCGAAAAATAGAAGAGTTAATGGTTCCGAGAAGTAATCGGGATTTCCGGAGACGGAATGGCGATAGCCCAGAGTTAGCTTGATTTTTGAATGGAGAGATTGGCTTCTTGTCCATTCCGCCAATAGTCCAGGTAGTATTCCACCTACTGAACCACTTTTTTTGACCTTGCAACCGTACTGAGAAGACGCGGTAAGCCAGTCTGGATAAGGGTTTTAAGAGAATGGTCGGGGAAAACAGGAAAATCTCCTGCCCCCGCAACCAAATGCAAGTAAGGCGAAAGCCTTGCTGACAAAGGCCCTAAGCGTTACCGCGCTCAGGGCCTTTTTGCTTTGCGTGACTTCTGCGTGTGACCTGCCCGGTTTTGTCGAGCCAAGCTAATTCGGAATTAGGTCCGATTCATAAAGGGTTTCCTGCTTTCTTGCTGAACGCTTCCGGCGTCTGGTAGTTCAAACTGGAATGAGGACGAACCTTATTGTAGTGCTGCGTGCAGTCCTCAATCACCGCCTTGGCTTCCAGGCGGTTTCTGGGCCACTCCATGGACAGCACTTCGTCACGGAATTCTTCGAAGAAGCTTTTTGGGCCCCAAATGACCTCTTTGAAAATGCCTTCCATGCAGGAAGCACATCAAGTGCTGCATCCCACTGCAGAGCTTCTCAGGCGTGATCGCTGCGCTGGCGGTCGTGTTAACATTCCCGCACCTTCATTCATGACGAAAGAGAGTCGCCCATGTCAGAACAGGATCCCTGGATCACCCGCGCTGAAGAGTTGAAGACGCAAATGGAATCGCTACTGGTCGCCCAGTTGGAAGAATATGAAAAAATGACCGCCAAGCTGGAACAGTGGAAACAGAATCCTGACGGTTCCTGGCTCACGGAAGCCGACTACCACCCCTGGCAGGAAGCCCTCAAGAGGCTGGAAGCAGCGCAGCGTGAGTTCGATGGCCACATCAGCACGCGCGTGAAGAAATAAGCGTCAACTTTCCCCCAGCATGCGTGCGGGCACAAGAAAAAACGCCGCGACCTGCGAGGATCGCGGCGTTCTTGTCGGGCCGCTAGCCATCCCCGTCAGCCTTCACCGCAGGCGAATCGCGTCGGCGCCGTCGCTTGCTCCAGCGCCGCGCACGGTCGACTACCACATCCATGTATTGCTGGGCCGTCTCGGGTTTGAGCACATATTCTACGGCACCGGCTTCCAGCAGCGCCGGCATCTCCGGCGGGTAATCACTGTCAGGAAACACCACGATCGGTACCGCGCGCGTGTTGCGGCCCGCCCTCATGGCCTCGATGAAGTCCAGGCCATTGTTCTCCATCATACCCGGATCGAGGAAAATCATGCCCGGTAACTGCACCTGCCCTTCCTGGCGGCGTGGCAACAGTCGCTCGATGGCAGCGTCTGCTTCGTCATACCACTGCAATACACAGTGAAAATTCTGGCGCCAGAGCGCAAAACGCGCCAGCTCCACTGCTTCGCCGTTCGACTCAATCATCAATATGATCGGCGGCTTCATGGTCTTGTCCTTCTCTTGTAGTGACCCTGATCACCATTCCTGTGCTGCGGGAATCCATGCTGGCCTCTGCGGGCGCCTCTCCCGGCACAAAACTTCAGCAGCAGTCTGACAAAAATGCGCAAAAGCGCCTAGCAGGATTTTCCTGATACGGCCCGGCTTCGCGGTCGATCAGGCCGTCCGGCCTGTTCGATGGGCCATGACAGGGCAAGCTCGCCAGCGCGCATCCCCGCCCCCAGCCGTGAAAATCCTTCATCTCTCCAACCACGCCATGTATTGCGGTGTAAGCTAAGTCCTTCACGTGCAGGGTAGCGATCCCCCGGATCAATGCCGATCCCGTCCGATGAGACGGCAGGGAGCCAGGCGCAGGGATCTGCAGCCGCGCCGTCTGCCTCGGCTGGCCGCCATGCCAGCAGGGGCAGGCCGTGGCACGCCGCTTGCTGCACTTCTGAGGGAACACCCACACCATCTGTCCTCCTGTCCGATGGCCCGGCGTTCCGGATTTGAACAGGCAAACCATCATCATGAATGCACCACTGACATCAGCCGCTGCGGCCCCGACCCAGGCGACGCTGGATATCCTCAAGACCCTCATCGGCTTCAACACCATCAGCCGCGAATCCAACCTCGGCCTCATCGAATGGGTGCGCGACACCCTGGAGCGCCACGGCGCCACCACCCGTCTGACCTACGATGCGCAACGGCGCAAGGCCAACCTCTTCGCCACCCTGGGCGACGCTGGTCCCGGACACTACGGAACAGTCTTCTCCGGCCACACCGATGTGGTGCCGGTCACCGGCCAGAACTGGGATTCCGATCCCTTCGTGGCGCGCGTGGCCGATGGCAAACTATTCGGTCGCGGTGCTTGCGACATGAAGGGTTTCATCGCGGTCTGCCTGGCGCGCCTGCCCGCTATCGCCCAGGACAGGCTGCACACGCCGCTGCACTTCTCTTTCTCCTACGATGAAGAGGTCGGCTGCCTCGGGGTACGCGAGCTGCTGGCCGATCTGCAGCAGAACGACATCCGGCCCACCGGCGTCATCATCGGTGAGCCCACCATGATGCAGCCCGTCATCGCGCACAAGGGCAAGCGATCCTATCGCTGCTCGGTGCATGGTCATGCAGCCCATTCTTCCTGCCCGCACCTGGGCATCAACAGCATCGACTATGCCGCCATGATGCAGCTGAAGATCCGCGAGATCGCCCTGCGCGTGCGCAATTCGGAGGCGCAGGATTACGACTTCGACGTACCGTACTCCTCCATCGTCACCACGCTGTCCAACGGCGGCAATGCGCCCAACATCATTCCGGACAAGGCCGAGTTCGTCTTCGAGCATCGCTTCCTGCCTGGTATCGATCCGGCGGAGGTGTTCGAGGAAGTCAGGCGCTATGCCGAGCAGGAACTGCTGCCGCAGATGCAGATCGAGGGCGCGCAAGGACGCATCGAATTCGAGACCCTCACGGCCTATCCCGGCATGAGCACGCCACCCGATGATCCGCTGGTGAGCTCGGCGTTGCGCATCCTGGGCAGCGAACGTGCACGCAAGGTCGGGTTCGGTACCGAAGGCGGGCTGTTCGGCCAGGCCGGCATGCCGGCCGTGATCTGCGGACCGGGCGACATCGTCCATGCCCACAAGCCTAATGAGTTCGTCACGCTGGAGCAATTGGCCAGATGTGAAGGTTTCTTCGACAACTTCATCGCTTCGGCACATCTGACGGCGGCTTGACGGCGCCGCTGTCGTTGCCGCAATGAAGAAAAGGCGCTTTTCCCGCGAGGGACAAGCGCCTTCTTGCTGGCGTCGTGGTTGATCAGGCCGGGGCGCGCACGCGCTTGTCCAGCGAGGCCGAGAAGGCCACCGTCAGCAGTCCCAGCAGGGCGAAGACCGAGCCGATCAAAGGTAAATCGGTCAGGGGGAGGCCCGCCGAGATCGCCACGCCGCCGACCCAGGCGCCGGTGGCGTTGCCCAGATTGAAGGCGCCCTGGTTGAGGGTGGAGGCCAGGTTGGGCGCGCCACGCGCGGTATCGAGTACGCGGATCTGCGCGCCCGGTACCACCGCGAAGGCGAAGGCGCCCCAGGCAAACATGGTGACCAGCGTCGGCCATTTGTAGTGGCTGGTGAAGGAGAACAGTCCCAGTACCACGGCGATGCAGAGGAACACGCCGCACATCACCGGCATGAGTTTCCAGTCCGCCAGCTTGCCACCGACCAGCCCGCCCACGGTGATGCCGGCACCGAAAAGCAGCAGCACCCAGCTCTCTTGCCGGGTGGTGAAACCGGTCACATCCAGCAGGATGTAGGCGATATAGGTGATCACGCTGAACATGCTGATCGAGGCCAGCGTGGAGGTCAGCAGCGAGAGCTGTACGCGGGTATCGATGATGGAGCGGAACTCCTGGAAGATATTGCCGGCCTGCATGGGGATCTTCCTGGGCAGCATGGTCCACAGCATGATGGCGGCCAGCACCCCGATCCCGGTCACCACGCCGAAGGTGGAGCGCCAGCCCGCCGCATGGCCGAAGGCCGTACCCAGCGGTACGCCAAGGATGTTGGCCACCGTCAGGCCGGTGAACATCAGTGCCACCGCCTGGGCGCGCTTGTGCGGCGCGACCAGTTCTGCGGCTACCACCGAGCCGATGCCGAAGAAGGCCGCATGGCAGAAGGCAGTGACCACCCGCGCCACCATCAGGAAGACGTAATTGGGCGCTACCGCGCACAGCACGTTGCCCAGGATGAAGAGGCACATCAGCCCCACCAGCGCCTGCTTGCGCGGCCATCTGGCGGTGAGGATGGCGAGGATGGGGGCGCCAGCGGCCACGCCCAGGGCATAGCCCGAGACCAGCATGCCGGCGGCCGGTGCGCTCACCCCCAGATCGCGTGCGACGTCGGGCAGCAAGCCCATGATGACGAATTCAGTGGTACCGATACCAAAGGCGGCAACGGCAAGGGCAAACAGGGGCCAGTTCATGCGCAGTCCAGGTGGAGAGTGGAGAGGAGGAGGGCGCGCCCGGGCAGAGCGCGCAAAAGCCACAAGTTTACCGCCGGATGGAAATCGCTGCAGGCCTTAGGCCGGATCGGCGGCCAGAGGGCGGGCGAACCAGCTCTTCAGGAACGACATCAGGGCGCCATAGGCCGGCAGGAAGAACAGCAGGCTGATGGCGATTTTGAAGCCGTAGTCGACCAGCGCGATTTCCACCCAGTGCGTGGCCATGAAGGGATCGCTGCTGCGCCAGAAGGCGATGGAGAAAAAGGCGATGGTATCGCTGGCGTTACCGAAGATCATCGATACCGACGGCGCCAGCCACCAGTGGCGCGAGGCGCGCAGGCGGTTGAAGACCTGTACGTCCAGCACTTGTCCCAGTACATAGGCCGTGAAGCTGGCCGCCGCGATGCGCGCCACGAAGAGGTTGAAATGCGCCAGCGCGCCGAAGCCCTGCCACTGCCCCATGTAGAACAGCGCCGAGATGCCGTAGGAAATGAACAGCGCCGGCAGCATCACGGCAAAGATGATGCGGCGGGCCAGCGGGGCGCCGAAGAATCGCACCGTCAGATCGGTCGCCAGGAATATGAAGGGAAAACTGAAGGCGCCCCAGGTGGTATGCAGGCCGAAAATGGAAACCGGCAGTTGCACCAGGTAATTGCTGGAGGTGATCACCACCAGGTGGAACAGAGATAGCCAGGTCAGCAGCGCAGCGTGGCGGCGCAGGTCGAGAGTCGTCATATGAACCTTTTTGATGAATGGGGGCGAGGGAACCCATGGAACACGTCCGGCCAGGTGGGTGACGGCCACTCAAGCGCGGACAGAAGGGGCAGGATTCTATCACGGCAGCGGGGGCTGGCCTTGGGTCTCCCGCCGCTGCAGGACAGGCAGCGTGGCCCATGAGGTACACTCTTGCGCTTTTGGGCAGGTGCAATGAACAGCAAGAAGGCAACCCTGATCGGACTGAGCGCCGTGGTCCTGTGGAGCGCCATCGTGGGCCTGATCCGGGGCGTGAGCGAACATCTCGGCGCCACCGGCGGCGCGGCGGCGATCTATACGGTGGCGTCGCTGATCCTGATGGTGTCGGTGGGTTTCCCGCGGCTGTCGAGCTTTCCGCGCCGGTATCTGGCGTGGGGCAGTGTGCTGTTCGTGGCCTATGAGCTGTGCCTGTCGCTTTCCATCGGTTATGCGCATGATGGCCGCCAGGCCATCGAGGTCGGCATGGTCAACTACCTGTGGCCGACCTTTACGCTGGTGGCGGCCATCCTGTTCGGCGGGCAGCGCGCCACGCTGCTGCTGGTGCCCGGGTTCATCCTGTCCATGCTGGGGATCTGCTGGGTGCTGGGCGGCGACCAGGGGCTGGATCTGCCAGGCATTCTCATCAACATCCAGGACAACCCGCTGAGCTATGGCCTGGCTTTCATCGGCGCCCTCATCTGGGCCGCCTACTGTACCGTCACCACGCGCATCGCCGGGGGCAAGAACGGCGTGACTCCTTTCTTCATGCTGGTGGCACTGGCCTTGTGGGTGAAGGTCTTGCTGGGTGGGCATGTCGATGAACTATCCTTCAGTATCCCCGCAGCGGTCTATCTGGTGCTGGCCTCGGCTGCCATGGGGCTGGGCTATGCAGCCTGGAACATCGGCATCCTGCATGGCAACGTGACGGTGCTGGCGGGGGCCTCGTATTTCATTCCGGTGTTTTCATCGGCGCTGTCGGCGCTGCTGCTGCGAGCCCCCTTGCCGCTCTCGTTCTGGGTGGGTGCCGCGCTGGTGTGTGCCGGGTCGATCCTGTGCTGGCGGGCGACGGCGGGACGCCGGGACCCTTGACGTTCGTCGCGCGGGGAGCTCCGTTGGGGAGGGGGGGGCTTACAAAGTTTTACATCGGCGACGCCCTTCCTGACGCCGTTGTCACACAAGCGTAACGGCAAGGTCATCATGACTGCCTAGACTCCTGCTTTTTTCAAAGCAACGCCGTACCCTGCGGCGCGAGTCATGTTGTCATCTCTCCCTCATTTTCCTCAGCGCACCGCTGCCGGCATGGCCGTGGCAGCGGCTGCTTCACCGGCTGGGCGCGCCTGGCCAGCAGCGGACCGGTGGCGGACGGTCCGGCCGGCGCTGCTGGTGATCGCAGCGCATCTTGGAGTGCTGTGGCTGGCGCTGCAGATGCGTCCGCTGTCACCCCCCGCCATTACACCACCGGTACCGAGCACCGTGATGCTGGCGCTCTTCGAGCCTGCACCCCAGCCAGTCCGTCCTTCTGCGCTACCGGCGCCCGCACCGCCGGTACGCACCGTGCACGTGCGGCCCGCGCCAACGCCGCGCGCCCACCAGGCAGCCATGCCCGTATCCCTTCCCGTGAGCGCAGCGCCGACCTTGGCGCCTCCCGTGGCCGCCGTGACTGCGCCAGCCGCTTCTGCATCATCCTCGTCTGCGCCTGCCGCCGCGAGCGCTGCCGCTGCACCGGTAGCGGCAGTGTCCCGCCCATCCAGTCCGCCCGTCATCACCAGCGGCGTGCAATACCTCACCGCCCCGCAACCGGTTTATCCCGCCGCTGCCCGTCGTCGTGGCGACGAAGGTGAAGTGCTGCTGCGCGTGTTGATCAATGCCCAGGGCAGCGTGGAACAGATTGCATTGGAAAAATCCTCGGGCATCGCCAGCCTCGACCAGGCAGCACGCGTGGCGGTCGCGCAGGCCCGCTTTCAGCCTTATGTAGAGCAGGGCCGGGCACAGTCTGCCTATGTCGTCGTGCCGATCAAATTTCAATTGACGCAGTAATCCAGCCAGAAAGGAATCAACAATGGATGCAAGTCCCTACGGCCTCACGGCCTTGTGGTCGCAAGGCGATGTCGTCACCAAGGCGGTGGCGATTCTGCTGACGATGATGTCGATGGCCTCGTGGTACGTCATTCTGACCAAGGCCCTGCAGTTGTTGCGCTATCGCGCCCCGGCACAGGCCGCCGGTCACGCCTTCTGGCAGGCTGACAACGTCGCTGCCGGCGTGTCTTGCCTGGGGCGGGACAATCCCTTCGTCGCGCTCGCCAGTGCCGGGCAAGGGGCGGTGGATCATCACACGATCCATCAGGGCCAGTTGCAGGATCGTCTGCCGGTCAGCGAATGGGTCACACTGTCGTTGCGCCAGGCCATCGATGAGGCCTCGGCCAGTTTGCAGTCGGGCATGGCCGTCCTGGCCTCGGTCGGCTCGACGGCCCCTTTCGTGGGCTTGTTCGGAACGGTCTGGGGCATTTATCACGCCCTGGTCTCCATCGGCAGCAGCGGCCAGGCCAGCATCGACAAGGTGGCCGGCCCGGTGGGCGAGGCCCTGATCATGACGGCGTTGGGCCTGGCCGTCGCCATTCCCGCCACCTTCGGCTACAACGCGCTCCTGCGTGGCAACAAGAGCATCATCGCGCGCCTGAACAAGTTCGGATTCGAACTGCATGCGCTGTTCGTCACCGGCGCTCGCGCCGATGCCTCCGGTGCCGGGCCGCAACAGTCCCATACGATGCACCTGCGCGTCCAGGGAGCAGCGTGATGGGCATGGGATCCCTGTCCGAATCGGACGACGACTTCAACCCCGAGATCAACACCACCCCGCTGGTGGATGTGATGCTGGTGCTGCTGATCATCTTCATCATCACCGTGCCGGTCATGAACAACGCGGTAAAAATCGACCTGCCGCGTGCCACAGCCCAGCCCGATACGCTCAAGCCGGACAGCATCAACCTGGCCATCGATGCCCAGGGCAAGACCTTCTGGAATGACGAACCGGTCGACATGGCGCAACTGAAGGCCCGCATTGGCGCCGCGGCGGCCCGGTCGCAGCTACCGGAACTGCATCTGCGCGCGGCCCGCACCACGCCTTATGAAAAGGTGGCGCAGGTGATGGCCATGGCACAGGCTGGCGGGCTGGCCAAGATCGGCTTCGTGACCGATCCGCGGCCATAAGGCAGCCAGGCAGCCAGGCAGACAGGCAGACAGACAGATCAGATTCAACCGATACCAAAGGCTGATCGGGCATGCCCGGATTCAGACCATAAAAAAGCAAGGCCAAATTCCTCACTTCCATCCACTGCGAGTTCAAGATGATTTCCAGACGTATTGCCACCCCCCGTCCTTCCACCATGCGGCGCGCCTTGTTGGGCGCTGGTCTGCTGCTGGGCAGTAGCGGCCCGCTGCTGGCACAGGCCGATGACAGCGTGCTGCCCCAGATCACCGTGACCGACAGCGCCGACAAGAAGAAGCTGGCCGAGCAGGTCAGCGGAGGAGCCCTCGGCGAGCGTTCCGAACTGGAGACGCCGTTCTCCACGCGCGCCGTCACGAGCGACGAGATCGAAGACCGCCAGGCCACTTCGCTGGCCGAAGTGCTGAAGTACGACGCCAGCGTCAGCAACAGCAGTCCGGTCAACGGCACTCACCCGGCCACCATTGCGATACGCGGGCTGCGCCTGGACGACCTGAACGGCTACAAGATCGATGGCCTGGCCAACATCAATCGGGGCACCGAGATGCCGCTGGAGATGTTCGAGCAGGTGGAGGTGCTCAAGGGCTTGTCCGGTTTCATGTACGGGTTTGGCTCGCCGGGGGGCATCGTCAACTACGTCACCAAGCGTCCGACCGATGACGCTTTTCTCGCTACCGATCTCGGCTATGCCAGTGGCGGGACGTGGAAGGAACACGTCGACGCCGGAGGTCGCCTGGGCGAGGACCAGCGCTTGGGCTACCGCATCAACCTGGTCAACGAGAGCGGCGATACCGAGGCCGATCACGGCAGCATCAACCGCCAATCCATCGGTGCCTCCTTCGATGCCAGGCTGAGCAGCGACCTGACCGTCAGGCTCGATGCCCTCTACCAGCGGCGCATCACCGCCGGTGGCACCGATGTCATCGTCAGCGGCTTCAAGATCCCATCGGCGCTGGATGGCAGCACGCGCCTCTACAGCAATGGCTCCTACACCAATGTGGATTACCGCCTGGTGACGCTGAGTGCCGACTATCGTCTCTCGGATGACTGGAAGGCCACCGTCGCCGTGCGTCATTCCGAATCGGTGCGAGTCTACAAGAAGGATCAGTACTACATCACCAGCAATAGCGGCAACTATCGCGACCGCCTCACATCCGAATACCACGGCTACGAATTCAACGAAGCACAGGCCATGGTGCAGGGCAAGGTGAGCACCGGCTTCCTGCAGCATGAAGTCGTGTTCGGTGCGATGGCCCAGAACCTGCTTTCCACTTCTTCCGTGACCACGCCCAAGCCCTACATCGGCACCGGCAACCTGTATGCGCCGACGATCTACTCGGCCGATAGCGTCAACTACAGCGGCGGTACCTATCGTGATGAAAGGACCACGCAGACCGCGCTCTTCGCCAGCGACACGATGAAGTTCGATGAGCGCTGGTCGTTGCTGGCCGGCCTGCGTTACACCAATTACATTGATACCGCCTACACCACCGCCAACGCCACCAGTGCACGCTTCACTGCCAGTCCGCTGAGCCCGACGGCCGCCGTGATGTTCAAGCCGCGTGCCGATACGACGGTCTACGTCAGCTATGCCGAGGCCCTGGAGCAAAGCGCCTCGGCGCCCACTACGACGGTCAATGCCAACCAGACCTTCGCTCCCATCAAGAGCAAGCAGGCAGAAGTGGGCGTCAAGACCGAGCACGACGCCTGGAACGGCAGCCTGGCGCTGTTCCGCATCGAGCGTGGCTCGCAGTACATCAACAGCGCCAACGTCTATGTGGCCGATGGTCAGAGCATCTATCGCGGGGTGGAAGTCAATGCGTCGCTACAGCTCACCCGGGACCTGAGCCTGGATGGCAGCTTGATGGTGATGGGCTCCGAAGTCACCCATGCGGCAGCAGCGGTCAATGGCAAGCGCGCCGTCGGCGCGGCAGATGTGCAGGCCGGTGCGCAGCTAAGCTACCGGGTGCCGACCCTGGCAGGCCTGTCACTGCATGTCGGCGCGCAGTATGTGGGTACCATGGCGCTGGATTCGGCCAATACCAACATGCTCTCGCCCTACAGCCTGTTCGATGCAGGTCTGAACTATCGCACCCGTATCGGCGGCCACATGACCACCTGGAGCGCCAACATCACCAATCTGGCCAATCGCAAGTACTGGACCTACTATCAGGAAACCTACCTGAACGTGGGGGCGCCGCGTACCCTGAACCTGAACGTGCGCGCCGACTTCTGAGCGTGAGGGGTTCCCGACCCGGAAAGGCTGATATCGCATGATCGGTGGCATGAACTTCCATAAAACTGCCAGGGCCTGTGCCTGGCTGATCGGCCTGTTGCTGGCCGCCAGCCTGGCGCAGGCCGCTGATCGTGACGATCGCCAGACCAAGACACCTTATGCCCCGCGCCAGCCGCTCTCCAGCCTGGAACCGGTGCCTGCCGGCTATGCACCGGTGTTCACCCAGTTGCTGGCGCGCCATGGTTCTCGTGGCCTGACCGGGATGAAATCCGATCTGGCCCTCTATCGCCTGTGGCAGCAGGCCGAGCAGGAGCACGCACTGACCCCGCTGGGCCAGACGCTGGGACCGGCCTTGCAGGCCATGCTGCGGGCCAATTTTCTGCTGGGGGCGGGTGTGCCCGGAATCAGCGAGCCCGGCTATGGCAACGAGACCCTGGCCGGGCTGCAAGAGCACATCGAGCTGGCACGACGGATGGTGCAACGTCTGCCCGGCCTGTTCGACCAGGCCAGCTCAGGTGCACGCGAGGTCGTCGTGGTCAGTTCGGGCAAGGATCGCGCGGTGGATAGTGCAGAGGCCTTCACGCAGTCGTTGCTGGCCGCTCGTCCGGGCTTGCGTGGTCATGTGGAGGGGCCGTCCAAGGATGCCTATCTGCTGTATTTCCATCGTTTGCCCAAGAATCCCCCGACACAGACGACCACGCTGCGCCTGCAGACCTGGAGGGATAGCCGCGCCTACCAAGCCTATCTGCATGGGGCGGCGCTGCAGGCGCAACTGGCGCGCATCGGCCAGGATCCGCGCTTGCAGGACGCCGCCGATGCGGTCCTGTCGCGGCTGTTCAGTGCGGACTTCCTGACGCGCCTGGAGCGGGGTAGCTATCGTTTCAGCAACAGCGGCACGCTCAGCTTTACCAGCGCGGATGGGCGTCATACCAATACCCTGACCGGCGACGGCCGCAGCGTCATCGCCAGCGGCGTGCAGGCAGCCAGGGCGCTGTATGACCTCTATGCCATCAGTGCCGGGATGCGTACTGAACTGGAGCGGGCTGGCAGCAATGTGAAGGTTTTCGACAACATCATGCCTCCGATGGCGGCGCAGGTCTTCGCGGAAATCGAAGATGCTGAAGATTTCTACAGCAAAGGGCCGGCAATGGTAGAGCAGGGCGATGTGACTTCGCGTATGGGACGCATCCTGCTGCAGGATTTCTTTGATGAGGCCGACGCCATCGACCGTGGTCAGCGCCAGCATCTGGCCAAGCTGCGCTTTGCCCATGCCGAGATCGTCATACCGCTGGCCACGTTGCTGGGCCTGCCCGGTGCGGCGCAGCAGGTTGACGCGCGTGAACCCTATGTGCCGGCTCGCAATGGCTGGCGCGGCGCGCAGATTGCGCCGATGGCTGCCAACCTGCAATGGGACATGTTTGCCAATGCCGCCGGACGTACCTTGGTGCGACTGCTGTACAACGAGGGGGAGATGGATTTCAAGTCGTCCTGTGATCAGGCCAGGATCGCGCCCCGCAGCCACTACTACGACTATCACGCGTTGCGGGCCTGTTATGGACAGGCCCGCGCAGGCGCTCAGCACTGAGGTGCTGAGGCTGGTGGCACGGTTGAGCCAACGGGCGCCGGTATGCGGCTGTACTGCTTGAGCCATGACGTAACTGATATCCACCGGTCAACAGGCCCGCCCCTTTGATGCACATCAATGCGATCCTGCAAGGATCTGTCTATTCTGCAAGCTCCAGTCACTACCAGCTCGCCCGGTGGGCTCGCGGCCCAGCGCATGTGCGCGCCGCGTCAGTCCGGCGCGGCAGCCGGCCAGGAGCATCGCATGCAAGTCGCCCATCCGTCCACCCTGCATCCTTCCGCCAGTCTCGCCGGCATGAACAAGGCCGTCCTGCGCAAAATGGACCAGCGTGGCCCGCGTTACACCTCCTATCCGACGGCAGACCGCTTTTCCAGCGACTTTGACGTCACCGACTACCTGCACGCGGTCTCCGACCGCCGCAACATGAGCGCCTGGCGGGCGCTGTCGCTGTATCTGCACATTCCGTTCTGCGACACCATCTGTTACTACTGTGCCTGCAACAAGATCGTCACCAAGAACCGCGCCAAGGCTGCACTCTATCTGAGCTATCTCAAGCGCGAGATCAGCATGCAGGGCTCGCTGTTCTCCGGCATGAACCAGGTGGAGCAGCTACACTTCGGTGGCGGTACGCCGACCTATCTGTCGGACGAGCAGATGTCTGACCTGATGGACCACATCCGCCACAGTTTCACGCTGGCACCGGATCACGTCGGCGAATATTCGATCGAAATCGATCCGCGCACGGTCTCGGTGGAGCGTGTCCACAAGCTGCGCCAGCAGGGATTCAACCGCATCAGCCTGGGCGTCCAGGACTTCGATCCGGAGGTGCAACTGGCCGTCAACCGCGTGCAGTCCGAGCAGCAGACGCTGCAGATCATCGCCGCCGCGCGTGATGCCGGCTTCCGCTCGGTCAGCATCGACCTGATCTACGGACTGCCCAAGCAGAACGTGATGTCCATGTCGCGCACCCTGGCCAAGGTCATCGCCGCCAGCCCCGACCGCATCGCCGTCTACAACTATGCGCACATGCCGGCGCTGTTCAAGACCCAGCGCCAGATCAGGGAAGAAGACCTGCCCAGCGCCGACAGCAAGCTCGATATGCTCTCGCTGTGCATCCGCCAGCTGACCGGTGCGGGTTACGTCTACATCGGCATGGATCACTTCGCCAAACCCACCGACGACCTCGCCATCGCCCAGCAGCAGGGCCGCCTGCATCGCAACTTCCAGGGCTATTCCACCCATTCGGAGACCGATCTGGTGGCCTGCGGCGTCTCGGCCATCAGCGCCGTGGGCGGCAGCTACAGCCAGAACGAAAAGACCCTGGACGGCTATTACGCCCGTCTGGAAAACTCCACCTTGCCCATTGCACGCGGGATCCAGCTGGGCATGGATGACGTGCTGCGCCGGCTCATCATCCAGCGACTGATGTGCAATTTCGAACTGTCGATCAACTCGCTGGAGATCGCCTATCCCATCGTCTTCCGCGAATACTTCGCACCCGAGATGGCAAAGCTCAAGCTGCTGGAGCAAGACGGCCTCATCAAGATCGAACCTGAATGGATCACCGTCGAGCCCAAGGGGCGCCTGCTGATCCGCAACATCTGCATGGTGTTCGATCGTTACCTGACCCAGGATCGCGAGAAGGCTGCGAGCCAAAACAAGGACGCACCGCAGCGCTATTCGCAGACCGTCTGAGCGGAGCCACGATGAACCTGCTGCCGATCTTCCTGGTAGGCCTGATGGGCAGTGTCCATTGCATCGGCATGTGTGGCGGCATCGTCGGTGCGCTCAGTTCGGCCGCGCCTGCCCGTGCATCGGGCAGGCCAGCACCGGCACCGGCTCAGGTCTGCGTCATGGCGGCTCAGCAGGTGCGCGGCACACCTCGCGTGATTCCTCTTCATTTCGTTGGCCCGGCGCAGCTGCAGGCCTTCGGACAAGACCTGGTACGCGTGCTGGGTTACAACCTGGGACGCCTGTCCAGCTATACGCTGGCGGGTGCGCTGGCCGGTGGCATCGCCGCCGGTCTGCTGCGCGGCGCCGATGTGCTGGGCTGGATGGCACCGGCGCAGACGGTGGCCTACGTCATCACCAATCTCATCCTGATCCTGTTGGGGCTCTACCTGACCCAATGGTGGAGCGGCATGTCACGCATGGAGCAACTGGGCAGCGGCTTGTGGGCGCGCCTGCGTCCGCACGCGGCACGGCTGGTACCGGTCGATACGCCCGCCAAGGCCGTGCTGCTGGGCAGTCTGTGGGGATGGCTACCGTGCGGGATGGTCTACAGCGCCTTGCTCACCGCACTCATGGCCGGTAGTGCCTGGCAGGGCGCATTGACCATGCTGAGCTTCGGTGCCGGCACCTTGCCGGTGCTGCTGGTGGCAGGCATGTCGGGTGCGCGCCTGCGTCAGCTGGTCGCGCGGGCCTGGGTGCGGCGCAGCGCCGGTGTGATCGTGCTGGCCTTCGGCTTGCTGGGTTTGCTGCGCGTTGCCGAAATAGGCGGCCTGGGAATCGCACGTGGCTGGATCGACGTATTCTGCGTCAGTCCGGTACATGGAGGATGACCATGCGCAAGCAGGAAAGTGACGCGGCGAACCTGTGTTTCCACTGCGGCCAGCCGGTGCCGGCGGGGGAGTCGTGGCGGCTGGAGATCGGCGGTGTTCAGCGCGCCCTGTGCTGCGTGGGCTGCCAGAGCGTGGCCCGGCTCATCGTCGAGAGTGGATGTGAAGATTTCTACCTGCGTCGTACCGTTCCCTCAGCCCGTGTCGACCCGGAACAATTGCTGCCGCCCGAGCTGGCGCTGGTGGACCTGCCCGTGCAGACGGGCGATGGTGAAGTTTCTGGCACAACCGACCAAGCGCAGGAACTGGTGTTGTCCATCGATGGCTTGCGCTGTGCAGCCTGCGTCTGGCTGATCGAAAAATACTTGGCGCGGCTGCCCGGTATCCACATGGCCGAACTCAACGTGGCCAGTGCACGGCTGCACATCCGCCGTGATCCCGCCCTTTGTTCCACTTCCACCATCCTGCGCGGCCTGCGTGGCCTGGGTTATACCGCCTATCCCTTCGATCCGCTACGCCAGGGCGAACAGGCGCGCCGCGCCGGTCGCCGCCTGTTCCGCCAGTTGTTCATCGCGGGCCTGTCGATGATGCAGGTGATGATGTATGCCGTTCCGGTCTACATGACGCGTGAAGGCATCGATCCCGACATGATGGCGCTGATGCGCTGGGCCAGCCTGTTCCTCACCATACCGGCGGTGTTCTATTCGGCCTTGCCGTTCTTCACCGGCGCCTGGGCAGGTCTGCGCGCCCGTGCGCCGGGCATGGACCTGCCGGTGGCCATTGGCATCGCCGCCGCCTTCGCCGGCAGCGCCATCGCCACCTGGCGCGGGGAGGGCGAGATCTGGTTCGACAGCGTGAGCATGTTCATTTTTCTGCTGCTGGCTAGCCGCTATCTGGAAACCGCCGCACGACGCAAGTCGGCGGCGGCGCTGGAACGCATGCAGCAGGCTTTTCCTGCGGCGGCGCTGGTGCTGCGCAATTATCCGCAGCAACGTGAGACGACGCTGGTGGCAGCCGCGCAATTGCAGGTCGGCGACGTCATTCTGGCCCGTCCCGGCGATACCATCGCCGCCGATGCCTGCCTGCTCGAAGGTCTGGCCGAACTGGATCTGGCTCTGCTGTCCGGCGAAAGTCGTCCGCAGACTTTCCAGCCCGGCCAGGAGGCGCCGGGCGGTGCCGTCAACCTGAGCCAGCCGGTGCTGCTGCGTGTACTGCGCACCACGCGCGAGAGTACGCTGGCCGCCATTACCCGCCTGGCCGAGCAAGCCGGGCAGGGCAAGCCGGCCCTGGCGCAGTGGGCTGACATCGTGGCCTCGCGCTTCGTGGTGGCCTTGCTGCTGCTGGCGGCCATCACGTTTCTCACCTGGCACCTGATCGATCCTGCGCGCGCCTGGGCCACGGCCATCGCCGTTCTGGTGGTGTCCTGTCCGTGTGCGCTGTCGCTGGCCACGCCCTCGGCCCTGGCCGCCGCGACGGATCGCCTGCTGCGTGAAGGTACCCTGGTGGTGCGTGGCAATGTACTGGAAACCTTGCAACGCGCCGATACCATTCTCTTCGACAAGACCGGTACGCTCACCCAGGGCCGGCCGCAACTGACGGCCTTGTGGAGCCGCATTCCGCAAGCACGGGCCTTGTCGCTGGCAGCGGCCATGGAGCACGGCAGCCTGCATCCACTGGCCAGGGCACTGGTGGACGAGGCGCGGCGTCAGGGTATTGCGGCGTGCGAGGTGATGCAACTGGGTTCGGTGACCGGTGCTGGCATGCACTGCCTCATCGATGGCGTACCGCATCGTCTGGGAGCGCGTCGTTTCGTGGCCGAGCTTGCCGGAGCACGGCTGCCTTCCGAGCTGAGTCATCCCGCTGCCGCGGCGGCCGGGTCGGTCTATCTGGGCAACAGCGATGGCTGGCTGGCGCGCTTCGACCTGGCCGACGCATTGCGTGCCGATGCCGAAGAGACGGTGGCCGCCTTCCGTGCGCAGGGCATGCGCGTGATCCTGCTCAGCGGTGACCAGCCTGACGTCTGCGCCGAGGTGGCGGCCGCCGTCGGCATCGATGAAGTGATTGCCGGCTGTACCCCGCAACGCAAGCTGGAGGTGGTGCGCGAACTGCAGCAGGGCGGGGCGGTGGTGGCCATCGTTGGCGATGGCATCAACGATGCCGCCATGCTGCGCGCCGGGGATGTGTCCTTCGCCATGGGCAAGGGTGCGGCGCTGGCCCAGGTCAGTGCCGATGCCGTCATCATGAGCGACCGCTTGTCTGCCGTGGCGCAGTGCGCGCAGATGGCTCGGCGCACCATGCGCATCGTGCGCCAGAATCTGGTGTGGGCCAGCCTCTACAATTTCCTCGCCATCCCGGCGGCAGCCTTCGGCCTGCTCGATCCCTGGATGTCGGCGGTGGGCATGTCGGCCAGCTCGCTGCTGGTGGTCGGCAATGCCTTGCGCCTGAGTCGGGCCACGCGCCCATCGCTGCCGGTCACGGTGCCGACATCGGCACCTCGGCCAGCACTGGCAGGAGGGGCGTGATGGAAGCGCTCTACCTGCTCATTCCGCTCAGTACGCTGCTGGTGTTCGTGGCGATCTGGGTGTTCTTCCGCGCCTCCGACGGCGGCCAGTTCGATGACCTCGAAGGCCCGGCCATGCGCATTCTCCACGACGATGACACCCCTGCGCCGCAGGGTCGGCACGATCCTTCCTGAGCCGCTCTTGCGTGCCGCGCGCTGCGGCCTGTGGCTCACGATCTGCGGCATTTCTCTGCCGCTGTCTTTCTACTTGATACACGTCAATGCCCCTGGAAGGCTTGCCCCGTAAGCTCGCATTGAACAGTACTCAACAAAGTGGGGAGAGTTTCGTGAGCAAAGAAAATAGCTACAACTACACGGTTGTGCGCCAATTTACCGTGGCGACCATCCTGTGGGGCGTAGTCGGTATGCTGGTCGGTGTGATCATCGCCGCCCAGCTGGCATGGCCCGAATTGAACATGGGGATTCCCTGGCTGAGCTTCGGCCGGCTGCGTCCCCTGCATACCAACGCAGTCATCTTTGCCTTCGGCGGTTGTGCGCTGATGGCTACCTCGTATTACGTCGTCCAGCGGACCTGCCAGGTGCGGCTGTTCTCAGACTTCCTGGCCGCTTTCACCTTCTGGGGCTGGCAGCTGGTCATCGTCGGTGCGGCCATCACGCTGCCCATGGGGCTGACCCGCGGCAAGGAATACGCCGAACTGGAATGGCCCCTGACCATTCTCATCGCCATCGTCTGGGTCGCTTACGCCGTGGTGTTCTTCGGCACCCTCGTCAAGCGCAAGGTCAAGCACATTTACGTGGCCAACTGGTTCTACGGTGCCTTCATCATCGCCGTGGCCATCCTGCACATCGTCAACGGCATGACCATGCCGGCCACGCTGACCAAGTCCTACTCCATGTACAGCGGCGCGCAGGATGCCATGATCCAGTGGTGGTACGGTCACAACGCGGTGGGCTTCTTCCTGACCGCCGGCTTCCTGGGGATGATGTATTACTTCATTCCCAAGCAGGTCAACCGTCCGGTGTACTCCTATCGCCTGTCCATCGTGCACTTCTGGGCGCTGATCTTCACCTACATGTGGGCCGGTCCGCACCATCTGCACTACACCGCGCTGCCTGACTGGACCCAGTCGCTGGGCATGGTGTTCTCGCTGATCCTGCTGGCACCGTCCTGGGGCGGCATGATCAACGGCATGATGACCATGTCGGGCGCCTGGCACCAGCTGCGTACCGATCCCATCCTGAAGTTCCTGGTGGTCTCGCTGTCCTTCTATGGCATGTCCACCTTTGAAGGTCCGATGATGGCCATCAAGACCGTCAACGCCTTGTCCCACTACACCGACTGGACCATCGGCCACGTGCACTCCGGTGCCTTGGGCTGGGTTGGCTTCGTCACCATGGGAGCGATGTATTACCTGATCCCGCGTCTGTCGGGCAAGACCCAGATGTGGAGCAAGGATCTGATCGAGATCCACTTCTGGGTAGCCACCATCGGCATCGTGCTCTACATCGCCGCCATGTGGATCGCCGGGGTGATGCAGGGCCTGATGTGGCGTGCGGTCAATCCCGACGGCACCCTGACCTATACCTTCGTCGAGGGCGTCAAGGCGACCTACCCGTACTACGTCATTCGTCTGATGGGTGGCCTGATGTATCTGTCCGGCATGCTGGTGATGGCCTACAACACCTGGCGCACCATGCGCGGCACCGAACTGGCTGTCGCACCGATTCCTGCCGTGACCAACGCTGCGCACTGATTGGGGGAAAGTATGAAGTTTTCGCATGAATGGATTGAGAAGAACCCCTGGCTGCTCATCGGCCTGGTGCTGCTGGTGGTCAGCGTGGGTGGCCTGGCCGAGATCGTGCCGCTGTTCTTCCAGAAATCGACCACAGAACCGATCGCCGGCTTGAAGCCCTACTCGGCCCTGCGCCTGGCCGGCCGCGACATCTACATCCGCGAGGGTTGCTACAACTGCCACTCGCAGATGATCCGCCCCTTGCGCGCCGAGACCGAGCGTTATGGCCACTATTCGGTGGCGGGTGAATCGGTCTATGACCACCCCTTCCAGTGGGGCTCCAAGCGTACCGGTCCGGACCTGGCCCGGGTCGGCACCCGCTACAGCGATGAATGGCATCGCGCCCACCTGCACAATCCGCGTGACGTGGTGCCGGAGTCCAACATGCCGGCCTATCCGTGGCTGGAGCAGACCAAGCTGGACAACTACGACATCGTCTCGCGCATGAAGGCCTTGAAGCGCATCGGCGACCCGTACACCGAAGAAGACATCAAGAATGCGCCGGCCGAGCTGGTCGGCAAGACCGAACAGGATGCGCTGATCGCCTACCTGCAAGGCCTGGGTGTCCTGATCAAGGCGGAGAGATAAGACCATGATTGAAATGTTGACCGATCCACGCAGCCTGATCACGCTGATCAGCTTCCTCACCTTTGCCGGCATCCTGTGGTGGACCTATGTCAGCCACAAGCCCGCTGACTTCACGCAAGCCGAGATGATCCCCTTCGCCGATGGCGACATCGGCCAGCCCGCGGCCGACAGCAGCGACAAGGAGACAAGCCATGGCTGATTTCACCAATGGTTTCTGGAATATCTGGATCATCGTCCTGACCGTGCTGGGTATCGCCGGTTGCGCGCTGCTGCTGTGGCAGCAGTCCAGCTGGAAGGTCAAGAAGGGCGACCAGCCCATCGCCGGGTCGACCACCGGTCATGTCTGGGACGAAGACCTGACCGAACTGAACAACCCGCTGCCGCGCTGGTGGATGTGGTTGTTCTATATCACCATCATCTTCTCGGTGGGCTACCTGATCGCCTATCCCGGCCTGGGCAACCTGCCCGGCACCCTGGGCTGGCGTTCGACCGGCGAGCACGATGCCGACGTCAAGCAGGCCGAAGCCAAGTACGGACCGCTCTTCGACAGCTACCTCAAGAAGGACCTGAAGGTAGTGGCCGCTGATCCGCAGGCCCATGCCATCGGCGAGCGCCTGTTCCTGACCTACTGCGCGCAGTGCCACGGTTCGGATGCGCGCGGCAACAAGGGCTTCCCCAACCTGACCGACAACGACTGGCTGCATGGCGGAACACCCGAGATCATCAAGGAAACCATCCTCAAGGGCCGTCACGGCGTCATGCCACCCATGGCTGCTGCGGTGGGGACCGACAAGGATGTCGACAACGTCGCCAATTATGTGCTGAGCCTGTCCAACTCGGCGCATGACCCGATCAAGGCCGAGCTGGGCAAGTCCAAGTTCGCCGCCTGCATGGCCTGCCACGGCCCTGGCGGCGTGGGCAACCAGGCCCTGGGCGCGCCCAACCTGTCGGACAAGATCTGGCTCTACGGCGGCAGCATCGACACCATCAAGGAAACCATCAACAAAGGCCGCGACAACACCATGCCGGCGTTTGGCGAATTCCTCGGTGAACCCAAGGTGCACGTGCTGGCGGCCTATGTCTGGAGCTTGTCCAACAAGCCCAGCAATGCCGAGGCCAAGTAGGCTCCGATGAGCAGTTGAACCCGCGCCGGGGCCGACGCAGTCACAGAACTGCGCGGCCCCGGCGTTCTTCGTGATGGCCATACCGGCCGCGCCCGGCCAAGGGGCGCATGACAGAGAGCGAAAGCAGAGCAGGCAAGACCATGAACAAGGCCGCAATGACACCCAGGCAGGGCAAGGAAGAGGGCCCGCCATCCCAGGAGGAAGCGCCCCGCAAGGACGGCAAGGATGAATATGCCGTCATCCGCATGTATGCCGCGCGTGAACCGATCTACCCGCGCGAGATTCAAGGACGCTTCGCCAGCCTGCGCTGGCTGTGCGTGTTCCTGACGCAGCTGGTGTTCTACGGCCTGCCGTGGCTCAACTGGAACGAGCGCCAGGCCGTGCTGTTCGATCTGGCCTCGCGCAAGTTCTACCTGTTCGGCCTGGTGCTGTGGCCGCAGGACTTCATCTGGCTGGCCGCATTGCTGATCATCTGTGCCTTCAGCCTGTTCCTCTTCACGGCCATTGCCGGCCGCGTCTGGTGCGGCTATGCCTGTCCGCAGACGGTCTACACCGAGATCTTCCTGTGGATTGAACGTCGTATCGAAGGCAACCGCAGCGCCCGCATGCGTCTGGACCGCCAGCCCTGGTCGTTCGACAAGCTCTGGCGCAAGTCCGCCAAGCACCTGGCCTGGGGCAGCGTGGCCCTGTGGACCGGTATCAGCTTCGTCGGCTACTTTTCGCCCATCCGCGACCTGCTGCCTGAAATCGGGCAGTTCGCGCTGGGCCCGTGGGAAAGCTTCTGGATCGTCTTCTACGCCTTCGCCACCTACGGCAATGCCGGCTGGATGCGCGAGCAGGTGTGCAAGTACATGTGCCCGTATGCGCGCTTCCAGAGCGCCATGTTCGACCGCGACTCGCTCATCATTACCTACGACGACACCCGTGGCGAGCCACGCATGCCGGCGGCCAAGGCGGCCAAGCTGCAGGAGGGCAGCAAGGCGGGCGATTGCATCGACTGCACCATGTGCGTCCAGGTCTGCCCCACCGGCATCGATATCCGCCAGGGCCTGCAATACATGTGCATCGGTTGCGCCGCCTGCGTCGATGCCTGCGACAGCGTGATGGACAAGATCGACCGTCCGCGCGGCCTGATCCGCTATTCCACCGAGAACGCCATCGAGCAGGGCTTCTCGACGCCGGAAATCCGGCGCCGCCTGTTCCGTCCGCGCATCCTCATCTACACCGCCATCTTGGGGGCGGTGATCGCGCTGTTCCTGGGCTCGCTGGTGGTGCGCACCCCGCTGAAGCTGGATGTGATCCGCGACCGGGGCTCGATGGGGCGCGAAGTGGAAGATGGCATCATCGAAAACGTCTATCGCCTGCAGGTCATCAATACCGACGAGCGCGGCCATCGCTACCGCATCAGCGCCACCGGCATCGACGGTCTGACGGTCGATCCAGCCGGTCCCATCGAACTGGCTGCGACCCAGACCCTGATGGTGCCGGTCAGGGTGAGGGCACCGCACGGGGCAGGCGAGTCCGGCTCCAACAAGATTCATATCGAATTGCAGGCCGAGGACCAGCCCGCGCTGCACGTCAGCGAGAAGGCGGTCTTCCTGGTGCCGCGCCGCTGACGGCAGAAAATGGCGCAGCTCACATGAACCCAACGTCATATCGAGAGGAAACCATGCAGACCGTCTCCCCCAAGCTTGGCAACACCCTTCCCTGGTACCGTCACCGCTGGCCCTGGCTGTTGATGTCCGGCCCGGCCTTGGTGGTGGTGGCCGGCATCTTCACCGCCTGGCTGGCCATTTCGCGCGCCGATGCGCTGGTGGCCGACGATTACTACAAGCAGGGCAAGGCCATCAACAAGGACCTGCGCCGCGATCACGAAGCGCAGCGCCTGGGCGCCTCCATCGGTATTGCCTATGATCCGGCCAGCGCGGTGCTGCGGGGCCGCTTGCAGATGCGCCAGACGCCTGCTACCGGCGAAGAAGGGCAGACCCTGGTACTGAACCTGGTGCACCCGACGCTGCCCGCCAAGGACAGGACGCTCATGGTCCACCCCGCCGCCGATGGCAGCTTCTCGGTGCCGCTGGCGGAGATGGAACAGGCGCGCTGGCGCCTGGTAGCCGAAGATGGCAGCCACCGCTGGCGCCTGCACGGTACCTGGGTGTGGCCGCAACAGCGCAGCATCGAAATGAATGCCGAGGCCTACGCACCGGCCGAATAATGCGCTAAGCTGGAGTGAAGCCGGCTTCAAGACCGGCCCTCTACGGATGAAACTTCCTGCATCAAGGAGACAGTCATGCGCAAACAACAACGCAATCTCGCCATCGTGGGCTGGGTCGCCTTCCTGATGGCCATCGCGGCCGAAGGAATGTTCTTTTCCCTGTTCAATCCCGAGGAGCTGGCCATGGCGGCCGGCCATGAGTGGGAAGCTCTGGCGGCCTACACCGTAGGGTTCTTCTGTTTCTGGGGAAGTTTTGCCGCATGTGGCCTGCTGGCCGTACGGCTGACGCGGGCGCTGCCAAGAGAGCGCCTGCGCCATTACGTCCAGGGCTGAGCACCCCGGACGCTTTTCGGGCCGCTAGCGCTTAGCTGCCCGAGCGGGCGGTTGCCGCCGCCACCGGAGTGCAGGCATCCACGCCCGCAGCCAGGCGCTTGAGCGCGGCCAGGTCGACCACTTCCACATCGCGCTGTTCCACCGCCAGCAGACCCTGCTTGCGGAACTTGGAAATCAGGCGACTGATGCTCTCGATGGTCAGGCCGAGATAGTTGCCGACGTCCTGGCGCGTCATGCGCAGCTGGAAGCGTGTGGAGGAATAGCCGCGTGCAGCGTAACGTGAAGACAAATTCACCAGAAAAGCGGCAAACCGCTGTTCCGCACGCATGTTCCCCAACAGCATGATGACGTTCTGTTCGCTGGTGATCTCGTGGCTCATCATGCGGTGGAAATGACGCAGCAGATGCGGAATCTGGCCGAACAGCTGTTCCAGGCGTGCAAACGGGATTTCGCAGACTTCGCTGTCCTGCAGGGCCACCGCATCGCATTGATGCTGCTCGGTGCTGATGGCATCCATGCCCAGCAGTTCGCCGGGCATCTGGAAGCCGGTGATCTGGCGGTCGCCGTCGAGGTTTTCCTGGTAGGTCTTGAAGTGTCCCACGCGCACTGCATAGAGTGCCGTGAAACGGTCGCCGATACGGTACAGGAAGTCATCGCGTGCGACCTTGCGGCGGCCGATGATCTTGTCCAGGCGTTTCATGTCGGATTCGTCCAGACCCATGGGCAGGCACAGCTGGTGCATGCCGCAGGCGGTGCAACTGCGCAGCGCGGAGCTGGCAGCGGCTTCACGCGCGGCCGTCAGCGGCGAGCATGAGGTCAGGGAAGCGTTGGCGTTGGTGGCGCCAGCGGCGAGCGAAGTGGAGTGGCAAGGCTGGTTCATACGATGTTCCCGGCGGACTTGTGGCAATCGAATGACTCGATTTTAAGTGCGCGGAACGTAATAGGAAGCACAGTATTCCCGTATCAGACGGCATTTCTTGTCCCAGATCAAACATGGTCTAAGTAATCGCCGAAATCGACTGGCGAGGCCGCGTCGTCACGCGCAATTTCACTGCAATCCATCACAACTGACGGTGCCTGAGCGGCACCGGAAAGCGCGCACAGCGCAGTGTAGAGAAGCGGCCTTGATGGGGGAAAGTGGGCGGTATCGCGGGGTTACCGGGGACCCGCGAATGCCCTTCCATGCGACCGTCTTGTTATTGAAACTTCAGTATCTTCGTGGCGATCTGAAGGCGTTGACCGGCCACTGCCGGATCAGGCTTCGGCCGTCGCCTTGTTGACTTCCGGCAGCGGCAGCGGCGTGCTGGTGGGACGACCGCGATAGTCGGTCCAGCACAGGCGCTTGAAGTCGTACAGCTTGCAGCGACGTGCGGTATCGAAATACCAGCGCCAGGAGAAGCGCTGGATCACGATGCGGCCGGGCAGCATGGTTTCCAGCTTCTTCTGGGCCTGTTTGAGGCGATACAGCGGCACGCTCATGTCCACGTGGTGCGCGGTGTGTTCCATGATGTGATGCAGCAGCGCGCCCCAGTAGCGGCCAAAGGTCAGGTGCACGGTGGTGGAGACGAAGGGTTGCGCAGCAGCCCAGGTGATCTTGTCTTCATACCAGGCCACTGAGGTATGCGTATGGTGCACATACACCACGAAGCCGATCATGGCCTTCCAGAACAGCAGCGGAATCGCAAAACCGGTCACCAGCAGGGTCCAGAAGGATTGTTCGGTGGCTTGCGCAGCCCAGGCCAGGCCGGCGATCCAGACAGCCGCCACGGCCGTCACCAGCACGCCATCCCACATGAATTCGGCACGACGGGTCGGCATCTGCTTCCTGGAGGGGAAGTACATGCGCTTCCACCACATGTCGACCATGTAGTACAGACCCGGAGCGAAGCCGCTGCGATAGAGGCGCTCCAGGCGCTGGCGCCAGCGCGGCAGGGCGCGGAACTCTTCCAGCGAGCGCGGCTGCCAGACGAAATCAAAACCCTTCAGGTTGGTATAGCCGTGGTGCACCACGTTGTGGCCCACTGCCCAGAGGCTGTAGGGCGTGAGCGAAGGCATGAACAGCAGGCGGCCCAGCCAGGTATTGAGCTTGCGGCTGGGCGTGAAGGCCTGGTGGCAGGCATCGTGGCCGAGGATGAACAGGCGTCCGATGATGAAGCCATTGACCACGCCCAGGGCGATCTTGGCCAGTAGCCAGGGGGCCCAGACGATGGCCGCCAGGCTGGCGCCGAACAGGCAGAAGTCCAGTACCGACAGCGCCAGGGCGATGGCCGTGCTGCGCTGGCTGATGGGGATCACCCAGGAGCGGATGATCTTGCGATGGGGCATCGGTGCGCCAGGCGCGACCGGGGTGTGGGGGTGCGAAGTCGTCGACATCGTAATTACCTCTTCCTACTATCAAACGGTGGACGGGGGAGCATGCCGCAGGAGACTGCTCCAGCTAACGCTGCAAGGGGCGGATGGCATTGCAAGACATGGCGGCCGGAAAACCGGTGGCGGGACGTTAGCGCGGATCCCAAAAAACAGCGCGACCGGTCATCATCGATGACGGATCGCGCCGTTTGGGTGCGGCAAGAATACCTTAGAAACGGTAACCCACGCCAACGCCGATCAGCCACGGATCAATCTTGACGTTGCTGACCTTGGTGCCGGCAGCGGTCTTCACGTCGCTGGAGATCTGCACCTTCTTGATGTCGAAGTTGATCAGCCAGTTCTTGTTGATCTTGTAGTCGGCACCGATCTGCAGGGCGCCACCGACGCTGCTGCTATCCAGTTGCAGGCCGTTGGCGAGGCTGACGCTGGAGATGCGGGTGTAGTTGATGCCGGCGCCAATGTAGGGGCTGAAGGCCGCTTCAGGCATGAAGTGGTATTGCAGCGTCAGGGTCGGCGGCAGGTGCTTGAAGGTACCGATCTTGGTGCCGTCCAGGCGCACGTCCTGCTTTTGCGGATAGGTCAGCACCAGTTCGGCAGCGATGTTCGGGGTGAAGAAGTAGCTGATGTCGAACTCGGGAATCACCTTGTTGTTGATGGTGATGCGGTCCGAGGCGCCGGTGCCGCCGACCGGGTCGGACTTGTTTTCCGGGCTCAGGTTGACGGCGCGTACGCGCACCAGCCACGGGCCTTGGGCTTCCTGTGCGAACACGGGAGCAGCAGCAAAGGAGGAGGCCAGGGCGGCCACGGCGGCAGTGAGGGTGACGATTTTTTTCACGGTGTTTTACCTGTCGAGTGAGGATGTCCGAAAGGTACGCGTGAAGCTTTCTGCGGGCTTTGATGCCGATCAAGCGGGCAGGCACATGAAGAAAAAATGAGCCGGCCAGCGGGAACTTGCGCCCCAAAATGACACAAGCCCGGCCTGCTTGAGCAGGCACGGGCTGGATGTGCAGCGCGCCGATGCGTCTGCGCGGAGCGCTCCGGCTTACTCCTTGTAGCGTGCTTCGCGCGCCAGCTTGGTGAGGTTTTCCGGATCTTCGAAGGCCTTGTAATAAGCGTTCAGTGCCGGTGCGCCACCGAGGTGGGCATACAGTACGCGCTGGCCCTTGAAATGGCCCTTCTTGGCCATGTCGATCAAGCCGTCGATGGATTTTCCTTCATACACCGGATCTGTCAGCATGGCTTCCATCTCGGCCGCGGTACGGATGGCGGCGATGGTCTGCTCGCTCGGCAAGCCATAGGCCGGGCCACTGTAGTCGGGAATGATCTCGATGTCGGCATCGCGCACCACGACGCGCTGGCCACCCTTGGCGGCGATCAGCTCGCAGGTGTCATTGGCGATCTTGGTGACGGCGCGGCGGGTCATGGCTTCATCATCGGCGGTGTCGATGCCGATCACGCGGCGACGCTTTTCCTGAGCGGCGAAACCGACCACCATGCCGGCCTGGGTGGAACCGGTACAGGTGGCCACCACGATGTTGTCGAAGAAGATGCCCAGCTGCTGTTCCTGCATCGCGACTTCATCGGCGAAGTTGGCATAGCCCAGGCCGCCCAGCGGGTGGTCCGACGCACCGGCCGGAATCGCATAGGGCTTGCCGCCCTTGGCGCGCACTTCTTCCAGGGCGCGCGCCCAGGTGTCCTTCTCGGTGGTGGAGTAGCCATAGCCGCCCATGATCGGGTTGCCGCCCATGATGCGGGTCAGGAGGATGTTGCCGACCTTGTCGTAGACCGGGTCATCCCATTCCAGCCAGGTTTCCTGCACGGTGTAGGACTTCATGCCCACGGCAGCAGCCGCTGCGCAGACCTGGCGCGTGTGGTTGGACTGGATGTTGCCGATCGAAACCAGGGTGTCGCAGCCCTTGGCCAGGGCATCGGCCACCAGCCATTCAAGCTTGCGGATCTTGTTGCCGCCAAAGGCCAGGCCCGAGGAGACGTCATCGCGCTTGGCCCACACTTCCACGCCCAGCATGGCGGACAAGCGTTCCAGCTTGTGGATGGGGGAGGGGAAGAAGCCCAGGGTCTTGCGAGGGAAGAGTTTGTCGAGTGCCAGCATGGAGTGCTCCGGTTCAGGTGGATGGTCGAAAGGGGTCCGAATCTGGTCCGATTCATGGTGAATCGCCGGGATCAACTTTACGCCGGAGGATTAAAATGGTGCTTCCGAATTTATGGCATGATTCGTGATGAAAAATCGATGTAAATTATTTCATGCAAAGAAAATTGCGATAATTTGTCATTTAAGGAAAGAATCATCATGACGCTCGACCGCATGGACAAGCGCATCCTCAAGGCGCTGCAGAAGGATGGCCGCATCGGCAATGCCGAGCTGGCCAAGAAGCTCGGCATGAGTGCCACGGCCTGCTGGAACCACACCAAACGGCTGATGGACGAGGGCTATGTGAAGGAAGTGCGCGCCATCCTCGATCCCGAAAAACTAGGTCTGCCGGTACTGGTGACGGTGGGCGTGGTGCTGGACCGTTCCACCCCGGAGAGCTTCGCCGAATTCGAGAAGGCGGTGCGCGAGATTGCCGCCGTCCAGGAGTGCCTGCTGCTGGCCGGGGAATTCGATTACTGGATCAAGCTGCGCGTGAAGGATCTGCAAGCCTTCAATCGCCTGCATGCCAACACCCTGCTGCGCTTGCCGGGGGTGCGGCAATTGCGTTCCTTTTTTGTCCTCAACGAAGTGAAGAACAATCCGGAACTCGTGGTGGAATGAGGAATCTGCATTCTCATCCTGCCCACCCTATACTGCCTCTTTTGTCTTCATCCCCAAGGATCTGCTGATGACCACTTCCGCCCCTGCCACCCTGCGCGGCCTCTATCCCCCCATTGAACCCCATGAGCACGGCATGCTCGACGTTGGTGACGGTCACCAGGTCTATTGGGAAGTCTGCGGCAACCCCAAGGGCAAGCCGGTGGTCTTCCTGCATGGCGGGCCCGGTGGCGGTTGCGGCCCCTCGCACCGGCGCCTGTTCAATCCGGAAAAATACCGCATCGTCCTGTTCGACCAGCGCGGCTGTGGCCGCTCGCTGCCGCATGCCAACCTCGAGGCCAATACCACCTGGGACCTGGTGGCCGACATCGAACGCCTGCGCGAACTGCTGGGCATCGCCCGCTGGCAGGTCTTCGGCGGTTCCTGGGGCAGCACGCTGGCGCTGGCCTATGCCGAGACCCATCCACAGCGCGTGACCGAGCTGGTCCTGCGCGGCATCTTCCTGTTGCGCCAGGCCGAGCTGGATTGGTACTACCAGGAGGGAGCTTCGTGGATGGTGCCGGATCGCTGGGACCAATTCCTGGCCCCGATCCCGGTGGCCGAGCGCGGCAATCTGGTGCATGCCTATCGCCAACGTCTGACCGGCAACGACGAAGCCGCCAAGCTGCAGGCCGCGCGCGCCTGGAGCCGTTGGGAAGCCAGCACCATCACCCTGGTAGCCGATGAGGGCCTGATCGATTCCTTCAACGATGCGCAATTCGCGCTGGCCTTTGCGCGCATCGAGAACCACTACTTCTTCAACAAGGGATTCATGGAGGAGGGCCAGCTGCTGGCCAATGCCGCGCGCCTGGAAGGCATTCCCGGTGTGATCGTGCAGGGTCGCTATGACCTGGCCACCCCGGCCAAGTCCGCCTGGGACCTGCACCAGGCCTGGCCCGGTTCGCAACTGCACTTGATCGACAGTGCCGGTCACGCCTACAACGAACCCGGTATTCTCGACCAGCTCATCGCAGCCACCGATCGTTTCGCGGATCGGTGATGGCCCGGCGCTGAAGGCGGTCTCACCCCTCGCCATACCGCATGTTCTGGCGCTCCCCTGGCGGGAGCGTTTTTCTTGTCTGTTCTGCCGTGTCAGCTTTTCTTTCGACCGCGCCTGGCGGGTACCTCATCCGTTGCAACGGCTGTCGCAGAGGGGGGCGCGGAATACACTTCTTCCAGTTCCGCCAATCGATGGTTGAGCTTGCCCAGGACAGTGGTCAAGCTGGCGATCTCCTTTTCGCTCAAGGCAGCGAACAGTCCATCGATGAAGGTTTTCTTCACCGGCTCCGAGGCCCGCAGCACTTCCTTGCCCGATGCGGTCAAAGCGATGTATTTGACCCGGCGGTCGCTGGCGTCGCCACTGCGCCGGACCAGTCCGTCGCGCTCCAGCGCATCGATGGCCTCGGTGATGGTGCGCGGCGCAAAACCGAAGGCCGTCGCCAGATCAGCCGCGCGCACCGGGCTGTTGCGCTCGATATGGCCGAGCATCTTGTTGCGCGCCAGCGAGGCGCCTTCACCGGCCATGAGCTTGTCCAGCGTGCGGTGCGAGCGAATGTAGAAGTCGCGCAGTGCCTCGGCGGCACTGCTGCTGTCATCGTTTGTAAAGCTTGTAGACATGATTTTTCCAGATACCATATCATATGGTACCTCATTAATTATTGCCTTGGTTTGCGCACAACCGTACTGACGCTGTATCGCCACTGTCTTGGCACTGTATTGGCACTGTATTGCTCCCCAACGGCCAAGTGTATTGCCAGTCACCAACACTGTACTGGCACCGTATGGATTCCGTTTGAAACCTTCCGCGCCCCGATATTAGGATAAAAAAGATGACCGACGCCACACCCGGCAAACCAGAAGCCAGTCCATCCCAGCCAGACTCCTCCTCTCCCGGTAACGACAAGAACAGCGCTCCCAAGAAACGCATGAGCCCGCGTGCCCGTTTCATCCTGCGTACGCTGGGTTTGCTGGTGCTGGTCATCGTAGCGGCCTGGGTGCTGTACTACCAGTTCCGTGGCAAGTATCTCGAAAGCACCAATGATGCCTTCGTCCAGGCCGACAGCGTGACGGTCTCCTCCAAGGTCACCGGTTATGTCGACCAGGTGCTGGTGGCCGACAACCAGATCGTCAAGGCCGGCCAAGCACTGGTACGCATCGATGCCCGTGATTATTCCGCGCAGGCGGCCCAGGCCAAGGCCCAGATCGATGCCGCCGCCGCCAGCGAGGAAGCTGCCAAGGCGCAGCTGGCCGAGCAGCAGGCCGCCATCGCCCAGGCCAAGGCACAGCTGGCCTCGGCGGACGAGGATGCCCGCTTCGCCAGCGCCGAAGTGGAACGCTACACGCCCCTGGCCGCCTCCGGCGCCGAGACCCGCGAACGCCTGACCAGCCTGCGCAACCAGCAGGCCCAGGCGCGCAGCACCGTGGCGGCGCGCCGTGCGGCGCTGGATGCGGCCCAGCTGCGGGTGCGCTCGCTGCAGGCGCAGGTGCGCCAGGCCCAGGCCCAGGGCGAAACCGCCCGTGCGCAGTATGACGCCGCCAGCGTCAACCTCGGCTACACCGAGATCCGCGCCAGCGTGGATGGCCGCATCGGCGACAAGCAGGTGCGGGTCGGCCAGTTCGTCTCGCCGGGGACGCGCATGATGACCGTGGTGCCGACACACTTCTACGTCTCGGCCAACTTCAAGGAAACGCAGATCGGCATCATGCGCATCGGCCAGCCCGCCATCATCAAGGTCGATGCCTTGCCGGGCGTGGAGTTCCACGGTCATGTGGACAGCCTCTCGCCGGGCACCGGTGCGCAGTTCTCGCTGCTGCCGCCGCAGAACGCCACGGGCAACTTCACCAAGATCGTCCAGCGCGTGCCGGTGCGCATTGCCATCGATGCCACCCCGGAAGAAACCCGCGCCTTCGTGGCCGGCCTGTCGGTGACGGTGGAGGTCAACACCATCGCCGCCAAGGATGAACTGCGCGATCTGCGCGAACGCAACAGCGAGATCAACGCCACCCGCAAGGAGCCGCAGTGAGCAGCGCCGCGCGCGCCGCGTCGCCAGGGCAGGGCGTCCAGGGAGAGAAGGCCGATGCCGCTGCCTGGCTGGCAGTAGCCGCCGGTACGCTGGGCGCGCTCATGGCCACGCTGGACATCTCCATCGTCAATTCCTCGCTGCCCACCATCCAGGGCGAGATTGGTGCTTCCGGCACCGAAGGTACCTGGATCGCCACCGCCTATCTGGTGGCCGAGATCGTCATCATCCCCATGTCGGCCTGGCTGGAGCGGCTGCTGGGGCTGCGCGTGCTGCTGCTGACGGCAGCCAGCCTGTTCACGATGTTCTCGGTGCTGTGCGGTCTCTCGACCACGCTGCCGATGATGATCGTGGGGCGGGTCGGGCAGGGCTTCACGGGCGGTGCGCTCATTCCGACCGCCATGACCATCATCGCCACCCGGCTGCCGCGCGCGCAGCAGCCGGTGGGCAATGCCCTGTTCGGCGCTACTGCCATTCTCGGGCCGGTGCTGGGGCCGGTGATGGGAGGCTGGCTCACCGAGAACGTCAGCTGGCACTACGCCTTCTTCATCAACCTGCCGGTGGGCGCGGCCCTCATCACCTTGCTGCTGGTGGCGATCCCCTATGAGCGTCCCAAGTTCGAGCAGTTCGGCCAGGCTGACTGGTTCGGCATTGCCGGGCTGGCGCTGGGGCTGGGCGGGCTGACGGTGGTGCTCGAAGAGGGCGAGCGCGAGCAGTGGTTTTCCTCGCCCGACATCCGCTGGCTGGCCGCCACTTCCGTGCTGGGTTTCATCTTGCTGGCCATCGGCCAGGTGCGCTCGCGCCATCCGGTGATCCAGCTGCGGCTCTTGCGTGACCGCCAGTTCGGCTCGGTGGTGATGATGGCCATGATCGTGGGCGTGGCGCTGTATGGCACGGCCTATGTGATCCCGCAGTTCCTCTCCGGCATCGCCGGCTACAACTCCTTGCAGTCGGGCTGGATCGTGCTGCTCTCGGGCGTACCGATGATCCTGATGATGCCCTTCACGCCCTTGCTGATGCGGCTGGTGGACATCCGCATCGCCGTCGGCACGGGCTTCCTGCTGCTGGCGACATCGGCCTTCATCGAGACCGACCTCAGCCCGCTCTCCTACGGCGGCTCCTTCGTGGCCTCGCAGCTCATGCGCGGGGTGGGCACCGTGCTGGCGATGCTGTTCCTGAACCAGGCGGCGATCCGCTCGGTGCCCCCCTCGCAGGCCGGCGATGCCTCCGGACTCTACAGCGCCGCGCGCAATCTTGGCGGCTCGCTGGCGCTGGCTGCCATCGCCGTGATCCAGGACCAGCGCCTGTGGCTGCACAGCCGCCGCCTGGAAGAAAGCCTCAACGCCAATTCCGAGCTGGTGCAATCCACCATCGCTGCGCAAGGCCATCTGCTGGGCGGCCAGGATGTGGCCATCCGGCTCATGGGCAGCACCATCCAGGCCCAGGCGCTGACCATGACCTATGCCGACCTGTTCTGGCTGCTGGGCGTGGCCATCCTGTGCGTGACGCCGCTGGTGCTGTTCCTGCGTCCCTTGCCGACCCATGCCGCACCGGTGGCTTCTCATTGATGAACAACATGGACAAGACCTCTTCTTCCTTCCCGGCCACGCGCCTCATCGCCCTGGCCGCGGCAGCTCTGCTGGCCGGCTGCGCCCTCGGTCCGGACTATGCCGGCCCGCCCGAGGCCGCCCCGCAAGCCGCACACACCAGGCAGTTCGTGCGCGGCGGCGACACCGTGACTACCACCGCGCCAATCAACCAGTGGTGGCAAGCCCTGGGTGATGCCGAGCTCACCAGTCTCATCGAACGCGCCTTGCAGGCCAACCCGAATCTTGCCGTGGCCCGCGCCCGCCTGCAGCAGTCGCGCGCCGGGCTGGCGCTGGAGCAGGCCAACGCCGCGCCCAGCGTGGGCGCCTCGGCGCTGGCGGCGCACGCACGCCTGCCACCGGCCAATCTGGGGGCGCTGACCGGCGGTTCCAGCTCCGGCAATGGCTCGGCCACCAGCGCCAATCTCTACAGCGTGGGCTTCGATGCCAGCTGGGAGATCGATCTCTTCGGTGCACACCGCCGCGCCGTCCAGGCAGCCACGGCGACGGCGGACGCCGCGCAAGCCTCGCTGGCCGATGTACAGGTCAGCCTGGCCGCCGAAGTGGGCAACGCCTATATCAGCCTGCGCGACCGCCAGCAGCGCCTGACGCTGGGCCGGCAAGCGGTGCAGGCGCAGCAGCAGATGCTGCAGCTGACCGATCAGCGGGTCCAGCGCGGCACCGCCTCGTCGCTGGATCAGTTGCGTGTCCAGAACCAGCTCGATGCCAGCCGCGCCGACCTGGTCCCCCTGCAGGCCGAGCGAGATGCCTACCTCAACCAGCTGGCCACGCTGCTGGGGCAGGAGCCCGGCACGCTCGATGCGGAACTGGCCGCGACCGCACCGGTGCCGCTGCCACCGCAACAGGTCGCCGTCGGCGATCCGGTGTCGTTGCTGCGTCGCCGGCCCGACGTGCGTGCGGCCGAGCGCACGCTGGCCGCCGATACCGCCAGGATCGGCCAGGCCGAAGCGGCACGCTATCCCAGCCTCAAGCTCTTTGGTGTCATCGGGCTGGGCGGCACGCATCCATCGGACCTGACGCGCCTGGATGATTTCGCTGCCATCGGCGCCCCCATGCTGAGCTGGAATTTCCTCGACTTTGGCCGCGCCAGGGCGCGCGTCACGCAAGCCGAACGGGTGCGTGACGAAGCCGAGATGAAGTACCGCCAGGCCGTGCTCGAAGCGCTGCGCGATGCCGAGGATGCGCTCTCGCGCATGCGCTATGGTCGCATCAGCGTGGCCACGCTCGCACGTACCAAGGTCTCCGCCGACCGTGCGCTGGCGCTGGCGCGGCAACGCTATGAGGCCGGTACCGGCACGCTCATCGAGGTGCTCGATACCACCCGCCAGCAACTCACCGCGCAACAGAACCTGTTGCAGGCCGAGGCCAATCTCACGCGCAGCTTCGTGGGCATCCAGAAGGCGCTGGGACTGGGCTGGTCCGACCAGCCGGGCTGAATCCGCCCGAGCGCACCCCCACGCCGGCAGCGCCTCGATGCGCTGCCGGTTTTTTTGCGCCATTGCGACAGAAGATTCATCTTCCGGGTGGGTAAGCTTACGAAAAATAATTCACATATTCTTTACGGAAGCTGCACCAAAAGACAGTGTCCAGAATCGCCCAGTGCTCCGACAATACGCGACATAACAAGCGGTGAGCAGCGTCCCTCCGGGGATGAAAAAAAACGAGGACGGGGCATCCGGCATGGTGGTTTGCCCTGATCGATTCCGCAGCGTCGAGGTGGGCAAACAGATGAGCAATCGTGAGAACCTGAGCAAGCATGGCGCGCCGCATGTTGCGGCGATCTTCCTTTCCTATTGGCGCAATGCCCTCATGCTGCTGGTGCTGGGCCTGATGCTGGGCCTGGCCGCCAGGGCCCAGCACCGGGTCAGCGGCCATAGCTACAGCCTGGCGTCCACGGCCGGCATCGTCAATCTGGCGGCGGGCCTGGGCCTGGTTCCGGGGACCTTTGATCTTGGCCTGCAGCTCGGTACTTCGCGTCGGCAAGACACATTCTTCGGCACCGCTGGCGTGGCTGATCTGGATCTGTCCCTGCCGGGCCAACCTGGTCAACGTTCATTGTCAGGCGTGCTCTCGCAGCTGCATTCCGGCGGGCGTGCGCTGCCGCCACGCAGTCACCATCCGGCCAGTCGCTTCGAGCTCCTTGCCGAGCGCGACGGCCTGGCCGCCCTGACCGAGGCCGTGCCCGGAACGCCGCGTCCGCCCTGGCCATTCAAGGCCAGCGTGAGCTATCGGATCCGCGCCAACTGGCGTTTCTGAAGCAGGTTGCGGTCAGCGCGGCTGAGCTGGCTTGCGCTTCTTTTTTGTCTTTTCCTTCCTCTGATCACGCCCTGGCGTGATGCTAAAAACAGCACATTGTCTGCGTGCAAACAGCACCAAAAGACAATGTGCAGAACCTGGTCGGCCCCCGACAATTCGCCCCTACAAAAAGCCGGTATCAGCCGGCATCCGGGGCGACGACACGCAGCGCGGGGGCGGGCAAGCATTCCCGATCTCCTGGCCAATTCCACACGATCGACCTAGGAAGGGAAGATGAAGAAGAACAAGAAGTCGCTACATCAAGTCGCGCCGATGCCACCGGCCGTCTTCAAGAAAAAAGCCTTGTATGCTGCCGTATTGCTGACACTGGGCCCGGCCCTGAGCGTGCCGGCGATGGCGCAGAGCTATGTCAACTATGACGGCAGCACCAGTACCGATGCGGCAGCGGCCGTGGCCAGCTGGGCCGACAACAAGGAGTTCAAGACCAACTGGGGCCTGGGCGCCATGAATGCCCAATATGCCTATGCGGCGGGCTACACCGGCCTGGGCATCAAGCTGGGCTCGGTCGATTCGGGGCTCATGCTGACCCATGCCGAATTCGTCGGCCGCAACGCCACGCCGCTGGCCGTCGTGGGGACCTATGCCAACGATGGATCGCAATACCAGGATGGCAAGCAGCCCTGGAAGGCTGGTGACGCCTTCAGCACCACCGGTGCCCTGAGCTCCCTCAACGACAAGCACGGCAGCCATGTCTCCGGCACCATCGCGGCATCCAAGAATGGCGCCGGTTTCCTGGGCGTGGCGTTCGACAGCGACTACTACATCACCAATACCAACGGCACCGACAGTTCGGTCTATGGCGTGAACGTGGACTACAACTACTTCAAGGCGGCCTACGGCAATCTCGCCAGCGCGGGTGTGCGCGTGATCAACAGCAGCTGGGGCAGCCCCGATTCACGCGATGATTTCGGCAGCATCGGCGGCGTGGCGGCCTCCTACCAGCGCCTCCAGGGCGGCGGCAAGAAGAGCTGGCTGGATGCGGCAGCCGACGTCGCGCAAGAGTCCAATGCGCTCATGGTCTGGGCCGCCGGCAATACCGGCAAGGCCAACGTCAACATCCGCTCGGCGTTGCCGTATTTCAGGCCGGAGCTGGAGCAGAACTGGATCGCGGTGGCCGCGGTCAATGCCAGTTCGGCGCTGCCCAGTTTTTCCAACCAGTGCGGTCTGGCCAGGTACTGGTGCGTATCCGCACCGGGCTCGGCCATTCCCAGCCTGAACATTACCTCCGACACCGCCCTGGTCAACGCCTCCGGCACCTCCATGGCGGCCCCCCACGTGACCGGCGCGCTGGGCCTGCTGATGCAGCGTTATCCGGAGCTGGACAACCAGGCCATTCGCACCATTCTGCTGACTACGGCCAAGCATCTCGGCGATGGTCCGGCCGATGCTCCCAACGCCATGTTCGGCTGGGGCTTGCCGGATCTGAACAAGGCCCTCTACGGCCCCGGCCAGTTGCTGGGCGTCTTCAATGCCAGGATCGGTGCAGGCAAGGCCGATACCTGGAGCAACGACATTTCCGAAGCCGCGCTGATCCAGCGCAAGAGCGAAGAGAAGGCGCAACTGGCCGCCTGGGAGGCTTTGTCTCCCTCCACATTGCAAGCGGCGCTCGACAGTGCCACTGCGGTCGTCACGGCGAAGGTCGACAGTGACTACGATGCGGCCCTGGCGCTGGTGCAGACGCGGGCCCGACTCAACGCCGCCTATCAGGCCAGCAAGAGCAAGGCCGACAATACCGCCTTCCAGAACGCCGACAAGGCCGTGACCGCCAACACGCTGGCGGCCGCCATTCTGAAGCAGTCCGGCAGCGGGCCTTTGCTGAGCAAGGAGCAATTGCTGACCTACATGCTCTCCACCGATGCCAATACCGTCGCGGCCAACCTGGCCCTGGGCAACTACAACGGCCAGACCGCCTACCTCGACGCCGTGCGCAAGAAGACCGATGCCGACTACGTGGGCAGCCTGGTCAAGACCGGCGAGGGCAGCCTGACCCTGTCGGGCAACAACAGTTATTCGGGCGGCACCCGCCTGGAAGGCGGCACGCTGGGCGTGGCCTCGTCCACCGCGCTGGGCAGCGGCGCGCTGGTCATGGGCGATGGCACCACCCTGCGCGCCGCCGCTGACAGTCTGACCCTGGCCAATGCGGTGCGCATCAGCGGTACGGGCAATATCGATACTCAGGCTTTCACCTTCACGCTCAACAACGGCATTGCCGATGGCAGCGCGCCGGGCAGCCTGGTCAAGCAGGGCGAGGGGACGCTGCGCGTGCTCGGTACGGTGAGCTACAGCGGCAATACGACGATCGCGGCCGGCACGCTGAGCGTGCCAGGCTACGTCCAGACGGCGGGACAGACCCTGACGATAGGCGTGGCCAGCGCCACCCAATACGGCAAGCTGGTGGTGACCGATGCGGCCAGCTTCGCCTCGGGCGCCGCGATGGCGGTCGATGTGGCCAAGGCTGCGACGCTGAACAACGGTCAGAAGCTGGCTGGCGTGGTCACGGCCGGCAGTCTCAGCGCGCCGCGCCTGAACGTTTCGGACAATTCGCTGCTGTTCGACTTCCACCCCGTGGTGACGAGCAACGCCGTGGACCTGGATATCGTCAGTGCGGTGAGTATCGACAAGCTGGTCCATGACACGCTCGCGCCGGCCGCTACGCCGGCAAGCACATCTGAATCCGGTACACCGGCGGCGAGCGCAGCGGTGACCAGTACACCTGCCTCCGCTGCTCCTGTCACCAACACATCGGCCACCACTACACCTGCCGCAAGTGTAGCGGCGGAGAGCACGCCAGTGTCCAATACACCAGCCGCAAGTACACCGGTAGACAGCGCGCCGGCTTCCAGTACGCCTGCCGCGAGCACGCCGGTAACGAGTGCGCCTGCTACCAGTACGCCTGCCGCGAGCACA